>JAICUF010000161.1 GCA_025935995.1 Gemmatimonadales bacterium
AGTCGCTCCGTCCGCTTTTCGCCGGTCAGCCGGACGCAGCATGCAGTCGCACAGAGACTGGCTACTTTCGCTCCACGGTTCGGTGTGCGCCTACTGCGGCACCGAGACTCCCCCCGAAGTGATCACCCTCGATCATGTGCGCCCTCGCCGCGGCCAGACCGCGTATGACCGTCCGGACAATCTTGTCCTGGCGTGCCGCGAGTGCAACGCCGCGAAGGCGGACACGCCGCTGGTGGCGTTCCTGATGCAGAAGCGGGCGCGCGGGGTGTTCCTGCTCCATTATGGCGATCACCTGTCGGAGCCGCTCAAGGAGCTGGCGAAGCAGGCGTCGGAGCGGCCGATTCTTCAGAAGGAAGAGCGGTAGGGGAAGGGCGGAAGGGCGGAAGGAACGGGGGGCGGCCGAGGATGGTCGCCCCTTTGTCATTGCGGGGAGGCGGGGCGCCGCCGTGAATCCGAGGGCCGCCAGCGTCGTGGCCACTCGCAGGCGGCGAGTTCTCATCCCTCCCGTCATCGCCCCTCGCCGGCCTTTGCCTGGATGTCGGCGATCAGCTCCGGCAGGTGGGCCTGCACGCGCTGGGCGCTCATCTCGCTCGACCGGGCCATCAGGGCGGGCATCCTGGCCATCAGCCGCCGCCCGAACGGCGACTGGTAGAAGACGATGATCTCCTGCATCTCGGCTTCGCTGAAGGTGGCGCGATACATCCTGATCAGGTCGGGCTTCATGCTCGCGTAGCTGGCGTACTTGAGCATGAACGCGCGCAGGATGTCCTCGTAGCGCGCGAGCTGGGGATTCGCCTTCAGCTGCGCGCTGATTCCCGCCTCCATGGACTGGGCGTACATGTGCTCCATGTCCGCCGCGACCAGCAGTCGCTCGATGGTCTCCGGGCGCGCCGAGTCGGCTGGCGCGATGGCGGCGGGTGCCGGGGGCGCCGGGGGCGCGGTCTGCGCCGCAGCGGAGTGCAGCGTGGCGGAGCAGACGAGGAGCGCACCCGCAACTGACAGTCGACGCAGCATGGATTCCTCAGCTTGGGGGTGGGAAGGTCCTCATTCCGACACGACGGCCGTCGGCTCGTACTTGACGTAGGGCGACGGGAAGTCCGGCAGCGGCCCGATGCCGAGCAGGATGCCCAGGCCCCAGCAGTAGGCGGAGCCGTCGGCCGCGAGTCCGCAGCTGTGGCTCCGGCCCGGAGCGGCCACCTGGAGCGTGAGCCCGCCGACGATGGGCGTCGGCTCGGCGTAGGACACGCTGGCCGAGAGGCCGTTGCCGAGCATCCCGAAGGGATTGGTGCCCCAGCAGAATCCGTCGCCGGCATCGGTGACGCCGCAGACCGACGCGTCGCCGAGCCTGATCGACAACCATTTCCTCTCGCCCGGCACGATCGTGACTGTCGGCGTGGTGCCCCAGCAGTACGCGTCGTGCGCCGTCGAGACGCCGCACGCGATTCCGTCGCCCAGACTCAGCGACTCGAACGTCAGCGCCGGCGCCGCGTGGACGGGCTCGGCGCTCAGGAGGGAAACCGAGCCGGTCCCGAGCTCGCCGCCGTCATTCGCGCCCCAGCAGTATGCGGCGCCAGCGGTGGTGAGCCCGCAGGCAAACCAGTTCGACGGCGTTCCGCCCTTGCTCGTCGCGATGAAGCTGAAGCTGAGTCCGCCGGTCACGAGTGTCGGCGTGGTGCGCGGCTCGTTGTCGCCCACGCCGAGGTTGCCGGACTGGTTGTCGCCCCAGCAGTAGGCATCGCCCGTCGTGGTCACGCCGCAGGAGAACCCGGCGCCGGCGGAGATGCGGGTGAAGCGGAGGTCACCCGCCACTTCGACCGGCCCATCGTGAGTGGCGGCGAGTCCTTCGCCCGTGCCGAGCGCGCCGACGCCGTTCGCTCCCCAGCAGTAGCCGCGGCCGTCGGTGGCCACGCCGCAGGTATGCGACTCCCCGGCGCTGATGTCGGTGAACGCGATGCCGCCGGCGACGGGTGTCGGGACGAGCTGGTCACCCGCGCCCGTCGGGCCGGCGCCGAGCTTGCCGTCGGCGTTGTTGCCCCAGCACCAGGCCGCATGGTCCGCGGTGAGGGCGCAGGTGTGGCCGGGCCCGACGCTCAGCGCGACGTAGTGGCGGGCCTCGGCCGGGGGACCCTGGGAATCCGACGTGCAGGCCGCAGTGGCGGTGGTCAGCAAGGCGGCGCCGACGGCCCCGAAGGTCGTGAGGATGCGCCACTGCGGACGGCGATTCACGGCGAGCTCCGATGTGGGGCGGGGCAGAGTGAGGTCAATCATCGAGCGGAACGCGCATGCTGCTTCGGCTCTGGCGGCTGCACGCAGTGGTCAGGCGACAGGAGGCGGGGGTGCGTCGTCATGCGCGCGCTCGGGCCCATACGCGAATCGAACGATATGCCGGGCGCCACGGAGCAGATACGCCGCGATGAGGAGCGCGATGAGCGCCGACAGCGCATACATCCCCGGCGGGGTGTTCGGGCGCAGTGCCGGCCTGGCAAGCACCGCCAGGAAGCTGATCAGATAGACGGCACTGGCCAGCAGCAATATCAGGCCGATGGTGCGGACCGATACTCCGAACCGCTCGCGGGGAGTCATGACTGCTCCGGGCAAATGGTCAACCGTCAGGGCGTCGCGGCGCACACATGCACACCGCCGCCTTCAGCAGGGCGGGGACGTCAGGCATTCAGTGATGACGACCTGCCGCGGAGCGAGCCGGACGTCCAGTCGTATCGTGTCTGGCGGCGCGACGTCTACGTCAGTCAGCTCCAGGCGATAGTAGCCGATCCTTGCGAACACCACGCCGTGCTGCCCCGGCGGAACGCCCGTGATCTCGTAGTGCCCCAGGGAGTCCGAGAGCGCGCCGAGAGCCGAGTTGCGAATCATCACCTGGGTACCGGGGATGGGGCGGGCGTCGGCGTCGCGCACGCTGCCGAGCAGGATCGCGACTGGTGCCTGACGGCGTCGTTGCACCATCGCCTCGCCGGAGCGCTGCGCGACCGCGGCCGGCAGGGTGTCGGCGGGTCGGACGGCCGATGTCACCCGCTGAGCGCGGACCGGACCTGCGAGCGTCGCGACCAGTGCTGAAATACTCCAGAGTCGGTGCATCCAGGCCGCAATGTTCAGGGAGGGAGCGGGTCGGCCCACCCGTCGAGGGCGGTGCAGCGTCGAAGATACCGTCCGGGTGAATCCGGCGCGAGGCCATGCGAGCGGCAGCAGCGACGTCCGGCGCTACCGTGACCTCCAGCGTGTGGAACTCAAGGCACGTCCATCCGGCGCAGCCGGCGGACGGTGAGCATGATGAATCCCGCGAACACGAGCGCCGAGATCAGCACCGCGGCCCACGGCGCGACGTGCGGGCCGGCGGCGAACCGTCGCGGGTCCAGCGCGTGCATGACGGCGATCGAGTAGTGGCGGATGCTCAGGAGCCGCACCCCCGACACGAATCCCGAGAGGAACCCCTCCCAGAGCACGATGTAGAGCAGGCCGGCGCCGATCGCGTAGCTGCTCACGAGGCCCAGCCAGAGAAACGCCGCGGCGTAGAGCGCCACGCCCACGACGGCGGCGACCGTCACCGCGAGCGCGGCCGTCGCGTCGCCGAGGAAGGCGACCCAGGCGGTGAGAAACGCGCTCGCCGCGATGAACGGCCCGGCGACGGTGATCGAGGCCAGCAGCTTCGCGGCCACGATGCGCCACCGCGGCACCGGCGTGAGCGTGAGATTGGCCAGCGTCCGGTCCTCGACCTCGTTGCCGAGCGCCGCCGCGGCGACCGCGCGCACCCCGCGCGGGGCGGCGGCGCCCGCCAGGAGGGTGCCGAGCACGGCGGTCTCGAACGCGTCCACCGAGAGCGCGCTCGAGGAGTAGAGGGCCATCACCGCGACCAGCGGCGGGAGGGCGGAGACGAGCGCGATGATGAGCAGGCGCCAGCGACCCGACAGCTGGCGCAGCGTGAGGAGATAGATCGAGGTCATCGGTCAGCGCTCCACGAGGTAGCCGAAGACACTCTCGAGCGAGTCGTCGAGCGGCTCGACG
>JAICUF010000031.1 GCA_025935995.1 Gemmatimonadales bacterium
GGCGGCAGGGGAAAAGAGAAGTGCCTCAGGCTACCCGAAGCGACACCGGGCATCGCTTAGCGCTGCTACCGGCAAGGTCCTGACGCGGTTCGCGCGCCGGCGCCCTTCGGACCTGAGGCGGAGGGAATATATACCGGCGGCGGGCCGGCGAGAAGCGTGCCGGGTGGCGGCATGGCGCGCACTACGTGAGGACCGCGCGCTGATGCCGCTGCATGCGCCGGAGCTCCCAGGTCTCCGCCACCACGCCGCCCAGGAGGAAGACGAGCGCCGTGAAGTGCACCCAGATCACGAAGAGGACGATCGCCCCCAGCGTCGCGTCGCCGCCCGAGCCCTTGAACGACGCGAAATTCGCGAGATAGACGGCGTAGAGCCGCTTGGCGAGCTCGAAGGCGACGGCGCAGAAGGTCGCGGCGAGCAGCGCGGTGCGCCAGCGCAGTTTCCGCACCGAGGCGTACTTGTACACCATGAAGAACAGTGTGACGGAGAAGATGACCGTGAGGAGCTCGCTCACGACCCGGCCGGCGGTGCTCACCAGAAACGGAAAGCGTGCGAGGGCCACGGCCCCGCGTTCCTGCGCCACGGCGATGCCCGTCGTGAGGACGGCGTTCGCGAGGAAGAGGAGGAGGGTGACGAGCACCATCGCGATGTCGCGGGACTTGGACAGGAGGTACGACACGGCGGGGTTCCGCCGGCGCGGCGGCCGCACCGTGGTATCGAAGATGTCGTTGAGCGAGGTCCGGAGGCTTCCGAACAGCCGCGTGCTGAACCACACGAAGGCCGGCGCGGCGTAGAGCGAGATCGCGCCGCGGTTCCGGGTGATGCGGGCGAGGATGTCCTCGATGACCGCGAAGGGATCGCGCCCGGTCGCGGTGACGTGCACGGGCAGGAAGCGATGAAAGAGCAGCAGCGGATCGGTGTTCTGGGCGCCGGCAAGGTGCTGCGCCAGAAAGCTCAGGCCGATGAGCAGCAGGAGGACGAACGGCACCGCCGCGAGGAGCGCGTCGAAGGTGACGGCGCTCGCGAGAAACGGCAGATGGCTTTCATCGGCGGCCTGGAGGACGCGGCGGACGAACCCCTTCGGAGAGAGGTACCACCCGCCGCGGTGGCCGCCGCTCAGGCGAGCGGCTCCTCGATGTCCGCCGAGGGACGGCGGCGGCGGCCGCCGCGCGCCTTCTCGAGACGCAGCTCGAGCTCCTCCCGGGCGGTGGGCGCCGGCACGGCGGCCGCCGGCTCCGCCTCGTCGAAGTCCTCCTCGTCGAAGTCGCCGTCGTCAATCAGCTCCCGCGCCGAGCCGGCCAGGTCGCGCGCCTTGCCGCCGATCGTCTGCATGAGATCGTCGAGCTTCTCCTCGGACATCGCGCGCAGCTTCCAGAGGCGGCGCTGGAGGTTTCGGCGCGTCTCCTCTCCCGTCCGGGGGGCGTAGAGCAGCGCGAGCCCGGCGCCCAGGCACGCGCCCCAGAAGAGCCACTTCGCGGAGGAATCCCCGCCCCGCTCCACGTATACCACCTCCTGCTGCTTGCGACCCATCATGCTCCCTCCCTATTCCCCGGCGTCGGGGTCGTCGGCCGCGGCGACCAGCACGGGCTTGAGCGCGGCGTGATGCTGCATCGGGGCCTGAATGAAGCGGTCCACCAGATCGGCGGTGCCGTTGACGTTGAGCTGCTCGAACAGGAAGCTGAACATCTTCTCGAGATCGGCCGCAATGGCCGCCCGCACGTCGGCCGGCAGATCCCACACATCGCGCTTGAACGGGCCGATCGCCTTCTTGCGGGTCTTGTAGTAGAACTGCTCGTCGGTGTCGCTCGGCTTGCGCTCCCCCGCGGTGTTCTCGTTGAGCCAGGCGGTGATCCGCTGGCGGAGCTCGGCCGGCAGGCGGGGATGGTCGAAGATGATGTTCTGGAAGTTGGTCGCGAGGTGGATCTCGCACGCCTCGACCCGGGGAAAGTTGCCGAAGGCGCTGGAGGGGAGCGTGCTCGCGCCGTGCTGCACGGCGCCCGCGAGCCCGTACTTTTCGCGCGCCACGCGGGAGAGGGCCGCGAGGGCGTCGAGATCGAGCTTCACGTCGGCAATCCTGCCGTCGGGCAGCACGACCCCGCCATGCGACGTGCCCGTCTGCACCGAGATCTTGCTGATCCCTTCACCGCCGCCGCTCGCGGCGAGGGCCGCGTTGTAACCCGACATGAAGGCGTCAAGCTCCTCCACCGTGCTGTTCTTCATCCCGACCTCACCGATCTCGCCGCCGACGGAGACGGTGATGCCCTCGGGCTCGAGTCCGCGGATGAAACGCGTGATCTCCGCCGCGCGCTCGTAGTTGGCGCGTTGCTGCCCCGCGAGCGTGGGCTGCGACAGATCCACCAGGGTCGACGTGTCGATGTCGATGTTGAAGAACCCGGCGCCGATCTCCTCGGCGATGAGCTTCTTCACTTCGCCGACCTCGCCCTCCGGGTCCGCCTCGTACTTCTTCGCGTTGACCTGGCAGTGGTCGCCCTGGATGAAGACGGGACGGGTGTAGCCCTCGCGGAGCGCGGCCGCCAGCACGACGGCGACGTATTCCGCCGGCCGCTGGTCGGTGTAGGCGATCTCGGACCGCGCGATCTCGAGGATGATTGCCCCCGCGCGACCCTGGCGCGCCGCGCGGAAGACGGCGCGCGCGGAGTCGTAGGCCATCATGCGGATATTGATCGCCGGCACCGTAAAGCCGCCGCATTCCCCGCGGCCGCGGGCCAGGTAGAGATCGTGGATCGAGGCGGGGCGGGCTCCCGTGGCCTGGGCCATCTCCCAGATGAGCCACCGCGCCGCCTCGCGCTCGGGGACCGAGCCGAAGACGGCCTGCGACGCGAGCCGGTCCATCGCCTCGGAGCGGAGCCGGGACGGATCCTTCACCGTTACACCGCCCGGCATGACGGCGACCGCTCCGCCGAAGAGTGCCGCGGCGTGCTCCATCATATCAGCCATCCTGCACGTTCCTTGAAGTAAGCTCGAAAAATGTAGGCCCCGCGCCGGATGCGGTCAAACGATCACGCTTCGTCGCCCGCCGGTGCGGCGGTCTCCTCGGGCTCGTAGCCCGGGCGGCCCATCGCCGCGAAGGTGAGCTTCTTCCCGAGCTCGACTCCGGGCTGATCGAAGGGGTTGATCCCGTACCAGACCCCGGCGTAGCCGGTGGCGATCTGGAAGAACATGAGCGCCTCGCCGAACGACTCCGCCGTCACCGCCGGCAGGCGGAGCGTCATGTTCATCCGGCCCATCCGCGCGAGCGCCGCCGAGGTCGCGTCGCACTCGGCGCGCAGCAGCTCGCCGAGCGTGTGCCCCGGCAGGTAGGCGAGGTCGGGCGGGAGGTCGCCGCCGCCGGGGATGGGGACATCCTCCCCGAGATCCTCGACCCGGATGAAGGTGAGCACCTTGTCGAAGGGCCCCTCCATGAACAGCTGGACCTGACTGTGCTGGTCGGTGGCGCCGACGGCCCCGACCGGCGTGGGCCCGGTGTGCACCGGCTCGCCCCGCCGGTCCACGCGCTTGCCCAGGCTCTCCGCCCAGAGCTGCCGGTACCATTCGGCGAATTCCTTCAGGTGATCGGCGTACGGCATCAGGACGTGGATGCGCGCGCCCAGCGTCGTGTCCGCCGCCCAGAGGAGGGCGGCGTAGAGGGCGGCGGGATTCCGGAGCAGATCATCCGATTCCGCGCGCTGGACCGCGGCACGCGCACCGGCGAGGAGGGCCTCGATGTCGACGCCGACGAGGGCGGCCGGCAGGAGCCCCACCGGCGAGAGCACGCTGTAGCGGCCGCCCACGTCGGGCGGCACGGAGAGCGTCGCGATCTTCTCCCGCTGCGCCAGCTCGCGAAGCGCGCCCCGCGCCGGGTCGGTGGTGAACACCAGATGCCGGTGCGCGGCGGGGCCCATGGCCTCCTCGAGCCAGGCGCGCACCACGAGGTACTGCGCCATCGTTTCGGCCGTGCCGCCCGACTTGCTGATCACGTTGACGAGCACGCGCCGGGGATCGATGCGCCGGAGCGCCGCGGCCACCGTCCCCGGATCGACATTCTCGAGCACCGTGAGGCGGGGATAGAAGTCGCGCGCCTCGTCATCGAGCTCGTTCCAGGCCGGCTTCCGCAGCGCGTTGAGGACCGCCTTGACGCCCAGTGCCGAGCCGCCGATTCCCAGCACCAGGACGTGGTCATGCGCCTGGCCCAGCCCTTCGGCGAATCCCCGGATCCCGCGGACCGTCTCTGCCTGATCCACGAGATCGTAGAATCCGTACTCCCCCGCTTCGCGCCGCTGCCGCACCTCCGCCTGCACGGCACCGAAGCGCTTCGCGAGCTCGGCGAGCCGCTGGCGGGTGAACCCATGGGTGCCGTCGAGGGCATCCTGCAGCATGCGGCCATAGGAAAGCTTGATCACGTGACCTCCACCGTGAGTCCGTCGTACGCCGGCGCGACGTCGGCCGGCAACCGGCGCGCGAGCTCGGCGTGCCCCGTCTCGTGCGTCAGGTGCGTGAGAAAGGTCCGCCCGGCCCCGAGATCGCGGGCGAGCGCCACCGCCTCCTCGATACTCAGGTGGGTCGGATGGGGCCGCCACCAGAGCGCGTTGACCGCCAGCACGCCGAGCCCGCGGAGACGGGCGCGCTCGCCCGGGTCCACCCGCTTGACGTCGGTGAGATACGCCGCCGGGCCGAAGCGATACCCGAACACCCGCAGGTTGCCGTGCTCGAACGCCAGCGGCAGCACGGGCACGCCGGCGACGGTCACCTCCCGCGCGGGCTCGAGCGCGGTGAGCGCCAGCGACGGGCGGGACGTCCCCGGAAAGGGCGGTACCGTATCGAATATGTAGGGAAAGCCCTCGCGAATGCGCGCGAGCGTCTCCGCCGGCCCGTAGACCGGCAGCGGGCGCCGGGCCAGCACCGAGAACATGCGGAGATCGTCGATCCCGTTCAGATGATCGGCGTGCTCGTGGGTGTAGAGCACGGCGTCGACCCGATGCACGCCGGCGGCGAGCAGCTGGAGGCGCAGCTCCGGAGGCGTGTCGATCAGGATGGTGGCGTCGGCCGTGCGAATCAGTGCGGCCGAACGTCCCCGGCGGTCGCGGGGATCGTCCGAGCGGCAGACGGCGCACTCACAGCCGATCTGCGGCACACCGAACGAGGTGCCCGTGCCGAGGAAGGTGAGCCGCACCCGCCTACACCGCCTCCACCTTGAGCAGGTTGGTGGTGCCGGGCTGGTCGAACGGCACGCCCGCGGTGACGACGACGCGGTCGCCGCGCTCCGCGAGCCCGAGGTCCAGGAGGCGCTGGCGCGCCACGGGGAGCATGTGATCGTAGGTGGGGAAATGCTCCACCAGCGCCGGAACCACTCCCCAGACCAGGGCGAGCTGCCGGAAGGTCTCGATCTCCGGCGTCACCGCGAAGATCGGCACCGACGGCCGGTAGGCCGAGACCGTGCGCGCGGTGAAGCCGCTGCTGGTGAAGCAGACGATCACGGGTGCCGCCATCAGCTCCGCCGCCGCGCGCACGGCCACGGCGATCGCGACTTCGGTGCGGGCGCTGTTGCGGTCCCCCTCGCGCCGTCCCATGCGCGTCGCCTCGTCGGCCACGACCGTGGGCACCACCTCGGGCCCGCCGCGGGCGCGGCGCTGCGTCTCGACCTCGCGGGCGATCCGGACCATCGCCTCCACCGCCTCGACCGGGTAGTCCCCCACGGCCGTCTCGGCGGAGAGCATGACGGCATCGGTGCCGTCGAGGATGGCGTTGGCCACATCCGAGGCCTCCGCCCGCGTCGGCCGCGGCGCATGGATCATCGACTCCAGCATCTGGGTCGCGGTGATGACCGGCTTGTTGCAGAGGTTGGCCTCGCGGATGAGCCGCTTCTGCGCCAGCGGCACCTCCTCGAAGGGCAGCTCGACCCCCAGATCGCCGCGTGCCACCATGATCCCGTCGGACACCTGCAGGATGGCGCGCATGTTCTTGAGCGCCGTGTCCTTCTCGATCTTGGCGATCAGCCGGATGGATTTCGGCACGAGCCGCCTCAGCTCCTCCACGTCCTCGGCCTTCCGCACGAACGAGATCGCGATGAAATCGACGCCCAGCTCGATCGCCCGCGCCACTTCGTCGCGGTCCCGGTCGCTGATGGCCGGGGCGCTCACCTCGATCCCGGGGAGGTTGATTCCCTTGTTGGACTTGAGCTCACCGCCGTACTGCACCGTCCCCTTCACCCGGTCGGCCCAGACCTCGGTCACCTGGACCGCCAGCAGGCCGTCGTCGAGGAGGATCCTTCCCCCCGGCGAGACGTCGTGGGCCAGCGCCTCATAGGTGGTCGGGATCTCGGACTCGGTCGCCGACTGCTCCGGCGCGAAGACCACGGACTCACCGCGGCGAAGGAGGAGCGGCGCCGCAAGACGTCCGACGCGGATCCGGGGCCCCTGCAGGTCGAGGAGGATCGCGCCGGCCTTTCCCGCGGCGGCCCGCTCGGCCAGCACCGCCTTGAGGTCGCCGATCCAGCGCGCCCGGATCTCGGGCGTGCCGTGCGAGGCATTGATTCGAACGATGTCGACGCCGGCCTCGAGGAGTGCGGCCATCTGTTCCGGCGTGTCCCAGGCGGGGCCGAGGGTGGCAACGATCTTGGTGCGGCGAATGGCGGTGCGCGGCAACGGTCAGCCCTTGCGGAGGAAGTGTCGCAGTTTAACGGAATCGGTCCCGGCATGACGACCGCCGGGCTCGAATCGGCCGCCGGAGCGATGTGGAGAAGCGCCGGGCGCCGCACGACCATCGACGGCGGAATATGCAGCCCCGCCTGGATCGCACCTCACATATCACCTCAGTGTCTCGCGACAAGTTCTTGAGGAGTCGAACGATGCGACTCTCCGTCGCCGGTCGTCAGGAGCGGAGCTCACTATTGAATGAAGGCGCATGATTATGCATCAACCTGAATTTTCCACAGCTCCCACAGCGCCGTGCCGGCACAGAAGAAGACCCCCGGCGGATCTCGCCGGGGGTCGAGCAGTGCGCCACCGGGGTCAGCGCGCCGCGAAGCCGACGCTCCCCGACCCGCCCCAGACGATCGGTCCGACATACCGAATGGGGGACCCGGTCAGACTCCGCGCCAGCTCCCCCTTCCCTTCCACGCGGAGCGCGCCGACCATGAGCCGGGCGCCGGCCGGATCGAGCAGCATCCGCACATCGATGAACCGGCCGTTCCGCGCGGGAGACAACCACTCGTGGCTGGCCCGGGGGGCGCCCGTACTGTCGCCCGATGCGTGGCCGTCCCACGTCAGCGTGCTGCCGCTGTAGTGGATCTCGTAGCGGTCATCGGTGCTCTCGGGAACCTTGCCGAAGGCCGCTTTCAGGCCGTCGATGCTGAGCCCGACGGCCTTCACGCTGTTGTTCATGCCGGAGTTGCTGGTGAGCAGGATGGTGGCGCCCGGCGAACCGGGCCGGGCGCTCGTCGACCAGGTCGCCACGACCTGGGACCGGCCGTGCTTCGTGTCGCGCAGCAGGCGTCCACCCGCCCGGACGGCGGAAAACTGGTACACGCAGAACCGCTGCGGAATCCAGGCCGCGAATTCGGGCGACGTCTCGATGACCCGCCGAAGCGAGGGGTGGAGGGAGTCCGACGCGCTGGCGGGCAGCTGCGAGACCCCCCGGAACTTTCCCCGCGCCGCAACCGCCGGGTCGACGAGGAAGTGCAGGCAGAAGCCCGACCTCAGGGTGTCGAGCTCCCACACCGTCCCGGGGCGCTCGGCCGGCCGCTGGGCTGCCAGCGGAACTCCGGCCAGCAGGGCCGCGAATCCGGCGACGGCGCGACCTCGCACGAGGCGCACTCAGCTTCCCCGGGCCGAGCGCACCGCGGCCTGGAGGCGGTCGTAGGACTTGGGATCCAGCGCGCCGAACCGCATGTCGCGGTAGGCCACCCGGCCTCGCGCATCGATGACGTAGACGGTCCGCCGATTGAAGCCGTTGTCGCCCTTGCTCCCGTACATGGCGGCGACGCGCTGGCCCGGGTCGCTGAGCAGGCGGAATGGCGCCCCCACGCTGGCCGCAAAGCTGCGGTGGCTCTCCAGGGAATCGGCACTGATCCCCACCACTACCACGTCGTCGCCGAAGAGGCTGCTGTAGCGGTCGGTGAAGGTGTGCATCTCCGCCGTGCAGCCGCTGGTGAAGTCGCGGGGATAGAAGGCGAGCACCGTCACCTTCCCGCCCTGCTTGCGGAGGACGAAGTCATTCTCGACGCTGCCAAGCGAGTCCTTCGAGGCCCAGGGGAGCCGGAAGTCGGGCGCGTCCTCACCGACCTCGGGACCGGAGATGAGGAGCGCCGTCGGAGGCCCCTTCTGCGCCGACAGCGCGCGGGACGGGGCGACGGCGAGGAGCAGGGCGAGCGGCATCAGGAAGCGGCAACGGATCGGCATGCGCACACCAGTGGAAACAGGGCTGGAGGTCAGGGAGCGGCCACCTTGCGGAGGACGCTGTCGAACTGCTGGTCGCCGCCGGAGCCGGTGTAGGCCACCCGTCCGGTGCGGTCGATGATCACGACGTACGAAGTCGTCGGCACGCGGTAGGCGCGAGTGCTGACTCCCTGGTCGTCGTAGAGCGTGCGGAAGGGCGGCTTGTGCCGGGCGACATACCGGCGCACGCGAGCCGGGGTCTGGTTGACACTGACGTTCACCCCGACGAACTCGACCTGGCCGCCATAGCGGGCGTGCGCCGCCTCCACCGTGGGCATGAGCTGGGCGCAGAGCTCGCACCACGTGGCCCAGAACTCGAGGAAGACGGGACGGACGCCGATGTACTGGCCCAGGTTCACGCCGCGGCCATCGAGATCGTGGACCACCACCTTCGGCGCCGCGCTCCCGACGGCGACGCCGTCCTCCTCCTGGGCCGTGGCCGCCCTCGGAGCCGCGAGACAGAGCGCCGACAGCAGCGTGAGCCGAACCAGCCTCCGCATCATGAGACCATCCCCATCTGCACGAAGTAGTACTCCGCCATCGCGAGCAGCAGCACGCCGGCCCCGCGCTTGATCCACACCATCCAGCGACCGCTCCGGGGGAGCGCGGCGAGCGTGCCGGAGAAGATGCCGACGACGATCAGGACGGCCGTCATCCCGATCGAGAATACGAAGAGGTACGCGAAGCCGAGGAGCGCGCTCCCGGTGGCCGCCACGAAAGTGAGGACCGCGCCGAACGCCGGCGCCCCGCAGGGCGCGGCCACGAGGCCCGATGTGGCCCCCATGGCGAACACGCCGCCATACGAGCGGGCCCCGAACCGGCTGGCCCAGCCGACGAGCCGGGTCGGGACACTCACGCTAAAGACGTCCAGGAGGGCCAGACCGAACACCAGCAGGAGGTTCCCCGCCGCGAAGTAGGCCCACCGGTTGGCGCTCACGGTGCCGAACAGTGTGCGCGTCATGCCGGCCAGCACGCCCAGCGATGCATACACCAGCGCCAATCCGAGGGCATACACCAGCGTCAGCCGAATGGTCCGCCCGCGGCTCCGCTCCGCCGCCCCGGCGCCTCCGAGGATCCCGGCCGTGATGGGAATCATGGGATAGACGCAGGGCGTGAGACTGGTGACGAGGCCGGCGGCGAACATGACCGGCAGCGCGGCCGCCGGATGCTCACGAAGTGTGGCCTCGAGACTGGCGAGCAGCACCATCATGACCGTCGAATCACAGCTCGGCGCCCGGCGCCCGGTGCTCGCTCCGCTGGAAGGCGAGAAAGCGGTGGATCGCGGCCACCGCCGCCGGGTCGGCCGTCCGGATCAGAATCTCTCCCCCGCCCGGCAGCTCCCTCACCTCGTAGCGGATCGCCGCGCGCCGCGCGGTCATGACATCGGTGCCCGGGACCGCCGTGGCGTGGACGAATCCGGGGACCGCAAAGTTTCCGCGAGCGAATTCCGCGGCCACCGTGGCCAGGTGCCGCCGGATCACCGTGGCACCGGCGGTGTCGGCCGCACCCCGGCGGAGGACGATGCGGCCGCCGTCGGTCGCGTCGTCGAAGCGGTGGGCGGAGGTGTACTGGTCGACGCCCATGGCCGTCCTGCCGCGCTCCTGCATGGCGGCGTAGCCGGTGTCGCGTGCCATCGCGGCGTGGTCGTGGCCGGCAGCGTGCTCCTGTGCGCCAAGCGTGGGCGCGATCAGCAGGACGGCGGACAGCAGCAAGGCGGGCGAGCGGCGGTTCATGGAGTCATCCTCGGCTGGGGGATGTCTGCCTTACGCGCGGACAGGCCGCTCCGCTGACGCGACGGCCTGGCGTGCCGCCGGCCCCCCCACCCCATAGTGCTCCCGGACATACCGCTCGAGAATCGCGAGGAACTCGGGGACGATGGTGTCGCCGCGAAGGGTGACTGCCAGCCGCCCGTCTACGTACACGGGGGCCGTCGGCTCCTCGAAGGTGCCGGGAAGGGAGATGCCGATGTTGGCGTGCTTCGACTCGCCCGGCCCGTTCACCACGCATCCCATGACAGCCACCTTCATCTCCTCCACGCCCGGGCGTTCGCTCCGCCAGACCGGCATCTGCTCGCGGAGGTAGTCGCCGATATCGAGCGCCATCTGCTGGAAGAAGGTGCTCGTGGTGCGACCGCAGCCCGGACAGCTGGTGACCTGGGGCGTGAAGCTCCGGATGTCGAGCGACTGGAGGATCTGCTGCGCGACCCTGACTTCCTCCGCCCGATCGCCGCCCGGCACGGGCGTGAGCGAGACGCGGATGGTGTCGCCGATTCCCTCCTGCAGGAGGATGGCGAGCCCCGCGGTGCTGGCGACGACGCCCTTGGTGCCGAGCCCGGCCTCGGTGAGGCCCAGATGCAGCGGATAGTCGCAGCGTGCCGCGAGCATGCGGTAGACATCGACTAGGTCCTGCACACCGGACACTTTCGCGCTCAGGATGATCCGGTCGTGGCCCATCCCGACCGACTCGGCGAATGCCGCCGACTGCAGCGCGCTCGCCACCATCGCCTCCATCGTGACGGTGCGGGCGTCCGCCGGCCGCGGCGACACCGCGTTCGAATCCATCATGGCAGTCAGCAGCGCCTGGTCGAGCGAACCCCAGTTGACCCCGATCCGCACCGGCTTGTCGTTGGCGAGCGCGACTTCCACGATGGCCCGGAAGTGCTCGTCGTGACGCTTGCCCCCCACATTTCCCGGGTTGATGCGGTACTTGGCGAGAGCGCGTGCGCACTCGGGATGGCGGGTAAGGAGCAGATGGCCGTTGTAGTGGAAATCGCCGACGATGGGTACGCCGATGCCGATCCGGTCGAGCTCCTCGACGATACGGGGGACCGCGGCGGCGGCCTCGTCGTTGTTGACCGTGACGCGCACCAGCTCGCTGCCCGCCCCGGCCAGCGCCGCGACCTGCAGGACCGTCGCCGACACGTCCGCCGTGTCGGTATTGGTCATCGACTGGACCACGACGGGGTGGCCGGAGCCCACGGGTATGCGCCCCACGAGGGTCGTGGGGGTGCGGCGACGAACGATGGCAGCCATGTGGGGAAAGATAACCGCCGGGCTAGGCCCGGGAAAACTCCGCGACGCCGATCCGGTCGAGCTCGGCGGGCGTCAGCACCAGCTCGGCGGCGCCCAGCGCGTCGATTGCGTGAGCGGGCGTCCGGGCGCTCGGGATGGGGATCACGACCGGGCTCTGCGCCAGCACCCAGGCAATCACCACGGCGTGGGGACTCGCGCCGTGATCGCGCGCGATGGCGGAGACTACCGGATGCGACGGGAGCTTCCGGTTGAGGCGACCGCCGCCGACCGGACTGTAGGCGAGGAAGCCCAGGCCGTGCTCCTCGCAGCGGGCGACGACGCCGGTGGCGAGCGACTCGGGAAAGAAGGGGTTGAGGCGATTCTGCACCGACGTGATCGGGACGACCCGGCGGGCGGCGTCGATCTGCGCCACGGTCACGTTCGAGAGGCCGACGTGGCGGATCCGGCCCGCCGCCCGGAGGTCCGCCAGCGCCCCGACGCTCTCCTCGAAGGGCACCGCGGGGTCCGGCGCATGCAGCTGATACAGCTCGATCCGATCGACGCCGAGCGCGCGGAGCGAGCGCTCGCAGGCGGCACGGAGGTGCTCCGGCCTCCCGTCGCGTTCCCAGCGTCCGGCAGGGCGCGTCATGCCGCCCTTGGTCGCGATGACGATCCGATCGCGGTCGCCCGGCCACTCGCGAAGGGCGCGGGCCACGAGTCGTTCGTTGTGTCCGAGCTCGGCGTCGTCGAGGCAGTAGACGTCGGCGGTGTCGAGGAGCGTGGCGCCGTGGTCCAGCGCCGCGTGGATGGTGCGGACGGCCTCCGCGGCGCTCGGCCGATCCTCGATGGACAGATGCATTCCACCGTACCCGACGGCCCCGACTTCGGGCGCGTCCGGCCCCAGCCGTCGCTGCCGCATCAGGGGCGCGCGAGGTGCGCGCGGAGGAAGGCGATCAGCTCGTCCCGCACGTCGAAGTAGATGGCCATCGCATGCGCGGCGCCGGGCACCAGCTTCGATGTCACGTGACCGAGGCCGGCCGACCAGTTCGTGGCGTTCGCGCCGCCGTCGAAGGGGTCGTCGCGGGACGAGGCGAGGAAGGCCGGGACGCGAATCGTCTCGAGCGCGGCGCGGCAGCGGGCGGGTCCGTCTGCACCGAAGGCCGGCGCGCCGGCGGCACCGATGGTGACGAGCGCGGAGAGCCCCGGGATCGCCGGTGCCGCGAGCGCCGCACCGCTCCCGCCGATGCTGGCGCCGACGAGGCCGAGCCGCCCGGCGTCGATGAAGTTCTGGACCGCGCCCCAGCCGGCGACCCGCGCGATGTCGTCGGCGATGCGGCGGAACTCCAGGCGCGCGATGCTGCTCATGAACGCGGCGCCGAACGCGGCGAGGTCGAAGCCGTTCGGGCTGTCGATGACGCGCGGGCCGGACGGCGACTGGATCGACGCGCCGTGGCCCCGCTCGTCGAAGGCGAGCGTGGCGACGCCGAGCTCGTGCAGGTCGGCGATGAGGGGGGCGTAGCTGTCGCGGGTGGCGGGGTACTGGTGGGCGAGCACCGCGAGCGGATACGGTGCGTCGCCCCGGGGCGGATAGGCCAGCGTGCCCTTGAGGACGAGTCCGTCCGCCGCCAGGACCGTCATCTCGAGCGGCGAGAGCCGGTCCCCCCGCATCAGGTCAGGCCGAGCTGCCGGATCAGACGGTCCCAGTCCCTGAGATCGACGGTGCCGGCGTCCTTGAGCGGCATGAGCGCGGCGAGGATCTCGGCGCGCGTGCCGGCAATGCGGCGGTCGCGCAGCTCGCTGATCATCCGCGAGAACCGGTGCTCGTATTCATCCCGATCGAACTCGCCGCTCGCGCGGCCGTCGCTCAGCCGCTTGAGCTCCGCGGCGACCCGTTCGGGCGCCACCGGCTTGAGTGTTCCGCCCTTCTCCTCCGCCATCGCGGCTACCTCCGGTTTGAGTGAAACGTGCGGTCCCGAAGGATGCGCGTGGCAGGACGCCCCCGCAACGGTCAGCCGCGGGCCTGCCGCGGATGGAGCGGGTGCACGGCGTCCACGTCGCCCGCGCGAGTGCGGAGGGGCACACCATCACCGCGGGACCAGCCGCCGCGGAATTCGAAGTGGCGGCCGTCGAGCAGGCGGTCTCCCAGCTCGACGGCGCCCAGGCGCTGCACCTGCCAGAAGAGCATGCGGGCGCCGACCTCGACGGCGGGCGTCCAGACGCCCGCGGAGATCGGGGGATACAGGTGTGCGTACTGCGGCTTGAGACGTGCCTCGCGGATCTGTTCCATCGCGGTTCTCAGGGCAGGAGGTCAACGCAGCCGATGTCGGAAGCTAACGCCGAATCGGGCGCGCCGCACGACCCGGGTTCCCTTTCGGGCCGGCCGATACATACTCCATTCATGGACAGCGTCGTCGCGCAGCTGCGCACTCTCCGGCAGGTCCTGCTTCGCCTCCACAAGGCCCTGGTCGACAGCGAACGCGTCACCTACGAGCGAGTGCAGGGTCGGGTCGCCACGCGGGGTGAGCTCCTCCAGCTGGTGATTCACGACTCGTGGTTCGTGTGGCTCCATCCGGTCTCGGGGCTGATCGTCCGCCTCGACAGTCTGCTCGAGGGAGACGAGGCGACGCTGTCCGCGGAGGCCCCCGGCGTCATCAACGAGATTCGTCAGCTCCTCACGCCGGCCGAAGGCGGACCGGGCTTCGCGTCCCACTACTTCGAGGCGCTGCAGCGCGATCCCGCCGTCGTGCTCGCGCACGCCGAAGTCATGCGGACGCTGCCGGCGTAGGCCGGTCAGTAGCTCGATCCCCCGCCGCCACCACTGGTCGAGCCCGATCCGCCGAATCCCCCGCCCCCGCCGCCACTGCCTCCTCCGCCGCCGCCGCCCGAGGTGCCGGGCGGCGTTCGCACCGGCAGCACGACCTCGCTCGTCCGGGTAGCGCCGCACGCCTTGCACGTCTCGGTATCGCGCGCGAGACCGGTGCTGGTGTAGGTCGGCTGCTCGACGATCTCGCGCGTGGTGCGGGACGCGCGCACGTGGCACACGCGGCATTCGCGGTAGGGCGAAAAGCGCGCGCGGTACGGGAGAACCAGCGTGTGGCCCGCGGGGCAGCGCCAGACATCGTAGTCGACGCTGTGCAGCGATTCCTCCAGACGCTGCCCCGGCCCGAGGGCCGCATCGTCGTCGGCTTCGCTGAGCCGACGCATCGGCTCGCCACAGACATGGCAGTCACGCGGATGGCGCCGGCGCCACCGCGCCGCGCCCGCCACGCCGAGCACGGCTCCGCCGAGCGCGCCACCCAGGATCCACCAGGGCGCCCGGTGGCGGGGCCGCGGCCGGCCGGCGTCGGCCACGGTGCTGCCGGAGTCGGATCCGGCTTCGCTCGCCAGCCGCGCGCCGATCGCCGCGACGCCTGCGCCCACGGCGTCCGCGTATTCCCGCTTCCGCAGGTGCGGGACGATGCTGTCTCGACAGATCCGCGCGCTCAGCGCGTCGGTGAGCGCGCCCTCGGCGCCGGTCCCGCTCGAGATCCAGCATTCGCCCCTGTGATCGGGCGCGAGCTCCTTCGGCACGATGAGGAGGAGCGCGCCGAGGTTCCGCCGCGCCGACCCGATCGAATCCACGCGGCCGATCCGCCAGGTCCGGTAGATCGCGACGGCGACGTCGACCGGAGCACGCCCGTCGAGCGACGGGAGGATGGCGACGCCGATGTCGCCCGCACCCGCGGCCTGGCGTGCGGTGAGGTCGGCGTTGAGCCTGGCCTCGTCCGGCGCCGGGATCACATCGGGGACATCCGCGATGAAGCCGGCGGGCGCGGGCGACGGCGGGACCAGGCGCGCCAGCGCCGGCGGCACCGCCGGGACGTCGGGCCGTTGTGCCGCCGCTGCAGCCGGCGCGGCGACGAGCAGCAGCGCCACTGCCCGGCTACGCACCGAGAAACTCGCCCAGCGCCGACAGGCCTTCGGTATGCTCGGCCACGATGCGGGCCGCGGCGACGATCGGCACGGCGAGGAACGCCCCGGGCACGCCCCACAGGAACCACCAGAACATCACGGCGATGAGGACCGCGACGGGGTTGAGCTTGAGGTTCCGGCCGTAGGCGACGGGGCTCACGACGTTGTTCTGCAGCGTCGTGATGGCCAGATAGGCGCCCGGCACGACGAGGATCCGGCCGACGCCGTCGAAGGTGGCGAAGGCTGCGAGCGACAAGGCGCCGACCATCACGGTCGCGCCCAGGTACGGGATCGCCTCGAGGAACACGGTCGCCACGCCCCAGAGCGCCGGATGCGGCACGCCCAGCCCCCAGAGGGCGAGACCGACCACCGCGCCCTGGACGAGATTGATCGCCACGGTGACGAGGACGTACCGCTCGATGACCGCCTTGATCTCGTCCACGATGGTGCGGGCGGTGGCCTTCTCCTCGCGCGACACCACTCGCAGCAGCTTCCGGAGAAACAGCGTTCCCACCGCGAGCAGCAGATAGACCAGCAGGAGCACCTCGACGAGCCCGACGACGAACGCCGTCGTGGTGCCGAAGAGCCGAGCGGCGAGGCCCGGACCCGCCGGGGGCGGGATCGGCGCCGGAGCGCCGGTTCCCGGCTCCTCGGTGCTCGTCACCTGCTCCATCTGCTGCGCCGCATGGCTGATGCGGCTGAGCGAGCGCCGCACATTCCGGAGCTTGACCTGCGCGGTCGCGAAATCCGCCGGCGCCTCGTCGATCCAGCGCTGCAGCGGCCCCGTGAGGGCGATGGCACCCCCCACGAGCATGCCGGCAAAGGCGAGGACGACGATGGCGGCGCCGACCGGCGCCGGGAGCCCGACCCGCTCGAGGAGCCGGACCGGCGGGCGGAGGAGCGCGTTGAAGAGCAGGGCGACGGCGATCGGGATGAAGAAGTCGCGCGCGAGATAGAGCGCGGCGACAACGGCGAGGACGGCGAGCGTCACCAGGGCGGCGGCGCGGGCGCCGCCGCCGGCCACGGGGCTTCGGTTCAACTGGCCATGATGTAGTTGCACCCCGCCTCCTGCGCCCGAAGCACGGCAAAGACGCCGGACGGCTGCAGGATGATCCCGGGGATGAGCATCGTCTTCGCGCGGGCCACGGCGGCCGCGCGGTCCTTGATCTTCTCCTTCGTCGCGACCGTGTGCACCACCTCACCGAATGCCAGGTTGCACGCGAGCACGATGCCGCCCTGCGCCATGAAGCGCTCCAGGCTGAAGTCGGCCCACTTGGGTGGCGTGCCGGGCGGGGTCACCCGGACGGGGTTCACCACGCTCCACTTCTTCGTCTTCTCGTCCTTGATTTTCGTCTGCTTGCCGATGTCGTATGCCGCCCAGTACTCGTCGTTCATCGCCAGCGGGATCGCCTGGTGGCGAATGACGAGCACCGCATTCAGGTCCTCCAGCGGCGTGCCGTAGACCTCCTTGTGCTGGGCGCGCCACATGATGGCGCGGAAGACGGCGTCGCCATCGCTCACGGCCGGCGAATCGAACACCGCGCGGTACTTGCCGGTGAGGTGGTCGACCCAGCCCATCTCCCACTCACCGCTGACCGGCTGGAGGCCCGCGCCGGGCCGTGGAGGCCGGGCGGCGGCGAGCGGCGCGCCGGCGGCGGCGAAGAGCGTGCTGGCGCCGAGCCAGCCGAGGAAGTCGCGTCGAGGAGTGGACATGGTGTGTGCCTGCGGTGAAGGTCAGTGCTGTGATCGCGTGGCTGCGTTGAGGCCCTCGCCCCGCGTGATGGCGGCGAGACGGCGCTCCACCTCCGCGACGCGGGGCTGGAGCTCGGAGTCGGCGTTCTTCCAGAGCGAGGTGAAGCGGACGTAGGCGCTCACGGCGCGGGCGGTGTCGCCGCGTTCCTCGTACAGCTCGCCCATGCGCTTGAGGGTGCCGGCGAGGAAGACGCCGTCGACGATCCAGCGTTCGGGGTATGCGCTCCCGACGTACCGCTGATAGACCGCGAGCGCGGAATCCGTGCGTCCCATCTGGTCGTACGCGCGGCCGAGATCGGGCAGGCTGCAGACCTCGCAGGGCTGCGTGGCGCTCGCCGCGGCGAAGAGCTGGGCGGCATCCGCCGGCTTGCCCTCCGCCAGCGCGATCATCCCCTGCACCGGGCGCGGGTCGTTTTCGGGCAGGTTGGCGGCGTCGGGCGGAAGCGCCGCCGCCATCTGGGCCAGCACTCGCCGGGCCCGCGCCGGTTCGCCCGCGCGGGCGTAGACTTCGGCGAGGAGCAGGTACGGGCGCTGGACCACGGGGATCGAGTCCATCGGCGTCGCGGTGAGCGCGCGATCGGCGCGTGCCACGCCGCCGGCCCGGTCGTTCCGGAACCAGATGTCGTCGAGGGCGACGAAGAGTTCGCCCTGAAGCGGCGCCTCGGCGCGGCCACGGCGCGCGAGCGCCGCACCCCAGGTGCGCGCCTTTTCCGCGGCCAGCCCGAGTCGTCCGCGCACCTCGGCGACCACCCCTTCGTTCCCGACGACTTCGGCCTCCACGCTCCCATCGCCGTGGCCGAGGGTCGCCGCTCGCCGGTCATAGTCCGCGGCGGCGGCATAGTCCCCGATGGCAAAGGCGCGGGTCGCCTGGGTCAGCAGCGGCCGCGGGTTGTCCGGGAAGCGGGCGACGGCGCTGTCGAGGGTACGGCGCGCGCCCGTCGTGTCGCCGGAGCGCATCTGCGCGTACGCGAGGTTGGTCCAGAGAATCGCCGCGGACACCCCGGAGCTCAGCGCGCGGCGCAGGTAGGCGACGGAGCGGTCGTACCGGCGCTTGCTCTGATAGATGATCGAAACGTTGTTGAGCGCCGTAAAATTGGTCGAGTCGAGATCGAGCGCCGCCTCGTAGCTCGCGATCGCATCGTCCGTCCGGCCCGCGACGGCGTTGTAGTACGTGCCCATCGTCAGGTTCCGCTCGACCGCGCCGAGGCGATCCCGGTGCCTGAACGCATGCGTCAGCGCGTCCACCTGCTCGGCGTACGAGCCGCCGCCGTTCCCGATGACGATGCCGAGCTTGCGCCACGCCATCGCGAAGCTCGTGTCGAGGGCGATGGCCTCTCGCAGGAGCGACTCCGCGCGCGTCGCGTCGCCGGTGGTGTTCATCACATCGACCGCTTCCGCGTACTTCCGGAGGGCCGGCAGCGACGCCGTCGTCACCTCCTCGAGCGGCGCGGCGGCACGGACGGAGCGGAGCGATTCGCCGACCTTGGCCCGCACCGCCTTCGAGAGCCGTCCGATCGCGGGGAGGAGTCCGCGCGCATCGTCGGCCGTCTCCCGGAACGAGACCAGCTCGTTGCCGGTGGCCGCCTCGAGCAGCCGCGCCGTGACGACGTAGCTGCCACCGATCGCGAGCACGGCCCCGTCGAGGACGGCCTTGGCGTTCTCCCGCGTCGCCACCTCCCGGGCCCGCCCGGCGTCGAGCCGGCTGCCGGGCACCACCTGCATGCGCTCGAGCGCGCCGCGCACGCGGCTCTCGTCGAGCACGGCCAGGTTGGGTGACTGCGCGAGATCGGTGCGGAGCGCCTCGGTCACCACCGGGCCCAGCGTCGAATCCGCGACCGGACTCATGAAGTCGGCCACCACGATCCGCTCGCGATCGCCGAACACGCCCGAGGCCGAGAGCGTGCCGGCCGGCCCGATCCCGAGGAGGCGCATCGCCATGTAGGCCGCGACGATCAGCATGAAGGCCCCGACGGCCATGCCGCCGCCGACCGCGGTGCGCCGCCAGCTCACGTGCGGCTGCGCCTTGACCGCGATGCGGGCGATGGTCGAGTGCTGGGGCGCGGCGCCCCCCGGCGTCGTGCGCCCCGTGGCGAGCGCGAGCCGGCTTTGCCGCTGCACCATCGCCGTGAACAGGATGACGGGGAGCCCGAGCGCCATGACGATCAGCGCGCCGGGGAAGACCCAGTCCGGCAGCCCGATGGCGATGATCGCCGCCCGCGCGACGACGGCGACGGCGAGGAACGCCGCCGCATAGATGAGCAGGGCCTGCACCAGCGTGCGCCGGCTGGCTCCGGCGATCGCGCCGGCCGCGTTCCGCCCGCCGCTGCTGGCGGAGGCGTCGAGCTCGTGGAGCACGGCTTCGGCCGACTGCGGCCGGTCGGCCGGCTCCTTCTCGAGGCACCGCATGACCAGCTGGGCGAGCTGCGGCGGAGTGTCCGGCCGGAGCTGCTCGATCGCCTCGGGGCGCTCGCTCATCTGCGCGGCGAGCATCTTCTGCGGCGTCCGGCCGCCGAACGGCGAGCGGCCGGCGAGCAGCTCGTAGGCCATGGCGCCGAAGGCGTAGAGGTCGGCGCGATGGTTGGTGTCGGGATCGGCCGCCACCTGCTCGGGCGCCATGTACGCGGGCGTGCCGAGCGAGGTGCCGACGCTCGTGAGCGTCCCGCCCGGCACGTCGCCGCGGGCGTTGGAGAGCGCCTTGGCCACGCCGAAGTCGGTGACGACCGCGGAGCCGCCGGCGACGAGCACGTTGTCGGGCTTGATGTCGCGATGGACCACGCCGCGCGCGTGCGCGTAGGCCAGCGCGCGGGCCACGTCGCGGAGGTAGCTCTGCACCTCGCCGATGGGGAGGGCCCCCTGTCCCAGGCGGGCCCGGAGCGAATGCCCCTCCACGTAGGGCATGGTGTAGAACGGGAGGTCGCCCGTCTCACCGGCCGCGAGGACCGGGACGATGTGCGCGTGCTGCAGCTGGGCCGCGAGCTGGATCTCGCGCCGGAAGCGGTCCACGCTGATGCCGGCGGCGAGCTCGGGCGAGAGCACCTTGACGACCACCTTCCGGCCGAGCGCCGTCTCGTGCGCGACGAAGACGCGCGACATCCCGCCGCCGCCGAGCTCGCGCTCGAGAACGTACGCCGTCCCGAGGGTGCGCTGCAGCTGATCGCGCAGATCCAGGGGCATGTCCACCGGAAGTTGGGTGTCTGGTAGCGGGGGCGGAACCGACCGCTGCAAGGTACAGCCGGCGCTCCGGTGACCGCAATCACCGACCGGTCGCGAACGTGCGGCTAAGTCTCGTATCCGCCGCAGTTGCGCCGTGACGCGCACGATCGAAAGGACCCGCCCATGACCACCGCAGCTCCGCAGTCACCGACCCACACCACCGGACGCCGATTCAGGACGGCGGAGCGCCGGTCGCCGTCCCGCCCCGATACCGCAGACAACGAGAACTGGCCCCGCACGCTGGGATGGTTCAGCATCGGCCTCGGGCTCGCGCAGATCGCGGCGCCCCGCACCATGGCGCGCCTCATCGGTGTGCCCGACGACCGGGCCAGCCGGAACACCATGCTCGCGCTGGGCCTGCGCGAAATGACCAGCGGCATCGGCATCCTGTCCCAGCCCCAGTCATCGACCTGGCTCTGGAGCCGGGTCGGCGGCGACCTCATGGACCTGGCCCTGCTGGGCCGGGCCCTGAAGACCGAGGAGGGGGACCGGGGCCGGCTCGCGGCGGCGGCCGCCGCCGTCGCCGGGGTGACGCTGCTCGATGTCGTCGCGAGCCGCCGCGTGGCGGACGCGAGCGGCGCCCGGCCGCGCGAATCGCAGCCGGTCACCAGGAGCCTCACCATCAACCGCCCGCCCGACGAGGTCTACGCCTTCTGGCGGAACTTCGAGAACCTCCCGCGCTTCATGGAGCACCTCGAGTCGGTCCGGGTGCTCGATGACCGTCGCTCCCGCTGGACGGCGAAGGCGCCGGCCGGCCGGACCGTCGAGTGGGACGCCGAGATCACCGACGACGAGCCCGGCGCGCGGATCGCGTGGCGCTCGACGGAGGGCGCCGACGTCCCCAACGCGGGCCAGGTCCGCTTCCTCCCCGCCCCGGGCGGCCGGGGCACCGAGCTGCACGTCGAGATGCGCTACGACCCGCCCGTCGGCAAGCTCGGCACGGTCGTCGCGAAACTCTTCGGCGAGGAGCCGGCCCTGCAGGTGGACGGCGATCTCCGCCGGTTCAAGCAGGTCATGGAAACCGGCGAGGTCGTCCGCTCCGATGCCAGCATTCATCACGGGCCGCACCCGGCGCGTCCCTCGGCCCCGGCGATGTGAGGAGATCGAGTCATGCAAGCCACCTGCTGGATGGGCAAGAAGCACGTCGAAGTCGAAAGCGTGCCCGACCCGCGCATCCTCAACTCGCGCGACGCCATCGTCCGCATCACCTCGACCGCGATCTGCGGCTCCGACCTGCACCTGTACAACGGCTTCGTCCCGACGATGGAGAAGGGCGACATCCTCGGCCACGAGTTCATGGGCGAGGTCGTCGAGGTCGGGAAGTCGGTCAGGAACCTGAAGGTGGGCGACCGCGTGGTCGTCCCCTTCCCCATCGCGTGCGGCGAGTGCGGCGCGTGCCAGCGCGATCTGTTTTCGCTCTGCGAGAACTCGAACCCCAACGCCTGGATGGCCGAGAAGATGTGGGGGCACTCGCCGAGCGGGATATTCGGCTACTCGCACCTGACGGGCGGCTACGCCGGCGGCCAGGCCGAGTATGCGCGAGTTCCCTTCGCCGACGTGGGGCCGCTCAAGGTGCCCGGCGGGCTCGACGACGAGCAGGTCCTCTTCCTGTCCGACATCCTGCCCACCGGCTACATGGCGGCGGAGATGTGCGACATCAAGCCGGGCGATGTGGTAGCCGTCTGGGGCGCGGGACCGGTCGGGCAGTTCGCCATCGCGAGCGCGCGGCTGCTCGGCGCCGAGCGGGTGATCGCGATCGACCGCTTTCCCTACCGGCTCGCCATGGCGCGGGGCCGCGCGGGCGCCTGGGAAACGATCAACTACGAGGAGGAGAGCGTGCTGGAGCGCCTCCGCGAGCTGACCGGCGGCCGCGGCCCCGATGCGTGCATCGACGCCGTGGGCATGGAGGCACACAGCCACGGGCTCCAGTACGCGTACGACCGGACCAAGCAGGCGCTGATGATGGAAACCGACCGGCCGATCGCGCTCCGCGAGGCGATCATGGCCTGCCGCAACGGGGGCACCGTCTCGGTGATCGGCGTGTACGGCGGGTTCGTGGACAAGTTTCCCATCGGCTCGTTCATGAACCGGTCGCTGACCCTGCGGACAGGCCAGTGCCACGTCCAGCGCTACATGCGGCCGCTCCTCGATCGCATCGAGCGCGGCGAGATCGACCCCGCCTTCGTGATCACCCACCGGATGACCCTCGACGAGGCGCCCCAGGGCTACGAGACGTTTCTCGGCAAGGAGGATTCCTGCATGAAGGTGGTCCTCACGCCGTGAGGGCATGGCGGAAAGCGGAAACGGGGCGTAGCATCAACGCGCCCCGTTGCCGCTCGCTGGTTCACGCCACATGCCCGGAGGACTCATGCGCACCCTGCTGCGATTGAGCACGTCTGTTCTCGTCCTGACCGCAGTCGCCTGCGGGGGCGACAACACCGGCCCCGGCGGCAACACCAACGGCGACATGACGGCGAAGATCGACGGCAGCTCGTTCACGTCCGTCGCCACGTTCGCGACCCGGAACGCCACCAACGCGGGCAGCACCGTGGCTCTTTCGGGCGCCAACTCCGCCGGCACCGGCATCGGCATCGGCTTCCTCGACGCCGGCCCCGGCACCTACAGCATCACCAACGTGAGCGCGACGAACGCGAACGTGCTCGATTCGCAGGGCCACGTGTGGGTGGCCAGCGTTCTCGGCGGCGACGGGACGGTGACGATCACCGCGATCGACGCCACCCACGTGGCGGGCACCTTCTCGTTCAACGCGGTGGCCAGCGCGCCAAGCGGCGCGACCGGTACGAAGGCCGTCACCAACGGCAGCTTCGACATCAAGTTCTGACGCGGGCGGCCGCGCGGCCGCCGGCGGCGGGGGTGATTCCGGTCACGACGCCGGATCACCCCCGCAGTGCATAGTGGGCCCTCGGCTGGACACACTCGCATCCCGGGGGAATCAATGCGACACCATTCGAAGGTAGCCACTGCCCTGGCCCTGGCCGGCGCGATCGCGATCACCGCCGCCGGATGCGCGCGGAACGCCCAGCGGGGTGCGGTCATCGGCGGCGCCGGAGGGGCCGTGGTTGGGGGAGTCATCGGCGCCGCCACGGGCTCGACCGCCAAGGGCGCCATCGTCGGGGCCGCGGTGGGCGGCGCCGCCGGCGCCATCATCGGCGATCAGATGGACCGGCGCGCCGCGGACATCCAGCACGACATTCCGGGTGCGAAGGTGGAGCGCGTGGGCGAGGGGATTCTCGTGACCTTCGACACGGGCCTCCTCTTCGGGCTCGACTCGGCGGTGGTGCGGCCGGAAGCGCAGGCCAACCTGCGGAATCTCGCCACCGACCTCGGCAAGTACCCCGACACCGATCTGATGATCGTGGGCCACACCGACTCGACCGGCACCGAGTCGTACAACCTCGCGCTCTCGCGCCGGCGCGCGACGGCGGTCTCGGACTATCTGGTGACGGAGGGCGTGGCGCGGACGCGGCTCAGGATGGACGGGCGCGGCGAGCTCGAGCCGGTGGCGTCGAACGCGACCGACGAGGGACGGCAGCAGAATCGCCGGGTCGAAGTGGCGATCTACGCCAACCAGGCGGCGCGTGATGCCGCCCGGCGGCAAGCCGGCAGCTAGCTCCGCTTGAAGTACTGGACGGCCCGCTCGTGCTTCTCGGCCGCGGCGCGCGAGCGGAACGTCCCCAGGTTCTTCCGGTGGCCGGTCTTCGGGTCCTTCTTCTTCGAGTA
>JAICUF010000079.1 GCA_025935995.1 Gemmatimonadales bacterium
AGCACCAGCTCGTAGGTGCGGTCTGCGGCGATGTCGAGCACGCTTCCGAGGAGGCTCGTCTCGCCGCGGGCGCGGGCGACGACGCCGTCGACGGTATCGAGCAGGAGTCCGCCGAGGAGGAGCGCCACCGCCGCGAGGCGGAGCGGCGGCGTGCCGAGGTGAAGCATTGTCACCACGAGGGCGAGGAGCGGGAAGCGCGCCAGGGTGATCCAGTTGGCCATCACGTCATCCATGTTCGGGTCGCGACGAATCTGATCTGCGGCCGTGGCCTGAGCGTGACTTCGGCGGATGTCATGGCGGGACGGCAACCCCGGGGCCAGATTGAGCCGATGCGGCTCTGGACGGTCCATCCCCGGTACCTCGATGCAGCCGGCCTGGTGGCGCTCTGGCGGGAAGGGCTGCTCGCCCGCGCCGTGCTCCGCGGCCGCACCCGCGGCTATCGTCACCACCCGCAGCTGCTCCGCTTCCGGCGCTCCGGCCGGCCGGTGGCGTACATCGATCGCTACCTCGCGGCCGTGCATGCGGAGGCGGGGCGGCGGGGTTACGCCTTCGACCGCTCGCGGATCGGACGGGCGACGCCGCTCCCGCCGATGGCGGAGACCCGCGGTCAGCTCCGGCATGAATGGACCCACCTGCTCGCGAAGCTCCAGGTCCGGCAGCCGGAGCGGTATGAGGCGCTCGCGTCGCTCACGCGGCCGCTGGCCCATCCACTGTTCCGGATCTTGCCGGGGCCGGTGCGGGAGTGGGAACGAACCGCGGACAGGGAGCCCACCTGATGGAACCGCAGGCCGCATTCGCGCTCGGCGCGCTGGTCGTCGCGCTCAAGGGGATCGGCCTCGTGGCGATCGGCGCCGGCATCGCGTGGTGGCGCGCGCGGCGCCGCGTTCGCGAGCTCGAGGGGCAGCTCGCCGCGGCGGCGCAATCGGGCGATGCGGCGCATCTGGCGCAACTGCAGGAGGGGGTCGATTATCTCTCCAGCCAGCTCGCGCGCCTGGCCGAGCACCAGCAGGCCATCCTCCGGCGCCTGCCGAGCGGGCACGACGCCGGCGATTTCCACGGAGGATCCGATGGATGAAGAGGTCTTCAATCTCGAGCTCAGGAAGTTCCTGAAGCGCTTCGGCATCACCGCGCAGCGGGAGATCGAGCGCGCGGTGGCGGCCGGCCTGGAGGGCGGCGCGCTCACGGGGCGCGAGTCGCTGCCGGTGCGCGCGACGCTCACCATTCCCGGGCTGCTCGAGCCGTTCCACATCGAAGGCGAGATCGCGCTGAGCCCGCCTCCCTCCGCCGCTTCGTGAGCCTCGACATGCGACCGAGATCCCCGCGCCGCTTCCTGCTCGCCCTGCTCCTGTGGCCGCTGACGGCCTTCGCGCAGACGCCCGCCGCACAGCCCCCCGCCGCGGCGCCGCCAACCGCAGCGACCCCCGCGGGCCCCTACACCCCCGACTCCTACGAGCAGTCGAGCGCCGACATCCCGATGCGGGATGGTGTGAAGCTGCACGTGGAGATCTTCCGCCCGAAGGGCGCCACCGAGTCGCTGCCATTCATCTTCTCGCGGACGCCCTACGGCGTCGCCGGCTCGAAGAACCGCCTTGGCAGCTCCTACCTGCCGCTCGCCGAGAGCGGCTACATCTTCGTCTTCGAGGACATCCGCGGCCGCTACCGGAGCGAGGGGACCTTCGTGATGCAGCGTCCGCCGAAGGCCCCGGGCGCGCCGGCGAACGCGATCGACGAGAGCACCGACACCAACGACTCGATCGACTGGATGCTCGCGCACATTCCCGGCAACAACGGCCGCGTCGGCATGCTGGGGGTGAGCTACGACGGCTGGACCACCGCGATGGGGATGCTGGGCGCGCACCCGGCGCTCCGCGCGGTGAGCCCGCAGGCGTCGCCCGCGGACATGTGGATGGGAGACGACTTCCATCACAACGGCGCGTTCCGGCTGAGCTACGGCTTCGAGTACGCCTGGCTCACCGAGGCGACGCGTGAGAACTCCGACTTCGACTTCGACCGCTACGACACCTACGAGTGGTATCTCAACGTCGGCCCGCTCTCCAACATCCAGGCCAAGGTGCTCGGGACGAAGACGCTGCCGACCTGGAGCGACTTCGTGGCGCACCCGAACTACGACGCCTTCTGGCAGCGGCAGGCGATGCGCCCCTATCTCACCCGCGTCACCGTGCCGACGCTCAACGTCGCCGGCTGGTGGGATCAGGAGGACTTCTACGGACCGGTCACGATCTACCGCGCGCTCGAGACGCACGACAGCGCCAACCGCAACTTCCTGGTCGTCGGCCCGTGGCGGCATGGCGGGTGGTCGGGCGGGCCGGGGCAGAAGCTCGGCAAGATCGATTTCGGATCGGCCACCGGCGAATACTTCCGGCGGAACATCGAGGCGCCCTTCTTCGCCTTCTACCTGAAGGACAAGGGCGCGCTGTCGCAGCCCGAGGCGACGGTGTTCGAATCGGGGAGCAACCGCTGGCGGACCTTCGATCGCTGGCCGCCCCGCGAGGCGAAGACGCGCTCGCTCTACTTCCACGCGAACGGGGTGCTTTCCTTCGACCCACCATCCGCCGGCGAGGGCTCCTCGTTCGACAGCTACGTGAGCGATCCGGCGCATCCGGTGCCGTATCGTCCCCGGCCGATCGAGCCGACCTACTACCCCAAGGGGTCGGGGTGGTACACCTGGCTGCTGGAAGACCAGCGCTTCGTGCAGGGCCGGCCCGACGTCCTTTCGTGGGAGACCGATCCGCTCACCGAGGACGTGGTGGTGGCCGGCGACGTGACGGCGCGCCTGCTCGCCAGCACCACGGGACAGGACGCCGACTGGGTGGTCAAGCTCATCGACGTCTACCCCGAGAGCTATCCGGCCGATTTCAAGCTCGGCGGCTACGAGCTGATGGTGGCGAACGATGTCTTCCGAGGGCGGTTCCATCGGTCGTTCGAGCATCCCGTGCCGCTCGTGCCCAACCGTGTGACGCCCTTCACAGTGGACCTGCACACGCAGAGCTACCGTTTCCTCAGGGGTCACCGGATCATGGTGCAGGTGCAGAGCACCTGGTTCCCGATCATCGACCGGAATCCGCAGACCTGGGTGCCGAACATCTTCCAGGCAAAGGCCGCGGACTTCCGCGCACAGACGCATCGCATCTGGCGCACGCCGTCCCAGCCGTCGCGGGTGGACATCCAGACGGTCGCGCCCTGACGGCTTCAGTGTGACGGGGGCCGAAGCCGCGCCGCTTCCGCCGGCGCGGTGAAATCCTCCGGCGACGCGGGCCGGATCCATAGATCGAAGGCGAGGAAGAGTGTCTTGCTGAAGGGAAAGAAGCCGACCGAGACCGCCAGCATGAGCACCACGGTGGCCGTCTCGAACAGGGTCCATGGAGGTGACGGCCAGGTGGCGATGAGAAACCCGCCGATCCACACCGCGAAGACGGTCTCCATCGCCATCAGATTGAAGAAGTAGGCCCCGAGCCAGTACCCGCGCTCGCCGCGCTCGAAGCGGAAGCCGCACACGGGGCAGTTGGGCAGCATGGCCGTCCACGACACGAACACGGGGCGGCCGCCGCACTGCGGGCAGCGCAGGCGCAGCGCCCGCATCACCAGCCGGATCGGTCCCGCCGCCGTGCGCGCCATGGTCCATGGATGCGCCGGGCGCCGGCCGGTGCCGTGACGATCATCACTCGGGGGTGCCGCCATGACCCTGCCCGTTGCCGAAGACCCACAGGTTGGTGAAGCGCTCACTGCCCTCCGGCGAATCGTCCACTCGCTGCACCGCGCGTCGCGCTCGGCCGAGCGGACGCACGGAGTGAGCGGCGCGCAGCTCTTCGTCCTGCAGCTCCTGGCGGAGGCGCCCGCCAACTCGCTCAACGCGCTGGCGGAACGGACGCTGACGCACCAGAGCTCGGTGTCGGTGGTGGTGAGCCGGCTCGTGGCCCGCGGCCTGGTGGAGCGGACGCGCTCGGCGGAGGACGGCCGCTGCATTCAGCTCCGGCTCTCGTCGGCCGGCGAGGACCTCCTCACCCGCACGCCGGCCGCGATGCAGCTCCGGCTCATCGAGGCGCTCCGCGCCCTCCCCCGGCGCGACCTGCGCGCGCTGGCGGGGACCTTGGGCGACGTGGTTCATGCCATGGGCGCCGGCGCGGAACCGGCCGGCTTCATGTTCGACGACGGCGAGGGCTAGAGCCGCTCCTCGATCCAGCGGCCGACGTCCCGGAGCACCCGATCGGCGTCGAGGTCGGCAAAGAGGGCATGGTAGCCGCCCGGATACTCGACCAGCCTGCGGTCGGCGACGGTAAGCCGGCCGAAGAATCGCCGGGTGCCGTCCGGCGAGACCAGGCGGTCGGCGGTGCCGTGCAGGAGCAGGACCGGCACCGTGAGCGACGGGGCATCGCGCTGCACCCGCTCGATCGCCGCCACCACTTCGGTGGAGAGCCGGGCGGTTCCCACGCTGTGGAAGAGCGGATCCTCCAGTACCGCCCGCTCCGCCTCCGGCACCCGCGAAATCCCGTCGAGATCCATTCCCGTCGTCATCGAGAAGCGCGGCCAGATGCGCGACAGCACGCGGCCCGCGAGCATCAGGAGCCGCGGCACGCCGACGTCGCCCAGCGCGGGCGCCGCGGCGATCACGCCGGCGAGTCCCGCGGGATGGTGCAGGGCATACTCGAGCACGACGAGACCGCCGAGGCTGTTGCCGAGGAGGAAGACGGGCTCGGGACCGGTGAGGCGGAGGAGAAAGGTGTGAAGATCGTCGCGGTAGTCGCGCCAGTCATCGAGGTAGGCGCGCTGGCCGCCGGAGCGCCCGTGGCCGCGCAGGTCGAAGGCGCGCACCGCGATCCCGCGCGGCACGAACCACTCCGCGATCATCGGGTAGAGACCGCTGTGGTCGCCCAGTCCATGGAGGTTGACGAGGGTCGCGCGCGGCGGGTCGTCGGGGAGCCAGCACTGGCGGAAGAGGGTGACGCCACCCCGGCCGGTGAAGGTGCCGGTCTCGTGCCGCACGTCAGCGGCTGACCCGGACCGGCACGCCTTCGCCGAGCCATCCCCGCGGATCCTCCAGCACCTGGGCGACCGGGATCTCACGCCGCTCAGCCGGCGGATCGGGTGGAGACGCTCCAGCGCCGCGCGGACCGAAGCGGAGCCAGTAGACCGTCGGGCCGGCGTTCCGTGCGTGCTCGGCCACGAAGTCGGCGAGGGCGCGCTGCCAGAATGCGGGCGGCTCGAGGGGGCAGTCTTCGGCGCGGGCGCGATGGGCGTCGATGGCGCGGATGATGGCGGGGCGGGAGAGGCGGAGCGCCGCGTAGCGCGCCCGGAGCGCGCGCTCCTCGGTGTGGCCGACGGGATCGCGCGCGAGCACGAGATCGCAGGTACAGGGCCCGATGAGGAGCTCGAGCACGGCGCGGGCGGGGCGGAAGGCGCGGCGGAGGCGGCGGTCGTCTTCGGGGGCGAGGGCGTGGGCGCTCATGCCCGGCGGCAGCATCGAGCGCACCTCGCTCAGCGTGAGCGGACTCGCGACATGCAGGATGTAGCACATGCGCGGCGGCCCGCTCAGATGTCGATCTCGTGCCTCACGAGCACGAGGATCGCGGCCTGGGGAACCACGAGATAGCGATCGTTCTCGAAGGTGATCTCGACCGCGGCCTTCCGGAAGAAGATCGCGTGGTCGCCCACTTGGGCCTGCATGGCGCGGCGGCCCTCGCGGCGCTCCATCTTCCACGGCTCGTCGTCGAGCGCGCTCACGTCAGCTACGGCGTCGCCGGGCCCGGTGGCGACGATGAGCCCGCTCTGCACCTGCTGCGCGTCGAGGGCGGTGGCCGGCAGGTAGAGGCCGACGCGGGTGCGGTCGTCGCCCTCCTCCGGGGTGATGAGGACGCGGTCGCCGACGACGAGCAGCTGCTTCTTCACCGCGCCCCGGCGCGATCGCTGGCGGATTCGCTCTGATGGACCGTCACGAGCTCGGTGATGCGGAGCCGGCGGGCGCCGTGCGGGAGGCGGAGCGCCACCTCGTCGCCCACGCGGCCGTCGGCGAGGGCGCGGCCCAGCGGCGACATGAGCGAGATGTGCCCGGCGTCGATGTCCATCATCTCCGCGAGGACCACCATGTAGGTGTCGGTGTCGCCGCTCTCGAGGTCGAGGACGGTGACGCGCGAGCCCAGGCCGACGCGATCGGCCGGCGCCTCGGTGTTGGCCAGCTGGCCCAGCTGGCTGAGCCGCTGGTGGAGCTGGCCGAGGCGCGCCTGGACGAACTGCTGCCGCTCGAGCGCGGCCTTGTACTCGGAGTTCTCCCGAAGGTCGCCGAGCTCGACGGCCTGGGCGATCGCCTGGGGCAGGGTGACGTTCAGTTCGTGGCTGAGCTGGTCGATCTCGCGGCTCAGCTTCTCGCGCATCTCGCGGATCATGGCACACCGGGCGCAAAAAGGTCTGCCCAGAGAGCGCGCGGCGTCTCTGGGCGTGAAGACAGCGAATTGGCTTCCGCAACATATCACATCCGGCCCGGTTCCGCACCGGGGCCGGGCAACAGCTTGCCACGGGCGGACTTGAGCATCATCCGGCAGCCGGAAACCGGGGCGGGCGGCGGGATGTTTCCAACCGGGCGGTCCCTCCCGGCACCGCCGCCGACCCGCTAGGTTACGACCCGAACCGATACCAATCAGGAGTCCGCGGTGATTCGTCTCTTCTCGCTTGCGCTGTTGGGGGCCGGAGCGGCCTTCTTCCACACGCATCTCAAGGCCAGTTTCCCCACGGCGGACAGCGTCGTCGGGACGCCGCCGGCCGAGATCGCCCTCACCTTCAGCTCGCGGCCCGAGCTGCCGCTCACGCGGATCACGCTGCTTCGCGCCGACAGCACGGCGGTGAAGCTCGACCGGGTGCGGCAGGGGAAGGACACGCTGACGGTCGCGGCGCGGATCCCCCAGGCGCTCCCGGCCGGGCGCTACACCGTCGTCTGGCGGACGGCTTCGCGCGACGGCCACGTGGTGCGCGGCGACTACCACTTCGGCTACTCGACCGTGCCGGACTCGGTTCGCGCGACGGCGGCGACCACTCCTCCGGCCCACAGCCACAAGTAGCCGGTGGCCGCCGAGCTGCCGCTCGACCCCTACGCGGCGAGCCGGTGGCTCGGCTACATCGGTCTCTTCGGCATCATCGGCGCCCCCGTCTTCCGGGGGCTGATTCATCGGGTGACGCGTGACGCGCGCCTCGATCCCGACACGGGGGTCCGCTTCGGCGCGGCCTGCCGGCGCGCGGGCCTCGCCTCCGCCGTCGTCCTGATCCTCGCGCACCTCGCGCGGCTCTGGTTCCAGGCCCGATCGGCGCTCGACCCCGGGGAACCGATGACCTTCGGCGGCGCCGTCGAGCCGTGGTTCGAGGGACCGGGGAGCTGGGGACTCATGTGGGCGACGCAGCTCGGGGCGGCGGTCGTCGCGCTGATCGGGATGCTGGTGGCGAAGCGGCGGCTCGCCGCCGGCTGGTCGCTCGCCTTGCTCGGCGCGGCAGGCGCGGCGCTCGCGATGCCGCTCACCGGCCACGCGGTCGAGAGCCGGCTGGGCTCGGCGGCGGGCGTCGTGCTTCAGGGCCTGCACCTCCTGTGCGGCGGGCTCTGGCTCGGGACGCTGTTCGTGCTGATCACGGTGACCTTCGCCGCCACCCGCGGCCGGCCCGACGCGCGGGAGCGCGCCGCGGCGGCGGTGGTCCACGCCTACTCGCCGCTCGCGCTCACGGGCGCGGCGGTCGCGATCGGGATCGGACTGGTGCTCGCCTGGGTCATGCTCGGCTCCCTCTCACTCCTCTGGACCACGAGCTACGGCATCGCGCTCCTCTGCAAGCTCGCGCTCCTCTCGGGAGTCGCCGCGCTCGGTGCCTGGAACTGGCGGCGGGTGCGGCCAGCGCTGGGCGCGGCACCGGGCGCCCGCCGTCTCCGCCTCTCGGCCACGGCCGAGCTGGTGATCGGCGCGCTGCTCCTGGGCGTGACGGCGGTGCTGGTGGCGCTTCCCTCTCCCCGGCCGTAGGCATCGGATGCGAACCCCTCTCATTCCAGCGCTTCTCATCGCCGCCGCGGCGTGCCGCGGGGCGCCGCCCGCGCAGGTCGCCAACACGGCGCCGGCGCCGATCGCCTCCGACGCGGCCGCCGACTCCCTGCTGGTGGACGTGCGCGACCTCGACAGCACCATCTCGGTGGAGGCACGCTACGCGACCGCGAACAACTTCACCGGCGCGGTCCTCCCGGGGTACGAGGCCAACCGGGCCTACCTCCGGCGCGAGGCGGCGGCGGCGCTCGCGCGGGTGCAGGCCGCGCTCCGGCCCCAGGGGCTCGGACTCCGCATCTACGATGGATACCGGCCCGTCCGGGCGACGCTCGGCATGGTGGCGTGGGCGGAGCGGAGCGGGAACACGTGGGTGCTCGATCAGGGATACGTGGCGCGGCGGAGCCGGCACAACCAGGGCGTGGCGGTGGACCTCACGCTGATCGAGCTCGCGAGCGGCCGCCCCCTCGAGATGGGCACGCCATTCGACACCTTCTCGCCGGCGGCGCACACCGCCAACGCGACGGGCGTGGCGCGGGGCAACCGCCAGCGGCTCAAGCGCGCGATGGAGGCCCAGGGTTTCACCAATTACGACCAGGAGTGGTGGCACTACATCTACACGGTGAATGACCCCGTTCCCTTCGATCGCGTGATCCGCTGACCCGTCCAGGATTTGCTTGATTTCGCGGCTGAATCACGCTAAAGTCACGCGACTCCAGCTCCGGGCTCGCATGTTCTCTCCCGACAGGACAATGGCGTGATGGCTTTCCGGCCCGCCCTGCGGCGTGTGCTCAGGCAGGCACCCTTCCTCATCATCGCGCTCGTGCTGGCCGCCTGCGGCCGCGACTACCCCCAGAGCACCCTTCGCCCGCACTCCGACATCACGCGGATGATCGACGGTGTCTTCATGAACACCGTCTGGTGGGCGCTCGGCGTCTTCATCCTGGTCGAGGGGGCGCTCGTCTGGGCCATCTTCCGCTTCCGCGGCAAGCCGGACGATCCAGAGCCGCGGCAGACGCACGGCAACACGACGATCGAGATCCTCTGGACGGCGATTCCCGCGCTCATCCTCGCGATGATCTCGGTGCCGACGGTGCGCGCGATCTTCCGGACCTACGATGAGCCGTCGGGCGCCGACGTGGTGCGGGTCAACGTGCGGGGCCATCAGTGGTGGTGGGAGTTCAGCTATCCGCAGTACGGCGTCACCTCCGCGAACGAGCTGCACGTTCCCGTCGGCAAGACCGTCTTCCTCGAAATGAACGCGTACGACGTCATCCACAGCTTCTGGATGCCGCAGCTCGGCGCCAAGCGCGACGTCTTCCCCAACCGGAAGACGACGCTCTGGTTCCGGGCCGATTCGGCGGGGTTCTATCCGGGGCAGTGCGCGGAGTTCTGCGGCACGCAGCACGGGCGGATGGCGTTCCACGTGGCGGCCGAGACGCCGGCGGAGTTCGACGCGTACATCCACGGGCTGCAGGCGACCAACGTGGCGGCGGCGGCCGATTCGGCAAAGGCGCGGCCCGACACGGCCCGCCGCGCCGCCGCGCCGCCGGTGACGACCACGGCGCTCGCGGCGCAGACCGCGACGGGGCCGGATACGGCGGCCGGGCACAAGCTCTTCTCCAGCAAGGGCTGCGTTCAGTGCCATTCGCTGAACGCCGTCAAGTTCAACAAGAATCTTCTCGGCCCGAACCTCGCGAACGTCGGTGCCCGCCGCTACATCGCGGCCGGCACCCTGCCGAACACCGATGCGAATCTGGCGCACTGGATCCAGCATCCCTGGTCGGTCAAGCACGGGGTCCTGATGCCGGAGCTGGGCCTGAGCGACGCCGACGCGCGCACGCTCGCCGCCTACCTCCGCACGCACACGGGGAAATAGCATGGCAACCACGGCGGTCGAACACGCGCACGCGGACGTCCACGCCCACGGCTCGAAGACCGGGCTCTGGAGCTGGATCACCACGGTCGATCACAAGCGCATCGGGATCCTCTACGGCGCCACGGCGTTCGCGTTCTTCCTGATGGGCGGGATCGAGGCGCTCCTGCTTCGGATCCAGCTGGGCCGGCCCGACAATACCTTCCTGTCGCCGGAGGTGTACAACCAGCTGTTCACGATGCACGGCACGACCATGATCTTCCTCGCGATCATGCCGCTCAGCGCCATGTTCTTCAACTACATGATCCCGCTCCTGATCGGGGCCAGGGACGTGGCCTTCCCCCGGCTCAACGCCTTCAGCTACTGGGTCTTCCTCCTCGGCGGGCTCTTCCTCAATTCGGGCTTTCTCTTCGGCGCCGCCCCCAACCAGGGCTGGTTCGGCTACGCCAACCTGACGTCGAACCAGTACTCGCCCGGGCTCAACGTCGACTTCTGGATGATCGGCCTCCAGATCCTGGGTATCGCGTCGCTGGCGGCCGGCGTCAACTTCTTCGTGACGGTGCTCAACCTCCGGGCCCCGGGCATGAAGCTGATGCGGATGCCGATGTTCGTCTGGATGAGCTTCATCACCCAGGTGCTCATCCTGCTGGCCTTCCCGGTGATCACGGTCGCGCTCATCCTGCTCATGTTCGACCGCTTCTTCGGCTCCCACTTCTACGTGCCGAGCGCCGGCGGCGACCCGCTCCTCTGGCAGCACCTGTTCTGGATCTTCGGGCATCCCGAGGTCTACATCCTGATCCTGCCGTCGTTCGGCATCGTATCGGAGATCCTGCCCGTCTTCTCGCGGAAGCCGCTGTTCGGCTACGCCGCGATGGTCTTCTCGGGGGCGTTCATCGCCTTCCTGGGCTTCGGCGTGTGGTCGCACCACATGTTCTCGACCGGGATGGGCCCGATCGCCGACACGGTCTTCTCGCTCTCCACGATGCTCATCGCCGTGCCGACCGGGGTCAAGATCTTCAACTGGATCGGCACGATCTGGGGCGGCTCGGTGCAGCTCCGGACGCCGATGTACTTCGCGCTCGGCTTCATCGCGATGTTCATCATCGGCGGACTCTCCGGCGTCATGCACGCCTCCCCGCCGGCGGACCTCCAGCAGACCGACTCCTACTTCGTGGTGGCGCACTTCCACTACGTGCTCTTCGGCGGCAGCATCTTCGCCCTCACCGGCGGCGCCTACTACTGGTGGCCCAAGATGTTCGGCCGGATGCTGAACGAAGGCCTCGGCAAGCTGCACTTCTGGCTCATGCTGATCGGGTTCAACCTGACGTTCTTCCCGATGCACTTCGTGGGACTCCTCGGCATGCCGCGGCGGGTCTACACCTATCCCGCCGGCCTCGGCTTCGAGATCTTCAACCAGGTCGAGACCGCGGGCGCGCTGCTGCTGGGCGTCGCCTTCCTGGTCTTCATCTGGAACGTGATCCGGACCTCGCGCGGGCCCGCCAATGCACCGGCCGACCCCTGGAACGGCGCCACCCTCGAGTGGGCGATTCCGTCGCCGCCGCAGGAGTTCAACTTCGCGGAGGTGCCGACCGTGCACAGCCGCGATCCGCTGTGGGAGACCAAGCGCGAGCGCGGCGGCCAGCTGCCGGAGCCGGCACGCGTGAGCGGCGCCGGCATCCACATGCCGAACCCGTCGTACTGGCCCGCCGTCGCCGCCATCGGCGTGACCGCGGTGTTCGTGTCGCTCATGATGCTCCCCAAGTTCGGTCCCGCCGGCGTGGTCGTGGCGGTGGCGATCCTGTTCCTCGGCGTATTCAAGTGGGCCTTCGAGCCGGCGTGACGCGCCAGCGGCCCGGCTTTTCCCAGGAGACCTGATCTTGTCGCACGCGACGCACGCTCTCGACGCTCACGCGATGGCTCCGGCGGCGGACCACGCCACCTCCACCGGCCTGGACAGCCGGAAGCTGGCCATCTGGACCTTCATCGGCTCGGAGTGCCTCTTCTTCGCGTCGCTGATCTCCACCTACCTCGTCTACCGCGGAAAGAGCCTGGTCGGGCCGTTCCCGCACGAGGCCTGGACGTCGCCCGCCGGCCAGCACTTCGAGCCGATCCTCGAGATCAAGCTGGTCACGGTGGGCACGGCGCTGCTCCTCTTCAGCTCGCTCTTCGTGGTGATCGCGCTCAACGGCGCCCAGCGCAACCGCCGCGGGCAGCTGCTGACCTTCCTCGGCCTCACGATCATGTGCGGGATCTTCTTCGTGGGGATGCAGGTCTACGAGTTCACCCACTTCGTGCACGAGGGGCTCAAG
>JAICUF010000061.1 GCA_025935995.1 Gemmatimonadales bacterium
CAACAACTCGCCCGACACGCTCCGGTTCGTCTGGATGCAGATGGACCAGAACCTCTTCCGTCCGGGCTCGACCGGCTCGCTCCTCTTCCCGTCCGGCAGCCGCTTCGGCGGTGCCGGATTCAACGGCGGCTTCGAGATCGAGAGCATCAGCCAGGCGGCGGATGCCACCGCGAAGCGGGGACGCGCCGTACCGGCGGCAGGCGGGCGGAAGCTCAGCACGCGCGTCGACGACACGATGATGTACGTCGCGCTCGCGGCGCCGCTCGCGCCGGGTCAGACCACCGTCATCGACATCCGCTACCACTTCAACATCCCCGAGCACGGCGCCGACCGCATGGGGCGCGACGGCTCGCTGTACGAGCTGGCCCAGTGGTATCCCCGGCTGGCCGTCTACGACGACGTGAACGGCTGGAACACGATGCCCTATCTCGGCCAGGGCGAGTTCTACCTCGAGTATGGCGACATCGACTACGAAGTGACGGTGCCGGCCGGGTACATCGTGGCCGGCAGCGGTGTGCTGCAGAATCCGGCGGCGGTGCTCACGGCGACCGAGCGGGCGCGGCTGGCCCGCGCGGCGAAATCGGACAGCACGGTCCCCATCGTCACGGCCGATGAGCTGACGTCGGGCGCGGCCCGCCCCTCCCGCAGCGGCACGGCCACCTGGCGCTTCCGGGCGGAGAATGTCCGCGATGTCGCCTGGGCGGCGGCGCCCGACTTCATCTGGGACGCGTCGTCGTGGGAAGGCGTGATGGCCAACGCCTACTACCGGCCGACCGCGGTGGCCACCTGGAAGGACGCGGCGAAGATGTCGCGCTTCAGCATCCAGGAATACAGCCGCCGGTGGCTCCGGTATCCCTACCCGCAGATCTCGGCGGTGGAGGGGCCGGTGTCCGGGATGGAGTATCCGATGGTCGCGATGGAGGCGCGGTCGAGCACGCCCGAGGAGCTCTACAACGTGGTCACCCACGAGATCGGGCACATGTGGTACCCGATGGTCGTGGGATCCGACGAGCGGCGCTACGCGTGGATGGACGAGGGGTTCAACACCTTCATCAACACCTTCTCGGAGGAAGACTACTGGAGCCGCTCCGACAGCCTGACGAGGAAGAGCGAGGCCCAGTTCGTCTTCCGGCTCGACCAGACCGCCACGGCGCAGCCGATCATGACGCCGGCCAATCGCTACCTCAACAACAACAACCTCGGCTCGCTGGCGTACGTGAAGCCGTCCATCGTGCTGCTCGCGCTTCGGAACAAGGTGCTCGGACCCGTCGTCTTCGACAGCGCGTTCCGCGAGTACAGCCGCCGCTGGGCGTTCAAGCATCCGCAGCCGGCGGACTTCTTCCGCACCATGGAAAACGTCTCCGGGCGGGATCTCGCCTGGTTCTGGCGCGGCTTCTTCTTCACGACCGCCACGGTCGATCAGGCGGTGGAGAGCATCCGGCAGACGGGTGACACGGCGCGCGTGACGATCCGGAACCTGGGCTCCGCCGTGATGCCGGTCGATCTCCAGGTGGCCTACGCGGACGGCACCTCGCAGCTGGTGCACTACCCCGTGGAGATCTGGTTCGGCGGCGACCGCTACGTGGCCGAGATCATGTCGAGCAAGCAGGTCACGGAGGCGCGCGTCAACCCCGACGGCTACACCCCGGATATGACGCCGTCGGACGACGTGGCGAAGGCCTCGCCCTGATCATCTGAGCGCCGCCGCCGCCCGGTCGACGCGGGCGGCGGCGGCCCGCACGCGCGTGGCCAGCTCCGCCGCCTCGCGCTCCGCGCGCGGGACGTCGCCGTCCCGGAGCGCTTCGCCGATGCCGGGAAAGGGCATGTCGGAATAGCCGTTGTCGCGGTCCGAGGCGATCACGAGGTTCCGCATCCTCGGCCGGCCGACCAGGCCCGTTGGCCGCACCATCTCCTGCTCAACTCCTCGAAGCAGCGCATTGGCGCGGGCGAGCACGGCGCCCGACGCTCCGCGCGCGAGCGCGCTGTCCCGCGCGGAGTTGAAGGCCGCCCCCGATGCGCGCAGCACGGCAATCGCCGCGTCGAGCGAATCGAGCCGGAGCCCCGCCTTCTTCGCGGCCGGCGAGCGCGCAAGTTCCGCGGAGAGCGAAGCGAGCCGCCCCGCGAGCTCGGCATCGTCGAAGGGTACGATCTCCGAGTTGGCCAGCCGCGCGAGCACGAGGGCGGAAACACGACCAACGGCCGCGGCGCTCAGAAAGCCGGGATCGCCGAAGCGATCCTGGAAGGTGTAGGTATCGTAGGCGGAGTGGTACGTGCCCCCGCCACCGCCGAAGCCGTAGTCGATCGCGGGAATGCCGAGGAAATTGTAGAACCCGCCGAAGTCGCTGCCGCCGCCGAGATCGCCGAGCTTCACGTCGCCGGTGTCGCCGGGCGCGCGCTGCCGCTTCCAGGCGACGTAGATCGGGACCGTGTCGCCCGGCTGCTCGACGACTTTCGAGACGTCGCGAACCACGCCGTGGAGCGACGCGGTGCCGCCCGCGCCGAAGCGCCGCCCGTCTGCGGCGTCGTCCTGGTTGACATAGGCGACGGCGCGGGCGCGCAGGGTGTCCTGCATCAGCTCGGCGTACTCGGTCGAGCCGACCAGGCCCCACTCCTCCGCATCCCATGTCGCGAAGACGATCGTCCGGAGCGGACGGTGACCGGCGCGCGCCGCCCTGCCCCACGCGCGGGCGGCGCCGAGGACGCTCGTGACGCCGCCGACGTTGTCGCGGGCACCAGGACCCCAGGCGTCGCGGTGCGCCCCGATGATCACGATCTCATCCGGCCAGCGGCTCCCGCGGAGGACGCCATAGGTGTTGGTGATCGTCTTCCAGGCCCGGTCACCGCTCTGGTGCCAGAGTGCCACTCGCGCCGTCACCCCTTCACCGCCCACGTGATAGCGGAATGGAAGCCCGCCCTGCCAGCCCTGCGCCGGAAGGCCGGGCCCGCGCATCGGCTCGAGCAGCAGCGCGGCGTTCCGGTAGCCGAGCGGCACCACCGGGATGTGGGACACGTTAAGCGAATCGGGCGGCAGGCGGCGCGCATCCGCCGTCGAGGGCCAGCCCGGGGTCGTCGGGTCCCCATCTCCATTGAAGACGCTCCCGCGCTGCACGCCGTCGGGGTTCCGCATGGGCCCGACCGGGTACACGTCGCCGCGGACGTAGCCGTCGTCCTGGGGATCGGAATAGAGGAGGAGCGCCGCCGCACCGTTGCGCTCGGCCTCGCGCGCCTTGATGCCGCGGAAGCTGCGGCCATAGCGCGCCAGGACGATCTTGCCGCGGACGTCCACGTGCATCGAATCGAGCGCGGCGTAATCCTCGGCCAGGCCGTAGTTGACGTAGACGACCGGGGCCGTGACGTCACCCGAGCCGGCGGTGCCGTTCATGGCCGGCCACGGCCGCTGCCGCGTCGTCGAGTCCTCCGCGAGCGGCGGCTCCTCGAGCGCGAGCCGCTTCCGGACGGGCGTGACGATCTCGACGATGGTCGAGTCGGGATACGGGATCCAGACGCGGAAATTCATCCGGCTCGTATCGAGCCCTGCCGCGCGCATTTCCCGGAGCACGTACGCCGCGGTCGCCTGCTGCGCGGGCGTTCCCGCGACGTGCGGCACGGCGCTCAGCGTCCGCACGTCGATGCGCGCCTGCGCCGAGTCCGGAACACGCAGCAGCTGCGCCTCGAGCGCGCGCTCGCTCGCGGCGGCCGCGTCGGAGAAGCCGGGGAGCGGAGTCTGCGCGCCCACGCGCGATGCGAACAGGAGCGGCAGAAGCAGGGCGGAGCGGCGCACGGCGGATCCTCGGGATGGGGTGGGAAGGGGGTCGGAGTCGGTGAAGGTTAGAGCCGCGCGGACGCCCGGCCAAGAGAAGAGGGTGATGAGGGTTGGGAAACCCGGCCTCGGCGGGGCCGCCGCCTCGGCACGACTTTCTTGCCCCTCACCACCCTCGGACTAGTTCAGCGCCGGGCCGACGCGGCCAATCTGCCAGAGGCCGCTCAGCATGTCGCTCGCGTAGAGCCAGCCGTTGGCCAGCTGCACGCCCCAGACGTAGGTGTCTCCTTCGCCGCCCGGTCGCAGCCGCGCGATCTCCCGGCCGGCGAGGTCGCCCGCCAGCGTCCCAGAGACGTCGAGTGCAACGACCCCGCCATTGTAGTAGGCGGCGTAGAGCACCTGCTTCTGCTCGTCCATCCAGAAATTGTGAGTCCCCGCGCCCGGCATGTGATAGAACGCCACCTCCACCGGCGACGTCAGGTCCGAGATGTCGACGACGTGGATGTCGCCGCGGCTGCTCGAGCCGATCCCGCCCGGGCCTTCCTGGCCGATGAACAGATAGCGGCTCTCCCCGGTGTTGGGGTTGTGGAACCACCAGCCGTTGTGCACCTCGGGCGCGTCGGAGCCGGTGGCGGTGGTCACGAAGCTGCTCACCAGCACCGGATTGGACGGCGACCCGCCGCGCATCCCGTTGCCCACATCATAGATCCGGAACCCTGTGTTCCAGATGAAGGCGAAGGCCAGGCCGTTCCGGACGAACTGATCGTGCGCGCCGTAGTCCGCCGGGACGGAGAGCGTCGAGATGACGACCGGATGTGCCGGGTCGGTGACGTCGAAGGTCATCATCGCCGGCGCGTAGCCCCCGGGATCGCGCGCCGCGAAGACGTAGCGCCGGCCGCCGATCTCCGCGAAGGTGCCGGTGTGGAGTCCGCCGTTGGACGCGGGCACGGCGTAGCTGCCGAGCAGGACCGGATGACCGGGATTGGCCAGGCTGTAGAGATAGAGGCCGGCACCATCCCCGTACTCGCCGGTGGCGAGGAGCAGCGTTCCGTCGGCACTTACTTCGACATCGCTCACCGTGTTGATGCCCGCGATCTTCACGGAGTCAGCGAGCGCCGGCGCGCCGCCCGCGCCGAGCTGCCAGACCTTGATCACGTTGCCGGCCGCGACGCGGGTTCCCCAGGTCCCCGTGTAGGCATAGTTGCCATGCACCCAGAGGTCGGAGGTAAACCGCTCCGGCGTGTTGTTTCCGCCGCCCGCCACCACGAGTGCACTCTCGGTCGGTGCGCCGACGGTCGCGGTTTCCGTGAAGAGAACCGGCGACCCCGCGAGGCCCAGCGCTGACGCTTCCACCCGCTGCTCGCCGGCGGCGGCTCCCAGGGTGTAGGTGACGCCGGCGATACCATCAGCGCCCGTCGTCACCGAAGGAGCGGAGAGCGCGCCGCCGCCCGTGGCCACCGCCCAGTGCACTTCGACGCCGGCGACCGGCACCCCGGAGGCATCGAGCGCCAGCACGCGAAGCGGCTGCGCGAGCACGCTCCCGGCGGCAGCGGCCTGCCCGGACCCGTCCTTGAGCTCCAGCTGCGTGGCCGCCGGTCGGGGCTCCGCCGCGTCCTTGCACCCGGCCGCCGCCAGCGCCGCGAGGGCTACCAGCGCCCCGCGCATGGCTGTGATCAGATTCCGCCACCTCCACCGCCGCCAACCGACGTGGCCGTGAGATTGAAGGTCTGCGGCGAGCCGGTCAGTCCGGGATAGGTGGCCGTGATGACCTGCGGGCCCGCGAGGCCGTAGGTGAACGTCACGGAGGAAATGCCGTCGTTGCTCGTCTGCTGGTGCGGATTCGAGATCGTGCCGCCGCCTTCAGTTACCGCCCACTCGACGGGAATGCTCGCGACGCCGTCTCCCGCGAGGTTCACGATCCTCACGCGGAGCGGCGCCACCGCATCGGCACCTGCGGCACCGGTCTGCGGCTCGCCGTCCACCAGCACCATCTTGGCCGGAATCGTCGGATCGGCGGGGTCGGACTTGTTGCACGATGCCACGGCGACGAGCGCCGTCATGAGACCGAGTCGCATCATTCCGCGCATTGATCTACCTCCTCACTCATGCATGTGAGAGTTGGGGCCTTCCATCGGATCCCTGGGCTCCGCCGCGCCGTACCGTCCCATGCGGTGCATGGCCATTCCCCACCCGGCCCGAAGGCCTGCGTTGACCGACCAGATCCGCCGCCGCCCGTAGAAGACCAGGGGGTCGAACGCGGGACCGTCGAGCGACCGCACCGACGCCCACGCGACCTCGATCTGGGGCGTCAGCCGGATCCGCGCATCGGCTCGCGTGAGCCGCACGGCGTAGCCCGCCGTCGCGATGGTCCAGCGGGTCCGGCCCAGCAGCGCGTTGTCGAGGTGCGGGCGGACTGACCGGAACGGATCCTCCGTCCTCATCTCCTCCGGCCGGTCGGTCTGCTCGATGCGCCCAAGGAGACGATGAGCCCCCGCCTCCCATGCACCTTCCGCGAGCAGGCTCCGGTAGGTGAAGAACTCAGCCTCGCGAGTCCGGGCCCACTCGGTCAGAAGATAGGCCGGATGGCGGCCCAGCCGACCCTCCCATCGGGCCGAGGCGCTCCACTTGCTGTCGATCGGCCCCGCACCCGCCCGGTGCTCGGGCGAGGCGACCCGCGCGTGCGAGACCTGGGCCTCAAGCCCGGCGGCGGGAGCCAGTGTGGCGCGCGCCGACCAGGAATCGCCGAACCTTGCGATGCGGGGCCATTCGCCGGGCCGCTCGGGCTCGTCGCCGTTGAACAGCGCCGCCTCGAGGCCGACCGGGCCGCGCCGCCATGCCGCGACCGCGATGGCGCGCTCCAGGATCTGCGCGAGGTGGTGGTTGACGGGATACCGGATCACCGGCCGCGCCATCGGGTCGTCGGTGCCGAACGGAACGAACCCCTTGCCCGCGCTGAGCGAGAGCTCGCCGGCCCCGTCGACCCGCCCCAGCAGATCGTTCGCCGAGAGCACGAGCTCGTGGGCGTAGGTGTGGGGATGGCGGCGGTCCATGAACCCCTCGCCCCAGTCGCCCGGCGCCAGCTCCCCGCCCGGAATGGTGAGCCCCTCGAGATCGGCGGTGGCGGTGAGGGTGAGCCGGCGTCCGCCGATGCCGGCATGCAGCATCACGACCGGTTGCACCGCCCGCAGCTCGTCGGCGGCGGCCCCGCCGGGCACCGGATCGGCGTGCGTATAGAGCCCGATGACCTGCGCCCCCGCCGACACGGCGGGAACCTGCGCAACGACACCCGGCGGCAAGCCCAGCGCCAGCGCGGCGCAGGCTCCCACGCTCCAGGCCCGGCTAGCGACTCCCGTCAGCTCGGGCCACCGTGCCGCCGCGAATGAAGTCGGCGTTCATGCGGGTGATCGTATCGATGCTGATTTCCTTGGGGCAGGCCTCCTGGCACTCGCCGAACCAGGAGCAGCCGCCGAACGACTCGGCGTCCATCTGCGCGACCATGCGGAGCGCCCGGCGGTACCGCTCGGGCTGGCCCTGCGGCAGGAGCCCGAGGTGGGAGATCTTGGCCGCCGTGAAGAGCGACGCGGACCCGTTGGGACAGGCCGCGACGCAGGCGCCGCAGCCGATGCACTGCGCCGCGTCCATCGCGCGCTCCACGGCGGCCTTCGCGATGGGGATGGCGTTGCCGTCCGGGGCGCCGCCGGTGTCCACCGACACGTAGCCGCCCGCCTGAATGATGCGGTCGAGCGCGCTCCGGTCCACCACGAGATCCCTGATGACCGGAAAGGCGCGCGCCCGCCACGGCTCGACGACGATCTCCGCCCCGTCCGCGAAGCTCCGCATGTGAAGCTGACAGGTGGCCGTCCCCTGCATCGGGCCGTGAGCCACGCCATCGATCATGAGCGAGCACGATCCGCAGATCCCCTCGCGGCAGTCGTGATCGAAGGCGATCGGAAGATCGCCGGCGGCGATGAGCTTTTCGTTGACCACGTCGAGCATCTCGAGAAACGACATCTCGGGCGAGACGTCGTCGGCCTCGTAGCGCTCGAGGCGTCCGGGAGCACCGGGCCCCCGCTGGCGCCAGACGCGCAGGGTCACCTTCACCGGGCCCTCCTCACTTGTAGCTCCGCTGCGCGAGGTGCACATACTCGAAGTCGAGCGGCTCGCGGTGCAGCACCGCCTCGCGGTCCTCGCCCGCGTACTCCCAGGCGGCGACGTAGGCGAAATGCTCGTCGTCCCGCAGCGCTTCGCCGTCGGGCGTCTGGTGCTCCTCGCGAAAATGCCCGCCGCACGATTCCTCCCGGTGGAGCGCGTCGCGACACATGAGCTCCGCCAGCTCGAGGAAGTCGGCGACGCGGCCGGCCTTTTCCAGCGCCTGGTTCAGCTCCGCGTGACTTCCCGGCACGTTCACGTCGCGCCAGAAGGCCTCGCGCAGCTCGGGAATGCGCGCGAGCGCCTCGCGCAGGCCGGCCGCGTTCCGGGCCATGCCGCACTTGTCCCACAGGAGCTGGCCCAGCTCCCGGTGGAACGAATCGACCGTCCGCGATCCGCCGATCGCGAGCATGCGGGCCGTCCGCTCCCGCGTCGCTGCCTCCGCTTCCGCGAATTCGCGCTGGCTCGTCGTGACCGGCGCCGGGCGCGCCGTCGCGAGGTAGTCGCCGATGGTGTAGGGCAGCACGAAGTAGCCGTCGGCCAGCCCCTGCATCAGGGCGCTCGCGCCGAGGCGGTTGGCGCCGTGATCCGAGAAGTTGGCCTCGCCGATCACGTGGAGGCCGGGGATCGTGCTCATCAGGTTGTAGTCGACCCAGAGCCCGCCCATCGTGTAGTGCACCGCTGGATAGATGCGCATGGGGACCTGGTAGGGGTCCTCGTCGGTGATCCGCTCGTACATCTCGAACAGGTTCCCGTAGCGCTCCCGGATCGTGGCTTCGCCGAGCCGACCGATCGCCTCCGCAAAGTCGAGGTACACGCCGTACCCGCCCGGGCCGACGCCGTGCCCGCCGTCGCACTGTTCCTTCGCCGCCCGCGAGGCCACGTCCCGCGGCACCAGGTTTCCGAAGCTCGGGTAGCGGCGCTCGAGGTAGTAGTCGCGCTCGGCTTCGGGAATCTGATTGGGCGGTCGCGGATCACCCTGCTGCTTCGGGACCCACACGCGGCCGTCGTTGCGCAGCGACTCGCTCATGAGGGTGAGCTTCGACTGGTAGCTCCCGCTCACCGGAATGCAGGTCGGGTGAATCTGCGTGTAGCACGGGTTGGCGAACGCGGCACCGCGCCGGTGGGCGCGCCAGATGGCGGTGGCGTTCGATCCCTTGGCGTTGGTCGACAGATAGAAGACGTTGCCGTAGCCGCCGGTGCCGAGCACGACGGCGTCGCCCGCGTGGCTCGAGATCTCGCCGGTGACCATGTCGCGCACCACGATGCCGCGCGCCTGCCCGTTCACGACCACGAGGTCGAGCATCTCGGTGCGTGGATACATCGTCACCCCGCCGCGCTGGATCTCCTTCTCGAGCGCCTGATAGGCGCCCAGCAGGAGCTGCTGGCCGGTCTGGCCGCGGGCGTAGAAGGTGCGGGACACCTGCGCGCCGCCGAAGGAGCGGTTGGCCAGCAGTCCGCCGTACTCGCGCGCGAACGGCACGCCCTGGGCGACGCACTGGTCGATGATGTTGACGCTGATCTGCGCGAGGCGGTAGACGTTCGCCTCGCGCGAGCGGTAGTCCCCGCCCTTCACGGTGTCGTAGAAGAGCCGGTAGATGCTGTCGCCGTCGTTCTGGTAGTTCTTGGCGGCGTTGATCCCGCCCTGCGCGGCGATCGAATGGGCGCGGCGCGGCGAATCCTGGAAGCAGAAGCACTTCACATTGTAGCCCAGCTCGCTCAGCGTCGCGGCGGCGGACCCCCCGGCGAGGCCGGTGCCGACCACGATGACGGTGTATTTCCGCTTGTTGGCCGGATTCACCAGCTTCATCTCGAAGCGGTGCTTGTCCCATTTCTGCTCGATGGGACCGGCGGGAACCCGCGACCTGAGGTCCATCGTCACCTCACCCATCCGAGCGCGATCGCGACCGGCACCGCCGTGAACCCGAGCCAGAGCGCGAGCGCGAGCACCAGCGCCGCGGGGCGGTGCAGCGGATGCGGCCGTGGGCCGGCGATCCCGAGCGTGCGGACGGAGCTCCACGCGCCATGATAGAGGTGCAGGCCCAGCGCGATCATCGCGGCCACGTAGAACGCCGCCACCCACGGGATCCGGAAGCTGGCCACCGCGTTGCCGTACACGTTCCCCGGCGTGAAGGTGCCCGCCGGCCGGATGTCGCCCGTGGTGAAGTGCAGGATGTGAAACGGAATGAAGACGAGGAGCAGGACGCCGCCGATCCGCATCGTCCGCGAGGCGAGCGTGGCGGCCTGAGAGCGGCGCTCGACGTAGCCGACCGGCCGCGCGGCCCGTGCCCGCATCGTGAGCTGCCAGGCCATCACGACGTGGACGACGACCGCGACGAGGAGCACCACGCGCTGCGCCAGCACGACTTCGGCGAGCGGACCGTGGAGGATCGCGGCGTAGCCGTTGAGCTTCGCGGGGCCCTGGAAGATCTGCAGGTTTCCCAGCATGTGGAGGATCAGGAAGGCGATGCCGATGATCCCCGACACCGCCATCAGAATCTTCTTGCCGACCGTGGACCGGTAGAAGCGCAGCATGCGCTAGGCGTCGACGGTGGCCTGCGTCGCGCGAACCGCCTCCGCCGACTTGACGAGGTCCTGCCGCTCCGTGTCCGTGAGGGTCACTTCGATGATCCGCTCGAGCCCGCCCCGGCCAAGCTGGCAGGGGACGCCGCAGAAGACGTCGCGAAGCCCGTACTCGCCCTGCAGCCAGGCCGAGCACGGCAGGATCCGGCGCTTGTCGAGCGCGATCGCCTCGACCATCTGCACCGCCGCGGCGCTGGGCGCGTAATAGGCGGACCCGGTCTTGAGGAAGGCGACGATCTCGGCGCCGCCGTTCCGTGTCCGCGTCACGATCTCGTCGAGGCGCGCCCGGTCGATGAACTGCGTGATGGGAATGCCGGAGACGGTGGTGCAGGAGATGAGCGGGACCATCGTGTCGCCGTGCCCGCCGAGCACCATCGCCTGGATGTCCTCGACGGAGACGCCCGCGGCGTCGGCGAGGAACGTCCGGTAGCGGGCGGTGTCCAGCACGCCGGCCATGCCGATGACACGCTCGCGCGGAAAGCCGCTCGCCTTCATGGCGACGTAGCACATCACGTCGAGCGGATTGGAGACGACGACGATGATGGACTGCGGCGCGACCCGGGCGATCTGCTCGCTCACGGAGCGGACGATCCCCGCGTTGGTGCGCACGAGATCGTCGCGGCTCATCCCCGGCTTCCGGGCGATCCCCGCCGTCACGACGAAGACCTCGGCGCCGGCGGCGTCGTCATAGCTCTGGCCCCCGACCACCCGCGTGTCGAATCCCTCGATGGGGCCCGACTGCCACTGGTCGAGCGCCTTGCCCTGTGGAATGCCCTCCGCGACGTCGATCATGACGACGGTGCGCGCCAGGTTCTTCTCGGCCAGCCGCTGTGCCGCGGTGGCTCCCACGTTCCCCGCCCCGACCACCGCCACTTTTCCGAGCATCGAGCGTCCGCTCTCTCCGTTAGGGTGAATCCCGCGCGATCGTTCTCAGCAAACGGAATGTATCGGCGCGCGAGACCTATTCAAAGTCGGCGCGCGCGGCGCCGCCGGTGTGCCGCAGCGCTTCGTAGAGGACGATCCCTGCCGCCGTCGCGAGGTTGAGGCTGCGCAGGCCGCGGCGCATCGGGATGCGGAAGCAGCGGTCGGGGTGTTTCTCGAGGATGCGCGCCGGCATCCCCTCGGTCTCGTTGCCGAACACGAGGCAGCTGTTGGCCCGGTACGGCGCGTCCCGGAAGCTTCGGGTCGCGTTCGCCGAGAAGTAGAGACAGCGCTCGCGGGAGACGGCGTCGCGGAACGCGAACCAGTCCGGGTGCACCCAGAGGTCCACGTGGGGCCAGTAGTCGAGCCCCGCGCGGCGAACCTCCGCATCGTCGATGGCGAAGCCGAGCGGGCCGATCAGGTGCAGGGGAACGTCGGTGGCGGCGCAGAGACGCGCGATGTTGCCGGTGTTGGGAGGGATGCGCGGCTCGATGAGGGCAACGCTCAGCGCCATCAGCCGCCCCGCGTGTGCATTTCGCGCCGTGGATCGGCGCGGAGTCCTTCGACGGGATAGAGCACCGCGCGCGCGCCGAGCGTGGCGCGCACTTCCGCGCCGCGGTCGTCACGCCCGCTCCAGACCGACCGGATGCGCGCGCTGAGCTCCTCGTCGGACGCGCCCTGCCGGAGCGGCTCGCGCAGGTCGATGCCGTCCTCCCCGTACAGGCAGCGGAACCAGGTCCCGTCCGCGGTGACGCGACTGCGGTCGCAGGTGCGGCAGAAGGGAGCAGTGACCGAGGCGATGATGCCGAAGCACGAGCCGTCGGCCAGCTGGAAGCGCTCGGCGGGGGCACGGCTTCCCGGCTCGGCCAGAGGCGTCACGGCGCCGTGGCGGCGCGCGATGACCTCGAGGATCTCGCGGCGCGGCACCACCGCGCCGGCGGACCACTGTGTCGCGCCACCCACGTCCATGTACTCGATGTAGCGCATCTCGGCGCCGAGCGCCCGCGCGTAATCGAGCAGCGGGACGATCTCGTCGTCATTGAAGCCCCGGATGACGACGGCATTCAGCTTGAGGCCCGTGAAGCCGGCGGCCGCGGCCTCGTCGATCCCCCGCAGCACTTCGGCGTGGCGCGGGTTCCGCGCGAAGGCCAGACTGCGCTCGGGACGCAGGGTATCGAGACTGACCGTCACCCGGCGAAGTCCCGCATCGCGAAGCGCCCGCGCATGCCGCGCGAGCAGAACCCCGTTCGTCGTGAGGGCGAGATCCCGGATGCGCGCGTCTCCCGCGAGCAGCGAGACCAGCGTCGGGAGATCGTGCCGGAGGAGCGGCTCGCCGCCGGTGAGCCGGACGCGGGCGGCGCCCAGGCCGGCAAAAACCCCCGCGAGCCGGGCCAGCTCTTCGAAGGTGAGCAGCGACGCGCGCGGCAGCCAGGTGTACTCCGCCTCCGGCATGCAGTAGCCGCAGCGCATGTTGCAGCGGTCGGTCACCGAGAGCCGCAGACTGCCGAGCGGCCGGCCGAGGGCGTCGAGGAGGGGAGTCATCGCGGCGCCGCCGCCTGGTCGGGGGCGGCGGTCGGATCCACCCAGCCAACCGTGCCGTCGGCGTAGTACTCCCGCTTCCAGATCGGCACCCGTCGCTTGATCTCCTCGATCACGTGGCGGCATGCCTCGAAGGCATCCCCCCGATGCGCCGCGGCGGCAACCACCGCGACTGCCGCGTCGCCGATCGCAAGCTCTCCCAGCCGGTGTTCGACCGCCACCGCCACCGGCCAGCGCGCTTCCGTCTCGCCGACGATCCTCGCGAGCTCGCCCTCGGCCATCGGCGCGTAGGCGGAGTACTCGAGGCGGATCACCTGCCGGCCGGCGTGGTGGTCGCGCACGAGTCCCAGAAACGTTACGACACCTCCGCGCCCGGGCGCCACGACCTCGGCCGCCAGGGCCGCGGTGTCGATGGGACGCGAGACGAGCCGAACGCGGTCCCTCATCGCCTCAGCCGCCCGCCAGCGGCGGGAGGAGCGCCACCTCGTCGCCGTCAGCGAGCGCGGTCGCGTCCGACGCCTGCACGAGGTTGACCGCCGCGAGCACGCGGGGCGGCAGCGCGTCGCCGCCGCGCTCCGAGCGGACCGACCGGACGACGTCGCCGACGGTGGCCGGGGCCGGGAGCGTGATCGCCAGCGTATCGTGGCCCAGCAGTTCGGCATAGCGCGCGAAGAGAAGGACGCGAAGCGTGACGGTGGCGGGAGCGGCGAGGGTCATGAGTATCCGGCAAAGGAACGGGGCCGCAATGCCTGCGGCCCCGGGAAGATACGCGATCAGCCGTTCAGAATCCCGGCGCGACCTCGGGCTCGTGCGACCCGTCCGACGAACCCGCCTCCTCGTCCGCCACGAGCGCCCGCAACTCCTTGCTGGGCTTGAAGACGGGCACCGGCCGCGCCGCCACTTCCACCGGATCTCCGGTGCGCGGATTGCGGGCCATGCGCGTCTTCCGGCGGCGGATCTTGAACGTGCCGAAGCCGCGGACCTCGATGTTGTGCTGGTCCTTGAGCGCGTCCTTGACCGCATCGAGGAACGCGTCGACCACCCGCGCACAATCCTTCTTCGAGATCATGGGCCCCGACGTGCGCGCGATGGACGCCGTCACCTGTTCCACGAGATCGGCTTTCGTCATGCATCCCCCAGGAGGGTCACATTGGGGCGACCCGGGTGGGTCCCCTCAG
>JAICUF010000042.1 GCA_025935995.1 Gemmatimonadales bacterium
ACAGGAAGGAATCGGCGACGCCCGAATCGAAGAGCGGCAGGATGTGCGGGTGCTGCAGGTTGGCCGTCGTCCGGATCTCGGCCAGGAACCGCTCGGCGCCGATCACGGCGGCGAGCTCGGGGCGCAGCACCTTGACCGCGACCCGGCGATCGTGGCGCAGGTCCTGGGCGAGGTACACCGTGGCCATGCCACCGGCGCCGAGCTCGCCCTCGATGCGGTAGCGGTCGGCCAGCGCGGCGGCGAGCCGCCGGGCCACGGGGTCGGACGCAGAGGTCACGCTGACCGATTGGGGCCTCACTGCACCACCCACGCAGCGTCGTTCTTCAGGAGCGCCTGGATGCGGGGGTCGTCACGGATTCCGTCGAAGATGGGCTCCAGGCGGATGGACGCTGGCGTAATAAGCAGCAGGGTGTTGGAGGAGATCGGCGAGTGTGCCTGCTGGGTGATCAGGCGGACAGCCTCGTCCCTGTGCCCGAGCACCAGCTGGATCGCGACCAGGGCATCGACGCTCCTCGGGGCCTCGCTGGCATCGCGCGCGGAGGGGTTGAGCCCGACGGCTCGCTGACCCTCCCGCACGGCGTCGGCCCCGCGGCCCTGCAGTGCGAACGCCAAACCGAGGATGCTGTGGAAGTCGGCCGCATTGCCGAAGACACCGGCTCCGGGCGTGCGATCGAGAAACGCCCTCGCGAGCTGCGCGGCGGAATCGGCGCGCGCGACCGCACGGACCGCCGCGCCGGACGCACGATCGTTCAACGCCTGGAGGATCAACTGGTTCGGCCGATCGACCAGCCGCGTGCGCCGACTCTGATTGAACGCTGCCGTCGAGGCGTCAAAGTGGCGGGCAAGGCGCGCGAGAATCGCTTCGAGGAAGGCGCGAATCTCCGGTGACACTTCCTTCGGGAACGACCCGACCAGCGCCCGGGCCCCCGCAGTATCTCCTCGGCCGAACGCGATCGTCTGGAAGAGCCACCCGGCAGCCCCGTCGCCGCCGGCCGGATCGACGATCAGCGACCGGCGGAGTGCCTGCTCGGCCTCAGGGTAGCGCCGCCTCATCAGGTAGGTGTACCCCATATCGCTCAGCGCGCCGCCGCTCCGCGGATCGAGCTCGATCAGCTTCCGCTCGGCGGCGAGCGCCTCGTCCCATCTGGCACGACGCCGGGCGATGTATCCCACGCCGGCCACGGCATCGGCATCACTCGGCCGCGCGGCGGCGACCGCCTTGAACAGATCGAGCGCGCCGTCGTAGTCGGCCTGCGCATAATAGGCGTAGTACGCCTGGGCGATCTTCGTCTCGGACGATGCTGCCGCGAGCGCCATGGCGTGGTCCAGGGCGCGGCGCGCCGGCAGGGTATCCGTCGTAGTCCCGTTCCGCACCTTCCAGCTCTCCGCCGCCGCGAGGCCGGCCCAGGCCTGCGCAAAGTTCGAGTCCAGTGCGATCGCGCGAGCGAATGCGTGAGTCGCCCCGGTGTCGCTCAAATCCCCGCCGCGGTTGGCGAAGATGCCCTGGCCACGGTGATACCAGTCGAGCGCCTCGAGATTCGCGGTCGGGGCCTGCTGGGCGGCCGCGACCTGCGAGCTCGTGAAGCTCGCCCGGAGCGCCTGCGCCACGTTGGTCGCGATGTCGCCCTGGATGGTGAAGACGTTCTGCGCCGTGAGCTCGCGATCGTACGACTCGGCCCAGATCTGCCGGTCGGTCGGCGCATCCACCAGCTGCACGGTGACCCGTACCTGGTTGCCGGCGCGCTGCACCTGGCCCTGCAGCAGGTTCTGCACACCGAGCTCCGCACCGATCTGCCGGCTCGGCTTGGTGGTCTTCCGGTATTCCTGAACCGAATTGCGCGACGTGACCTGCAGCGCGCCGAGACGCGTGAGGTCGGTCAGGATCTCGCTCTGCATTCCGTCGGTGAACGCAGCGTTGGTGCTGTCGCCGCCGACATTGTCGAAGGGGAGGACCGCGATCGAGCGGGTGACGGCACTCGCGGCGTCGGCGGCGTCCGGCGACGCGCGGCGGCGGGAGAGCGCGAAGGCGCCGGCCGCCACGACGACGATGCCGAGCGCGGCCAGCGCCCATCGCGGCACCCGCGGGCGGGCGACCAGGGCCGGGGTGATGGCGGGAACGGGCGCCGTTGCGGTCGGCGTCATCCCGCCGCTCGGCGTCGCCAGCGGCTCGAGCTGCGACAGCATCTCCTCGGCGCTCTGCCAGCGGTCGGCCGGCCGCTTCTCCAGCGCCTTCATGATGACGCCCGTCAGCGCCGGCGAGAGCGACGGCCGGTGGCTGCTCAGGAGCTCCGGTGTCTGCATCACGTGCGCGGCGAGCACCTGCTGCGGCGAGGCACCGGTGAAGGGCGGCCGCCCGGCCAGCAGCTCGTAGCCCATCACGCCCAGCGCGTAGATGTCCACCCGATGGTCGAGATGCGGATCGGCGCTCGCCTGCTCCGGCGCCATGTAGGCCGGCGTCCCGAGAGCCACGCCAAGGGTGGTGAGCCGATTCTGACCGCTCGCTTCATTGACCGCCTTGGCCACGCCGAAATCCATCACCAGCGCATGCCGGCCGGAGAGCATGATGTTCTCGGGCTTGATGTCGCGGTGCACCACGCCGCGACTGTGGGCGTGGCCCAGTGCGTCGGCGATCTCCGAGAGGAGGCGCACCGCCTCGTGCACCGGCAGCTCACCCTGCCGCACGAGGCGCTCCCGCAGCGACTCCCCGTCCACGTACGGCATGACGTAGTAGAGGAACCCCTCCGCGCTCCCCGAATCGAAGACGCCGAGGATGTGCGGGTGCTGGAGCCGCGCGGCGATCTCGATCTCCTGCGTGAAGCGGTCGGGACCGAGCGCCGCCGTCAGGTCCGGCCGCAGCACCTTGATGGCCACCTGGCGGCGATGCCGGATGTCTTCCGCCAGATAGACCGTGGCCATGCCGCCCTGGCCCAGCTCGCGCTCGATGCGGTAGCGGCCGGCGAGCGCGGCCGTCAGCCGCTCCATCGAGCCGGGCACCGGATCACTCACGCGGCCGCCTCCGACGCCCTGAACTCCGCCGTGAGCCGCAGCGCGTGCTGCGCGATGGCCTCGAACCGCGCGGTGCCCCGGAGCGGCGCCAGGAACGGGCAGTGCCGCGCGATGAACTCGCCGGGATGGAAGCCGCTCCGGACCGCTTCCTCGAGCAGCGCAAAGGCGCGCTCGCGGTCGCCGGCCATGGCCCAGGATTCCGCGAGGTGGAACCGGTGATGTGCATCGAGCGGCTGGGTGCCGGCGAGGGCCGCGAGCGCATCGGCCGGCCGGCCCGACATCGCGTGCACCAGCGCCGTGAGCTGGCCGGTGTATGGCATGGTCGGCGCGCGTTCTCTGAGGATGGCGGCGTCGCTCGCGGCGCCGGCGACGTCGCCCAGGAGCGCCCGGGCGTACCCGAGCGTCCAGCGCACGATCATGTTGCCCGGATCCATCTCCATCGCGCGCTCCACCTTCGGCAGCCCCTCCGCCACATGGCCGGTCCACCAGGGCATGAGGCCGGCGAGCAGCCACGCGAGGGGCGACAGGGGATCGGAGTTCATCAGCGCGGCGGCCGTCGCCGCTCCCGCATCGGTCTGGCCGACTGCGACGTAGCTGATCCCCAGGTAGAAGAGCGCATCGGCGTCATTGGGCTCGCGCTCGAGCGCGACCCGGAAGTGTCGGACCGCCTCCGCGATGCGGCCGCGCTCGTAGCTGATGAAACCGAGCAGCGCATGACCGTAGGGCGCGTCGGGCGCCGATACGAGGAGGGCCTTCGCGACCTTCTCCGCCCGATCGAGCGGCGAGCGGTCGGCCGCCAGCCCTGCGCGCACGAGGGACACCTGACTCCACGCGAGGAGGGCCTGGAGCGGCGGCGTCTCACCCTCGATCTCCATCGCCCGGCGCACCAGCGCCTCGCCCCGGTCCACCGATCGGCCGTCGTAGCGCCGCATCTCCTCCCGTGCCTGCAGGTACAGCTCGAAGGCGCGCGCGTTCTCGATCGGACGATGGGCCAGGCGGCGGTCCTCGTCCGACGTGAGGGTGATGCCGAGCGCCGCGACGATTTCGCGGGAGACGCGCTCCTGCAACTCGAACACGTCATCCATGGTGCCGCCGTACTTCTCGCCCCAGAGCTGCGAATCGGTAGTGGCGTCGATGAGCTGGGCGGTGATCCGCAGCGAGTTGCCGGCCTTCCGGACGCTGCCCTCCAGTACATAGCGGACGCCCAGCTCCCGGCCGATGGTGCGAACATCCTTGGCGGTGCCCTTGAGAAGCATTGCCGAGGTACGGGAGATGACCTGCAGCGACCTGATGGCGGCGAGATCGCTGATGAGCTCCTCGGTGAGGCCGTCGCTGAAATACTCGTTGTCGCGGTCGGGACTCTGATTGGCAAAGGGCAGGACGACGATCCCCGGCCGCGACGATTCCGCGCGGGGCGCGTCCGGTGTCACCAGCGCCTCGGCGAAGGCCTGGCACGAGGCGAAGCGCGATGTCTGCTCGGTGGCGAGCGCCGTCCGGATCGCCTGATCGAGCCCGGCGCCGATCTCCGCCCGCCGCGCGCGCGGCGACGGCGGCGGCGTGGTCATGCGTTGCGCGAGCATGGCGACGGCGCTCCCTGCGAATGGCAGCTCCCCCGTGAGGCATTCGTAGAGCACGCAGGCGAGACTGTACTGATCGCTCCGCGCATCCACCGACGATTCCGCCAACGCCTGCTCCGGGCTCATGTAGGAAGCGGTGCCGATCGCCATCCCGGTCTGCGTGAGGTTCCCGGCGCCGGCGGCACCCACCGCTCGCGCGATGCCGAAGTCGGCGACCACGGCGTGCCCCCGCTCCAGCATGATGTTCTCGGGCTTGATGTCCCGGTGGATGACGCCGCGCTCGTGCGCGTAGTTGAGCGCGTCGGCCACTTCGCGTACCAGGGCAACCGCGTCGGCGAGCGGCAGCTGCCGCTCGCGATGCAGCCGCTCGCGCAGGGACTCTCCTTCGACGTACGGCATGACGTAGTAGAGAAATCCCCCGCCTTCGCCCGAATCGTAGAGCGGCAGGATGTTCGGATGGCGGAGCTTGGCGGTGGTCTCGATCTCCCGCAGAAACCGCTCGGGTCCGAGCGCCGCGGCGAGCTCCGGCCTCAGGACCTTCACCGCGACCAGCCGGCGATGCCGGACGTCCTCGGCCAGATAGACCGTGGCCATGCCGCCCGCGCCGAGCTCGCGCTCGAGGCGATACCGATCCGCGAGCGCGGCCGCGAGGCGGTCGAGCGTGGCTGTCATGGCTGGGGGGATTGCACGCATGAGTCTAACGCCCTGAGCGCCGGCCGGTCAGCCCTTGACGAATTCGGCGCCCAGTCGCTACTTGAACGATCGTTCAACCGATGAGAGGCCCGTGACCGGCACGCGCGACCGCATCGTCTCCGCCGCGATGGAGCTGTTTCAACGCCAGGGCTACGAGGCAACGAGCGTCAGCGACGTGCTCGCAACCGCCAACGCCAACGCGGGCAGCCTCTATCACTTCTTCCCCGGCAAGGAAGCGCTGCTCCTGGCAGTGCTGGAGGCTTACCTCGCGGGACTCTGGCCAGCGGTGATGGAGCCCGCCTTCGCGCGGACCGATGATCCGATCGAGCGGGTGTTCGAGGTACTGAAGGACTATCGCGAGCGGGTGCGGAGCACGCAGTGCACGTACACCTGCCCCATCGGGAGCCTCGCGCTCGAAGTAGGTCACACCGTCCCGCGCGCGCGGGAGAAGATCGCGCGGAACTTCGAGGAGTGGCGGAGCGCGATCCAGGGTTGCTTCGAGGCGGCCGGCGACCGCTTCGGCCCAGACGTGGACCGCGCCGGCCTCGCGACGCTCGTGCTCACGGTCATGGAAGGGGCGGTGATGCAGGCGAGGACCCACCGGAACGTCGAGCTGTTCGACGCCTCGGTGGCGCAGCTCGAGCGGTACATCCGCGGTCTCGATTCCCGCTCTTCATCGTGATGGAGCTTCCATGGGGCGCGCTGCGATCGTGCCAGCTACGGTGCTCACCCTGCTCCTCGCCGGCAGGCCGGCGGTGACCGAGGTGACGTACCGGCGGCTCGAGCCCGGACGATCGCCCGCGTAACGTGGCGGACGGCAGAACGGCCCCGGGATCGCTCCCGGGGCCGTTCGGCATCGCGCTGCCGAGGATCAGTTGCCGCGCGGATGACCCAGCTCCACCCGGGCGCCGGCATTCGCGCTCCCCTGCAGCGCCGCCGTCGCGCCGGTCGCGTTGGCACCCGCGGCACCCCCCGCCTGCGCGCCGAGATTGGCCAGCGCCTCCGGCCCGCGCGCGATCGCGGCCTGCACATGGGCCACGGCCTGGTCGGGAAGCTGGCCCGACGCCACCAGCTGCGTCAGCACCGCGATCGCCACCGTGCGCCGCTCCTCCGGCGCCGATCGGCCGACCGCCACGAGCGCCGCCTGCGAAACGCCCGCCTGCACCGCATCCGCCGCCACCGAGAGCTGGCCCTCGGTGGTGTGCGTGATGCCGGCGCTCAGCATCGCGTCACGCGCGCGGGTCAGCGCCGTGAGACGGGTCTCCACCGCAGCCGCGATCCGGTCCATCGGGATGCCCTTCGCCTTCCCCTCGTCCACCTTCCGCTGCAGCAGGGTGACGGGAATGCCGACCGTCATCGCGTGCTGGATCGCCGTCTCGACGCGCGCGTCGGCGGTCGTGGTGGTAGTCGTGGTCGTCGTGTCCTGCGCCGCGAGCGCCGGGGCCATGACCGCCAGCGCCGCCAGGGTGAGTGCAAGCTTTCGCATGGGTTCCGGCTCCTTGAGTGGGTTGGTGCTACGTCAGCATGACGGCCGGGAGCCGGCCCAGGTCACATCGGGCTCCAGCGCGTCTCGAAGCGCCTCGCGCGCACGCGCCACCCGCATCTTGGCGGCACTCAGTGAAATGCCGGCGATGCCCGCGATCTCCTCGTAGGAGTGGTCCGCCTCGTAGCGGAGGAGGAAGGCCTCGCGAAGGATCTCCGGCAGCCCGGCGAGCGCCGCGCCGATCGCGTCCCCAAGGGCCTGGCGCTCGGGCCAGTCGGCCGGATCGGCCGGTTCGGCCACCGTGTCCATCGGCACTTCGGCTCGGCGGACGTCGCGGCGCCAGTCGAGGACCGCGTTCCGGAAGATGCGAAAGAGCCAGGCGCGGACGCGTTCGCGATCCCGGCACTGCGCCAGACGTTCCCACGCCTTGACGAAGGTGTCCTGCAGCAGATCGAGCGCCAGATCACGCTCCAGCCCCATGGCGAGACCGTAGCGGTACATGGCGTTCTGGTGCCGGCGCACCACCCGCGCGAAGGCGTCGTGGTCGCCCTGCACGGCGCGCCGGACCAGCTCGGCGTCGGGCGTGTCGGGGCGGATCGTCACGAGGTGACCACCAGCACTGCCGTCTCGCCTCCCATGCCGTCGTCCTGGCGCCCCTTCACCGACTTCGGCACGAACCACTTTCCGTCGGCCGCGACGAAGGCGTAGTGGTAGACGCCGGGCTGGAGCGGCGCCTCCCAGGTCCAGTGGCCTCCCTCCCGGCGCATGGGAACGGGCTTCCAGCCGGTGAAGTCGCCGGCGATCGACGGAGTCCCGGCGGCGTCGCGCGCGGCGATGCGGATGACCGAGCGCCCGTCGCGGCCGCGCTCGGCCAGCGGGGCAAGGGCGGCGGCACCGCGGCCCAGCCGCGCGCTCAGGCCGAGGGAAAAGGTGGTGCGCGTCGTCGTGAGATAGAGGGGATCGAAGGTGTTGCCGCGCGCCAGGAGCTGAAGCTCCACCGGATGCCCTACCCCCGCCCGCGCGCCCGCGCTCCAGGTGGCGCCGGTCACGCCGCCGGTCACCCACGCGCCGGCGGATCCCCAGAGCTGGTACGGCCCGCGGGTCACCTGCAGCGTGCCGCCCGTCCAGGCGTGCCGCGAGCTCCCGTCCCACCATGCCCGTACCTCGCCCTGGACCGTGAGCGGCGCGTGGAGGAGCGACAGCCGCGCGTCGGCGGCCGGCAGGAGGCGACCCGAGACCGTGCCGTTCCGGTCGCTGCGCTCGCCGGCGGCGCCGCCGCGCGCTTCGAGTGCGAGGAGGCCCGAGCGGGCGAAGAAGCCGGCGCGCGCGTCGAACCCCGCTCCCGCGGCCTCGGGTGTCCCGCCCACGAGCGACGACGGCTCGCGCTGGTAGAAGCCGTGTCCCGCGAGATCGAGGAGCGCGCCGGACTCGCCGCGCGTGGCGACGCGCTTCCAGCCGGCGAGCACCGCCCAGAAGGGATCGTGGTCGAGCGGGAGTGCGGTGGACAGCCCGAGCCAGTCGGTGGCGCCGGTCCGCGTCAGGCCCAGCACCATGGTCGCATTGTCGGAGCCGGTCCCTGCCGGACCGGAGCCCGAGGTGACGCGCCCCACCTGCGCGGCAGCGCGCCACTCCTGCGCGCGGAGTCCGGTCGCGATCACCGGCACCAGGATGGCGACGAGCAGACCGGCGCGAGCCCGTGACCTCACGAGCGGACCTCCGGGCTGAGCACGGTCACGCGGCTGCTCTCTCCGCCGAAGCCGTCTGCCACGCGGGGAGCGAGAGGATCGAGCCGGACGGCGCTGCCGTCGACCACGAAGCCGTAGTCGTAGACGCCGGATTCGAGGGGGACGCTCACCGACCATACCCCCGGCGCCGTCTGGTGCAGCTGATGGGCGGGCTTCCACGAGTTGAAGTCGCCGACGAGGGCAACGGCGTGCGCGCCGGGCGCGCTCAGCCGGAACTCCACCACCATCTTCGCGCGGGCGAGGTCGCCTCCCCGGTCTCCTTCCCTCCGCCGGCCGATGCCCACCGCGAGCGCGAGCACCGCCGCGGCCGCGAGTGCCACGGCCGGCCGGAAGCGGAACGCGACCGGCCGCGCGTCCCAGAGCCAGTGCCCCGCCCGGGCGAGCGGCTCGCGCCGCGGGGCCGTCCGGATCCGCCGGAGCACCGCGGCCGAGACGTCGATCTCCGGCGTCCGCTCGATCGGCTCGAGCGCCGCGTCGATCGCCCCGCGCAGCCGGCGATAGCTCAGAAGCTCCGCCGCCGTAAGCAGTTCGAGCGGCAATTCCCCGTCCAGCGCCTGCTGGAGTCGATCATCGGTCATGGCCCGGGCCCGGTAGGAGTCTGGAGAGTGACGGGCGGGGGAGAGCAAAGGTCACACGGGAGCCTACGCGCTCCTCCTCATCGGCTCGTCCACTCCCCGCTCGCGCAGCGCGACCAGCGCCCCGCGCACCGCCGGCTCCTCGCACAGCGCCGCGATCCTCGGGTCGAACCGGCGACCGGCGTGGCTCCGGATGTAGTCGAGCACCTGGTGGACGCCCCAGGCGCTGCGGTAGACGCGCTCGGAGCTCAGGGCGTCGAACACGTCGGCCACCATCACGAGCCGGCCGACGAGCGGAATCGCATCCCCGGCGAGTCCCTCCGGATACCCCCCGCCGTTCCAGTGCTCGTGGTGGGAGAGCGCGATCTGCTCCGCCAGCCGCACCACGCGCGAGCGCCCGCCCGAGAGGAGCCGGGCACCGATCGTCGTGTGCTGCTTCATCGTCACCCATTCGGCCTCGGTGAGCGGGCCGGGCTTCCGGAGGATCAGGTCGGGGATGCCGATCTTGCCGACGTCGTGCAGCGGCGCGGCACGGCGGATGAGGAAGACGTCCTCGTCGGGGAGGCCGAGTGCCGCCGCGAGGACGGCGGCGGCCTCGCCCACGCGCTCGGTGTGCCGGCCGGTCTCGTCGTCCCGGAACTCGGCCGCGAGCGCCAGGCGCTCCAGCGTGTCGAGGTGCGCGTCGTCGAGCTCGGCCGTGCGCTCGGCGACCCGCGTCTCGAGGCGCTGGTTCTGCAGCGCCATCCGGCGGTGCAGGCAGCGGATCTCGAGCAGGTTCCGGATCCGGAGCAGGACCTCGTCCATCTCGACCGGCTTGGTCACGAAATCGTTCGCGCCCGCGGCGAGGGCGCGGCGGCGCACCGCGGCGGAGCCGTCGCCGGTGAGCATGAGGACCGGCACGTAGCTCTCGGTGTCAGGCCCCGAGCGGATGCGCTCCAGGACCGCTACGCCGTCCATCTCCGGCATGTGGTAGTCGAGGAGCACCACGTCGGGCTCCCGCTCGCGGCAGAGCCCCTCGGCGGACGTCGGATCGGTTGTGGTGATGAGATCGTGGTATCCCGCGGCCACGAGAATGCGGGTCAGCGCGGCGATACCCGCGGCTTCGTCGTCCACCAGCAGGATTCTGGCATCGGTGAAATGCACTGCGGCCATCAGCACCCCTGAGTTGCGGTCACTCCGGGGTGTCCCCGGGCCGGGGATTCGTTTGCAAGATTCGTGACGCGGAAAGCGCCGGGCGGATGAAGCCCGGGCGATCGGGCGCTCTTCGACATAAGCGGCGCTCCGACAGGAACTTCGACGCTCACCCGGGCGCCGGCAGTCATTCGCGCCCGCGGACCCGGCGGCGCGGACCCTTGCACGCCGCAACGGCTTGCGCGGGCCGCGCTCCCGCCGCTTATTCGAGGCTCATCCCACTGATTCCGGCATCGCGGCGTCCCGGCGGCTCGATGACTCCCTGCGTGCGGCTCTGCTCGTGATCGATGTGCCGCTCGAGCGCCTCCGGGCCGCGCTCGGCGAGCGCTACCGCGTCGATCGCGCGATCGGCAGCGGGGGCATGGCTTCCGTCTTCCTGGCGGAGGACCTGAAGCACCGGCGCCGGGTCGCGATCAAGGTGCTCCGCCCGGAGCTGGCGCTCGCCCTGGGCGCCGACCGCTTCCTGCAGGAAATCCGGCTCACCGCCAATCTCCAGCATCCGCACATCCTCCCGCTCTTCGATTCGGGCGAGGCGGCAGGGCTCCTCTTCTACGTCATGCCGTACGTCGAAGGCGAGACGCTGCGGGGCCGGCTCGATCGCGAAGGGCGCCTGCCGATCGCGGACGCGGTCCGGCTCGCGGGCGAGGTCGCGGCCGCGCTCGACTACGCGCACCGGCAGGGGATCGTCCACCGCGACATCAAGCCGGAGAACATCCTCCTGCACGACGGCTCGGCGCTGGTGGCCGACTTCGGGATCGCGCTCGCGGCCGGGACCGCCGACAACCGGATCACCGCGACCGGGATTTCGCTGGGCACTCCGTTCTACATGAGCCCCGAGCAGGCGCTCGGCCAGAGCGACGTGGATCTCCGGTGCGACGTCTACGCGCTGGGCGCGACACTGTACGAGATGCTCACCGGCCAGCCGCCGTTCTCCGGCGGGACGGCGCAGGCGGTCGTCGCGCGCGTCATCACGGAGACACCGGCCCCGCCGGCCATCGCCCGCCCGGACATCCCGCCGCCGGTGAGCGATGCCGTGCTCGTGGCGCTTCGGAAGGACCCGGCGACGCGCTTTCCGAGCGCCGCCGCCTTCCAGGCCGCGCTCAACCGGCCGATGCCGGGCGGCAGTACCATCGCGTCGCCGGCCGCGGCGCCAGGCCGTTCCGCCACACGCCGCGCGTGGATCCTGGGTGGGATCGCGGCGCTGGGACTCGTCGCGCTGGCGGGACTGTCCCGCTACTCTCGCGGGACGCTCTCGCCGTCGGCGGCGCCCCGCACCGCGGCGGCGGTACCGCGCCGGATCGCGGTCATTCCGTTCCGGAACGCGAACGGCGACACCGGCAACACCAGCTTCAGCGAAGGACTCTCGCTCGAGATCAACGACGCGCTCAGTCGCCTGCCCGAGCTCACCGTCGTCGTCGCCTCGTCCGCGCGATACCGCGACCCGGGCGTCGACATCGCGGCGGCGGGGCGGGAGCTCGGTGTCGACGCGGTGCTGACCGGCCTGGTGGACGCGGCGGACAGCCTGATTCGGGTGCGCGTGCAGCTCCACGACGTGCGCACGCACGCGCTGCGGTGGGCGGCCCGCTACCAGCATGCCCGGAAGGACCTGTACATGCTGGAGGACACGCTGTCGCTGGCCATCGCGGGAGACCTCCGGCTCGCGACCGCATCGGCCGGCGAGCGGGCGGCGCGCGCGCAGCGGACCGCCAACCCGGAAGCGCACGCGCTGCTGGTGCAGGCCCGCGGCAACGCCGAACGGCGGACCGCCGCCGGTCTGGCGACGGCCATCAGCCTCTTCGGCGCCGCGATCAGCCTCGATTCGAGCTATGCCCAGGCGTGGGCCGGGCGCGCCACGGCCGAAAATCTCTCGGCGGCGTACGGGTCCGGGAATCCGGCGGAAATGTTCGCGGCCGCGAAGGTGGACGCCCAGCGGGCGATCAGGATCGACAGCACCGTCGCCGATGCACACACCACGCTTGGCTTCCTGGCCGTCCTGCACGATCGGGACTGGCCCAGGGCCGCGGCGGAGTTCTCGCGCTCGGTGGCCCTCGACTCCACCGCCGCGAACACGCGACTCTACCGGGCCTGGTACTATGTCGCCGTGGACCGGATGGATTCGGCGGTCAGCTCGCTTCGCGCCGCCGTGCGACTGGACCCGACTGCGCCGATCTACGACACGCGTCTCGGCACCGTGCTCTACCTGGCGGGGGACCTGCCGGGAGCGGAGGCAACGTTGCTCAATGCCCTGCGGAAGGATTCGTCGTACGCGCTGGCGCACCGCCAGCTGGCGGAGGTCTACGCGGCTCAGCACCGCTGCGGGGAGGCGATGAATGAGGTCCGTCGCGAGCCTGGAATGCCGGACGAATCCGGCAGCGAGGCCGCGGCGGCCGCGCTGTGCGGGGACCCGGCGGCCGCCAGGCGGTGGGTCGCCGGGCGGGCGGAACGCGCCCGCGCGGGGCTGCCCGTGGACGGCTTCTGGGTCGCCGCGGTCTGTGCGGACCTGCACGACGCCGTGGGAATGTTCCAGTGGCTCGATGCCGCGATCGCGCGGCAGGGAGGCCTCGTCTTCATGCTGCGCCGTCATCCGGCGTTTCGCGAGTACCGCGGCGATCGCCGCTTCCAGGCCGCGATGCGCCGGGTGTACGGCGCGTGAGCGGCCGGCCCTACTTCCCCGCGAGCTCGCTCAGCATGATCCGCCAGTGCTCGACGCCGTCGTCGAGCGCCTTCACCGGCAGCCGCTCGTCCCGGCCGTGGGCCCGCACGTCATCGGGCACCACTCCCCAGCTGCCGCCGACGCCGTAGACCGGAATGCCCGCCGCGCGGAAGTAGCTCCCGTCGGTCGCGCCGGTGGACATCTCCGCGAAGACGGGGGCACCCGGATGCAGCGCGTGCACCGCCGTGGTGTACGCGGCCACCACATCGGGCCGGAGCGGGGACGGCGGCGCGCCGGTGTTCCGGTCGTCGCGTGTCACCGCCACGCCCGTATCCGACACGACGCGGCGAAGCTCCTCGAGCACGGCGTCGGGGTCCACGCCCGGCATGATCCGGCAGTTGATGTTGGCGGTGGCAAGCTGGGGCAGCGCGTTGTCGGCATGCCCGCCGAAGAGCCGGGTCGCGACGCAGCGGGTGCGCGTGATCCCGACTTCGCCTTCATCGGCTTCGATGACGTCGGCGGCGGCGCGGTCGGCGGGGTCCCGGAGCCAGGCTCGCATCGCATCGCCGAGCGGCCCCTTTTCCGACTTCTGGCGCTCGGAGAAGTACGAACGGGTCGTCTCGTTCAGCATCGGCTGGAAGCGATGCGCAGCGAGCCGGCCGAGCGCCGCCGCCAGCTGGTAGATGGCGTTGTCGGCGCGCGGCTTCGACGAATGCCCGCCGCGGTTCCGCACCGTGAAGGTGTAGTTGGCATAGGTCTTCTCGGCCGACTGGATGGTGAACCCGAGCGGTCGGCCTTCACGGGTGAACCCGCCGCCGCCCGCATCGGCATTCAGCCCGTACTCCACATCGAGGTACGGCTTCCACTCCGTGGCGCCAAGCTTTGCGGCATCGCTTTCGGTCTCCTCGTCGCCGGTGAAGAAGACGACGATGTCGCGGCGGGGCCGGAACCCTTCGGCGCGGAGCCGGATGAGCGCCTCGGTGACCTGGACGATGCCGTCCTTCATGTCCGTGGTGCCGCGGCCGTAGTAGTAGCCGTCCCGCTCGGTCAGGACGAACGGATCGGTGCTCCAGTCCTCCCGCTTCGCTTCCACCACATCCATGTGGCCCATCACCATGATCGGCCTGGCGGTGGCGCGGCCGGCCGCCGGCCAGCGGACGATGAGGGCCGCCGAGCTGTCGTAGGGGAGGATCCGGATGTCCGCATCGGACCAGCCCGCGGCGCGGTACTGGTCGGCCAGGTATTTCGCCATCTCGGGCACCCGACCCCGGCCGATCACGGTGGGAATGTTCACCACGTGCTCGAACATGGCGCGGGTGCGGGCGTGCCAGTCGGGTGCCTGCGAGACGCCGCGCGACGGCGCCGCAAAGGCGAGCGCGAGGGGCAGGCTGAGGCTGAGCCTTGTGGATTTCATGAAGGCAACGATAGCGCGCACCGGCCCGATGCGCACGGGCCGGCGCGCCCGTATGTTGAGCGCATGACAATCATCCCGGCACGGCAGGCGACACGGACACTGGCCTGCTGCGCGATCACGGCAGCGCTCGCGTGCGCCCGCGCACCCGGCCCCGAAACCTCCGCGGCCAACGCCACGAGGAGCGCCGACTGGCTCTACGCGTGGAGCGCATCCGCCGACAGCGCACGCCCGGCCGCGTTCCTCGCGGAATTCGATCTGCGTGAAGCATCACCCGCGGCGGGGCAGCTGGTGCGCGTGGTGCCCACCGGTCCGGGCGCCCGCGGAACGCATCACAGCGAGCACGCGCTCGCCGGCGACCGCCTCCTCTTCGCCAACGACTTCGGCGCCGGCCGCAGCTTCGTCTTCGACCTGACCGATCCGGCCAATCCGCGGATCAAGGCGTCGTTCACCACGGCGGGCCCGTTCGGCTGGCCGCATTCGTATGTCCGCCTCGCGAGCGGCAACCGGCTCGTGACCTACCAGTGGCAGGCCGCGAAATTCGATTCGGCGCCGGGCGGTATCGCCGAGGTGCGCACCGACGGCAGCATCGTCCGCTGGGCCGGCGCGCACTCGGCCGACGCGCCCGACCGGGAGGTCACGCCGTACAGTCTCGAGGTCCTCCCGGCGATGGATCGCGTGGTCACGACCAGCACCAGCATGGTGGACGACTTCGGTGTGCACGTGCAGATCTGGCGGCTGTCGAATCTGGCGCTGCTCCACACGCTGCGCATTCCCGGCGGGCACCCGCACGGGATGCCGGCCTCGGACACGATGCCGCACCACCTCTTTCCCGGCGAGCCGCGCGTGCTGGCGGACGGACGGACCGTCATGCTGGCCACGTTCACCTGCGGGCTCTACACCATCACCGGGATCGACGGCGATGCGCCGCGGGTGACGCCGGTCTACAGCTTTCCCGGCAAGAACTGCGCGGTGCCGGTGCGGCTGGGCCGCTACTGGCTGCAAACCGTGCCGGGCCTGCATGCGGTGCTGTCGCTCGATGTCTCCGATCCGGCAAACCCGCGGGAGGTCTCCCGTGTCGTCCTGGGCGACGACGTGTCACCGCACTGGCTCGCGAGCGACGCGGCCGGACGGCGGCTCGTGATGGATGCGGGGTCAAACCGGAACAGTCATCTCTACCTGCTGCGCTTCGATCCGGCCACCGGCGCCATCAGCCGCGATGAGCGGTTCCCGGTGCTGGACATGTCGTCCGTGGACGTGCCGGGGGTGGGAACCGTTCGGGGCGTGCCGCACGGAGCGGTGTTCTCCCGGTAGCCGCGCGCGTCTCGCCCGCTCAGCCCTTCGGAGCCGCCGACTACTGCCGGCAGGGCTCCTTCGGATCCCGCTTCGGCGCATCCAGCGCCGGACGGTGATCCATGTCGGCCACGCGAAGCGCCGCATCGTGCACCATGCGGGACACGCGGGCCATGTCGTCGTAATCGATGTACTGCGGCTCGTCGGTCACCTGGTGATAGTCGAGATGCTCACCCCGCGAGAAGGCGACCGCGGGGATCGAGTAGCGCGCGTAGTTGTAGTGATCGGCCCGGCAGTAGTACTGGAGCGGGTGACCCGGCGCGTCGTAGGCATAGTTGAAGACGAAGGGCACCGGCTGCGCCGCGTTCGCGGCCTCGAGCTGGTCGCCGAACTCGCGGGACAACCGGCGCGCGCCGATCACCTCCAGGTAGGTCGGCCCCGCGTCCGGCAGGTCCTGCGCCGTCCCCCGCCCCACCATGTCCTGATCGATCTCGGCCACGATCGAATCGCGCGGCACCGTCGGGTGATCGGTGAACCAGCCGGAGCCCACGAGCCCTACCTCCTCGCCGGTGTGCGAGACGAAGAGGATGGAGCGCCGCGGACGGCTCCGCTCGCCGGCCATCCGCTCGGCGATCTCGAGGATCGACGCGGTGCCGCTGCCGTCGTCATCGGCGCCGTTCCGGATGGAGTCGGCGCGCGCCGGGCGCAGCTTCCGGAGGCTGTCCAGGCTCGCCCGGATGCGGGGTCGCTCCTCCGCCGTGGCGTCGCGGCTCGGGCTGTCGGCGCCCATCGGGCGCACCACGCGATCGAAGGCGCGGAGCGAGTCGTGATCCACCGGCGCGTGGTCGAAGCCGACGTGGTCGTTGTGCGCCGTGAGGGCGACGTACTGGTGACGGCGCACGGGATCCGAGCCGCGGAGGATCGCGACGACGTTGCGCGCGGGATACGGCACCGGCTCCCGCACGAAGCCGACGGTGCCGTCGAGCCGGCGCCCGCCGGTCCCCGCCGCCGCGCCCTCGAGCGACCGGCCGAGGAGCGCCGCGGCCGCGGCCGGCGTGATGATCACGGCGGGGACCGCGGTCGCGCTGAGCGCGGTGTCGGTGGTGAGCCGTCCGGCGTTGATCGCGGCGACGCGCTCCGGACCGAGGAGGTCGAGCGCCGCGACCACGACGAGCGCGGCGCGGGCGTAGCGCGGATCCCGAAGCGCCGCGCCGAGGGCGCCGATCGAGCGGACGCTGTTCGGGCCCGGCGCGATCGTCAGGATCACCGCGCGGCCGGCGATCGAGTCGGCCGGAAGCGCGCCCGCCGGATCGTTGACGGCCCCGCCGTAGATGGTGGGCACCGCCGCGAGCCGCCGGGGCGTGACGGGCCGGCCGGCGACGAGCAGCTCCGGCCCGACCCCGACGCTCACCGTTCCCGCGATGAGCCGGGTCGCCGGGTCGGGCTTCATTCTGACGAACGGAACCGTCTGGAACCAGCTGCCGCCGTCGCCGGCCGGCTCGAGCCCGAGGCGCTTGAACTCCGACGCGATGTACTCCGCCGCCTTCCAGTCCCCGATCCCGCCGGGCTCCCGCCCTCCCATCGAATCATCGGCGATGAGAAAGAGCCGGGTCCTGAGATCCGCAGGAGTGATCGCGGCGGTCGTCCGCGCCGCCTGGGCCCGGGCAGGGAGCGGAGTACCGAGGAGCACCGCGGCCGACAGCGCGGCAAAGCGAAGACGAAGACGCATGTGGGTCCGGTGTTGGGGTGATCGCAGGAACCCAATACGGTAACGAGGGCCGGTTCGATTCGGCGCTCCTGCCCGTCCTGCCCGTCCTGCCCGTCCCGCTCCTCCCGCGATACATTTCCCCCGCACCACGTTCAAAGGACCTCCCATCGTCCCCGCAACGTCTTCCTGGCGCGACGCGCTTCGGGCGCGGCCGCTCGTCGCCTACGCTGCCGCCGCCGGCCTCATCCTTGCCGCCACGGTGGTCCGGCAGGCGCTGACGCCGCTCATCGGCGCGCGCGACCTGCCGTTCCTGACCTTCTTCCCGTCCCTCTTCCTCGCCGGCTGGTTCCTCGGCACCGGTCCGACGCTGCTCGCCACGCTGCTCGGCTCGCTCAGCGCGGCATGGCTCTTCTTCCCGCCGTCGGACCGTCTCGCCGTGAACACCCCGGTCGGCGCGATCGGCATCGTGCTCTTCGCCGGCATCGGCATCGCCATCGCCTTCCTGAGCGACCGCGAGCGGCGGGCCCGGCAGCTCGCGACGTCCCGGACGCGAGAGAGCGAGCGGCTGCGGACCGACCTGGCCGCCGTGCTCGAGCAGCTGCCGGTGGGCCTCGTCATGCGCTCGGCCGACGACGGCCGCGTCCTCCTCTCCAACACCCGCATGCGCATCCTCTTCGGCCGCGAGCCGGTCGAGAGCATGGGACCGGAGCAGCTCGCCGAGCTCGGGCGGATGCTCCGCCATCTCGACGGCTCGCCGGTGGTGCCGGCGGACCTGCCGGTCCCCCTCGTCTTCCGCACCGGCAAGCATGCCAGCGACGAGCTCGAGTGCATCCACCCCGACGGCCGGCGCGTCATCCTGCATCTCGAGGCCAATCCGGTGATGGATGCCTCGGGCCGCGTGACGGCAGGCATCCTCACGCTGGCCGACGTGACCGAGCGCTGGCGGAGCGAGCAGGCGCTGCACTTCCTGGCGGAGGCGAGCGTGGCCGTGGGCAGCTCGCTCGACTACGAGACGACCCTCCAGACGGTGGCGCGTCTGGCGGTGCCGACCCTCGCGGACTGGTGCATCGTGGATCTCGTGCAGGACGACGGGAGTCTCCGGCGGATCGTGGTGGTCCACGCCGATCCCGAGCGCGAAGCGTGGGGGCGCGAGCTGGAGCACCGGTTCCCTGCTGAACCCGCCCGCGACGACGGCCCCTGGCGCGTGGTACGGACCGGCGAGCCGGTCTTCGTCCCGGAGATCCCGCCCGGCATGCTCGAGCAGAGCGGGCGCGATGCCGACTACGTCCGGCTGGTGCGGGAGCTGGGCCTGTCCTCGTACGTCAGCGTGCCGCTCGCGGCGCACGGCCAGGTCTTCGGCGCGCTCACCATGATCCTGTCCGACCGCGACTCCGGCCGGCGGTACACCACCGCCGAGCTGCGCCTCGCGACGGCGCTCGGGCAGCGCGCGGGTGCGGCGGTGGACAACGCCCGTCGCCATCGTGCGGCGGTCGAGAGCGCGAACATGCTCGACGCGGTGCTCGCCGCCTCGCCGGTAGGACAGGCGTTCGTGGACCGGGAGCTGCGCTACGTGCACGTGAACCGCACGCTCGCGGCGCTGCACGGCGTGCCGGTGGAGGACCACGTCGGCCGCCGGATCGGCGAGGTGCTGCCGGCGTGGGGGGCGCAGCTGGAGCCCGCGCACCGTCAGGTGTTCGAGACGGCCCAGCCGGTCGTCGACCGGGAGTTCGAGGTGCCCGCGCCCGGCGGCGGGATCTACCAGCTGCTGGTCACCATCTTCCCGGTGCGCGACGCGTCCGGCGACGTGCGGTGGGTCGGCTCGATCAAGGACGACGTGACCGGACTCCGCGTGAGCGAGGGACGGCTCCGCCGCGTGGTGGAGTCGCCGCTCATCGGGATCGGCTTCTACAACCGCGACGGCCGCATCACGAGCTGCAACCGCGCGCTCGCCGGGCTGCTGGGCTACACGCAGGAGGAGGTGGAGGGAGGCGCGCTTCGGTGGGACACGAACTTCACGGCGCCCGAGTCGCGCCATCTCGACGCCCAGGCCGCGCGCGAGGTGGCCGAGACGGGGGCGAGCCGGCCGTTCGAGAAGGAGCTGATCCGCAAGGACGGCACCCGCGTTCCGGTGCTCGCCGGCGCATCCCGCCTCGACGCCGACGGCCGCACCGGCGTCTTCTTCATCCTCGACCTGACGGAGCGGCGGCGGGTGGAGGAGCAGGCGCAGGCGGCGCAGCGGCTCGAGGCGGTGGGACGGCTCGCGGGCGGCGTCGCCCACGAGATCAACAACGCGCTGCAGGGCGTGCTCGGCTTCAACGCCTTCATCCTGAACCGGCTCGACCGCGCCGACCCCGCGCGCGCCGACGCCGAGCAGGTCCAGCGCTCCGGCGAGCGCGCGGCGCGCATCACGCAGCAGCTCCTGGCCTACAGCCGCCGCCAGGTGCTGCAGCAGCTCGACATCGACCTCCGCCGCCTGGTCAACGACTTCTCCCCCATGCTGCGCCAGGCGCTCGGCCCCGACCGCACCCTGCTCCTCGATCCCAGCGGCGGGGAATCCGTCGTGCACGCCGACCGCGCGCAGCTCGAGCAGGTGCTCCTCAACCTCACGCTCAACGCCCGCGACGCGATGCCCGACGGCGGCACGCTCACCGTGCGCGTGGACAGCGAGCCGGCGCCGGCCACCTGGGCCGCCGCCCACGGCCTTCCGCCGGGCGAGGGAGCCGTCGTGAGGCTCACGGTCGCCGACACCGGCGCCGGCATGGACCCGCTCACCCGCGCGCGGATCTTCGAGCCCTTCTTCACCACCAAGCCCGTCGGCGAAGGCACCGGCCTCGGCCTGTCGGTGGTGCACGGCATCGTGCAGCAGAGCGGCGGGCATGTGTGGGTGGACAGCGAGCCCGGCCGGGGCACCGTGGTGCACGTGCTCCTCCCCGCCGTCGCCGACGCGGTGCCCCAGTCGCCGCCGATGCGCGGCGCCGGGCGGCGGACGCCACGCGGCGGCAGCGAGACCGTCCTCGTCGTGGATGACGAGCCCGTCGTCCTCGACTTCGCCGCGAGCGTGCTCCGCGACGCCGGCTATCGCGTGCTCACCGCCGTGCAGGCCGAGCAGGCGCTCCGGATGCTGGCGACGGAAGGAGACGACGTCGCCCTCGTGCTCACCGACCTCGTCATGCCGGGCATGGGCGGCCGCGCCCTGGGCGAGGCGCTCGCGCGGGTCGCGCCCGGCGTCCCGGTGCTCTACTGCTCGGGGTACACGGGAGACGAGGTGACGCAGCGGGGTCTCATCGCGGAAGGCGCCGACTTCATGCAGAAGCCGTTCACGCCGGAGGAGCTGCTGCAGCGGATACGGGTGCTGCTCGACCGGGGCGCGCGGCATGCCGCGCGCCCCGGTCGAGCAGCACCCGTATCCGCTGCAGCAGCTCCTCCGGCGTGAACGGCTTCTGCAT
>JAICUF010000124.1 GCA_025935995.1 Gemmatimonadales bacterium
CCAAGCACGAAGGGTCTACCGGTGCCGGTAGACCCTCGGAAGAGCGGAGCGGGAGGGATTCGAACCCTCGATAGGGGTTGACCCCCTATGCCGGTTTAGCAAACCGGTGCCTTCAGCCACTCGGCCACCACTCCCGGAGTGGGCGGAAAATCGCCCGGGGAGGCAGGGGACGCAAGGCTCAATGCGGACCCGGCGAGCCCTCGGATCGCTCCGCTCCACGCACGAGCTCCGCCCGCAGCTCGGCCCAGCCATCCACCTGGACGTATTCGATCCGGATGGCGTGACGACCGCCGGTGAGCGGTGCGTGATCCACGGCGGATTCATGCGGAGTCCAGTGATCGATCACGAGCCGGCCGTCCACGCGGACCCGCACCGCGTCGTCGCTGATGGTGCGGAGCGTGTAGGTGCCGGCCGGCAGGGTGACCGTCGTCGTCGCGACGGCGGCGAAGCGCTCGGCCGGAAGGCCCGGGATGGTCGGGCGATACCACAGGTAGTCGAGTCGCGGCTCGGACCGGGTGAGGAGGGGCGCGCTCGCGAGCAGCGCGTCGAACCGGTCCGGGTGCCGGCGCGGGTCGGTGCTGTCCGCCCACGCGAAGAATGCGAGTCGCCAGTCAGTGAGCGGCTCGAACCGGGCATAGCCGAATCGCGAGGGCACACCCGCCGCGCGCCGGACGCCGCGCGGAGAAACGGTTTCACCGCCCCGGTATTCCAGGACGACTTCCCAGTCGCGCGCGGTCGCCGTCGCGGGCACGACCAGCAGGGTGTCGCCCATGCGTCCGCTCGCTTGCGAGACGGACGCCACGCCCCTTCGGGCCATCACACGCCAGCGGCCGGCCGGACCCAGGACCCTCAGTCGGGCGGCGGAATCGGCCAATGGATCGGCGGGCCAGAGTCGGGGGTAGTGCCAGTCATAGGGCCCCCACTCGTCTACTACGATGGCCGAGCGGTCCCGGGCGGCGAGCGCATCATCGGCGGCGCGGAGCCGGCCGGGGCGGGGAGAGGGAAGGCCGCTGGCGGGCGCCACCGGCGGCGCGGGGTCGCTCGTGAGGGTGACGTCGGAGGTGTCGCGGAGGGCGAGCACGGTGTCCACCGCGGTGGTCTCGTTCCCGCGGATGCCGACGTTCGCGCTGCCCGCGACGCGCACGGCGACGCGATTCCCGCTGAAGCGGTTGGCGACGATCCGGTAGTCCCGGCTTCGCGTGTCCCGATGCTTCGGATAGCCCCAGTCGGACGGCTCGATCGGGTTGGCCCAGAGATTGATCGCAACCGAGTCGTGATCGAAGGCGTTGCCCACGATCAGATTGTCCTGACCGTGCTCGATGGCGATGCCGGTGCGGTTGCCGCCGAAGGTATTGTCGCGGATCTCGGACGCGAAGCCGTAGCCACCCCAGAGCCCGTTGTCCGATCCCCGGGCCCGGTTGCCGATGAAGCGGTTCCGGCTGAAGGTCGCTTCCATCGCGTTGGTGGGCGCGAAGCTGAAATCGTTGGCGTAGAAGAGATTGTCGTTGGACCCGCCGGCGCCCGTGTCCATCGTGGACTGGCCGGCCCAGAGAAACAGGCCGTCGCCGCCGTGCGTCATGGAGTTGAAGGCGACCACGTTCCGGGAGCTCTGCTCGTAGAGCAGCAGATCAGCCGAGTCCTGGCCGCGGCGGTAGAAGCCGTGACTGTAGCCGCGGACGTTGTAGCTCGCGTGGTTGTGCACGATGGTGTTGGCGGAGGAGCGGTAGAGCCCGATGCCGACGCCGGAGTTGAACTCGATGACGTTGTTCCAGATGAGCAGACTGTCGGAGCGCACCAGCATGAGCCCCTCCATGCCCTGCTCGATGCGGTTGCCGCGGATCTCGCCGCCGGTCACGTCGCTCAGGTACGCGCCCGCGCCGAACCGGAGCCACTCGTCCTGCTCGTTGTGATGGTGCGACAGCCAGTCCACCAGGCTCTCGTGCTCCAGGGTGCTGAAGAGCCGGGGCTTCCAGTTATGGCTGAGGTCGTTGTCCTCGAGCGCGATGCCGCGCGTCCGGCGGGCGAGCACGGCGATCTTGTAGCCCCGGATCCGGGCACCCCGGATGCGGATGTTGCTTCCACCGTCGACCAGAATGGCGATGCCGCGGGCCTGGTCGGGCCGTGCGTCGGCATCGGTTCCCAGCAGGGTGACACCGGTGAGGTCGAGAGTGATATTTGAACCGCGGACGGTGATGACGGCGTTGCTGTCCGACCGTCCGGCCAGCCTCCAGCGCCCGGGCGCGATTCGGAGTGAGCGGGTGATCACCATGCCCGCGTGCGGCTGCGTCGTTGCCTTCAGCGCGGGCCCCTGCGCGGCCGCCCCCGGGGCCAGGAGGGTGGAGCAGAGCAGGGCGACAGCGGCGCGGCAACCGACGTTCGTCACTGGTTCACCGGGGTTGGGAGTCTCCAATGATGACTGAGCGAACGCGTCACCTTGTCACCGTGCTGCTGGCCGCCGCGCTCGCCGGATGTACCGAGCCGTCGGCGCCGAGCCTCGGCTCGTCGCTCGGCAACTGGACCTACCGCTTCATTGTGGCGACATCGGTCGCCGGAAGCGAGGTCAAGTGCTATGAGACCGGCACCGTCGGCCTGGTGCGCGAGCCGAGCAACGATGTCGGCGGGTTTTCGGGTGTGATCGAAACGACCTGCATTCCGGTGGGCGTGCTCACGCTGCGGAAAGGCCGCGTGCCGGTCGTGGGGGCCGCGGTCTCGTCGACGTCGCTGACGTACCGCGCGGAGGCATGCACCTTCAACGCCTCGACGCCGTCCCCGGCGCTCGGTGGTCCCGCGACCACGGGGCAGGGAGTCGCCGAGTGCCGGTATGAGGTCATCGGGACGGGCGACAGCGTGACCGCGGCCGGCACGCTCACGCTGGCCCGCGAATGACTCGGCTGCGTCGAGCGGCGTGGGTGAGATTCGAACTCACGGTACCCGTGAAGGTACGGCGGTTTTCAAGACCGCTGCATTAAACCACTCTGCCACCACGCCCGGGCTCAAACCTCTGTGGAGCCCGGGCCTTCTGCAAGAGCCCCCCGCGCGCCTCGCCCAATGCCCGCCCCCGACGCTTCACCGCGCGATGCGCTGCCAGGCTTCCGGATCAACGTCCCGGCCGTGGACATAGACGCCGTAGTGCAGATGCGGGCCGGTCGCGAGGCCGGTACTGCCGACGCGGCCGATCCGCTCGCCGCGCCGCACCACGTCGCCAGGATGAACGGTGATGGTATCGAGATGGAAGTAGGCGGTGTGAACCCCCTGCCCGTGGTCGAGGATGACGGTCCGGCCGGTGAGCACGTATTCGGACGCGACCGCGACCATCCCGGCGGCCGCGGCGCGCACCGGCGTTCCGCGGCCGAGCGCGATGTCCACGCCGGCGTGGCGCCAGGACGGGGCGTCGCCGGCCCCGAGGGTCGTGGTGTCGGCGCCGAAGTCGCCCGTGGTTCTGGCGGAGGGGCTGAGGTTCATCACGCGACTGGAGTCGGACGCCCGGTAATAGAATCGTTCGGTCCCGTATCCCTCGGCCTTTCGTCCGCGGGCGGGGTCGAGCCACGCACCCTGCCAGAGCTGCTCGGCCGACTCCGCTCGCAGCACCTGCCGGATCGCCCGCGCGTCCCGTGCGATATCCTTTCCGCGCGTGACGAGGGCGTAGCGGGCCGAGTCGAGAAGAACGATCTGCCGCCCGAAATCGCGATCGCCGATGACGATGGTGCGCCTGGCGGCAACGCCGGATGCATCCAACGTGAGAACGAAGCCGCCGCCGGGGTCGTCGGCCGGGAGAGGGATGATGGCGCGGATGAGGTCGCCGTTTCGGTAGCAGGGCAGCGGCTCGGACTTCCAGGTGCACCGCGGCGCTCCGGTGCCTGGCGCGGCGACGCTCGCCAGGACGACGCCCCCGCGTTGCGGCCCCAGAGGCTCGATCCGGACGGCGGTGCTGTCGCCTGCCGGGGTGGAAATGTCCGCCGTCCGGAGGGCGGGGAGGGTGCTGTCACCGGTGGCGGTGCCGCCCGCGACGCTGTCGCCCCCCGCGCTCAGGCGTATGGACATGGAATCGGCCGGCTCGGGCGGCGTCGTGGCAGCCGGAATGCTGTCGCGTGTGGCGGCGGCCCGTGTCACCGCCGTATCTCCCACGGCAGCGTTCCGCGCCGTCGTCTCACAGCCGAGGGTGATTGCGAGCAGTGCGACCGGGAACATTCGAGTCATGGCGGTCCTCCCGGCTCTGATCTACTGCCGTCAGACCTCGCTCACCGTGACGCAGCCCACCGTGGCGCAGCGCCCGGCGCCCGCTCACCCCGCCCTAATCGCAGCGCGGATGCATCCAGTCCCCGTTCTCCCGGAGGTACAGGGCCCCCGCCGCTCTCCCGGGCGCGTCGCCCCCGGGAGTGCCGCCGCCCTGCATGAGAATGGCCAGGCGGAGCGTCCCAGCCCGAGCCAACTCCACCAGCAGCTCGTGGGACGGCGAAGCAGTCGTCAGCTCGATGTCGGTATTCGAGCCGAAATCGGGCCAGACGGCGAGGGCCGACGCGGGATCGGTCGTCGCGTCCAGCAGCTCCGCGACGGCAACGTCGTTCGCGATGGAGCCGTCGATGACGAGGTTGAGCACACGGAAATCGGCGCCCGAATTCCGGGTTTCGTTGAGCGCGACCGCAGCCGCGATCGTCCGCGGCGTGCCCGTCGACTCCGCCGTCAGCGTGCCGTCGAGCACCAGCGAGCGGTGCTCGTACGTGCACGCGCCGGGATCGAGGAAACAGGCGGCGATGGCGAGGCAGGGTGACAGCAGCAGGATGCGCAGCACGTCGATCTCCCGTGGGACACGGACGCATCGTACCTTCGCTCCGTGGCCTGGCCGTCCCCCAGCGGGGCGCGAGCTGCACGAGGTGTCCGCGAGTCGCGGCTGCGCCGGCGTGAGGCGGGATGCGCCGCGATCAGGGCGGGAAGTTCGGTCAGCGGAGCAACCCGCTGTCAGGAAGCGAGTTGCGCCGTTGACATGAAGTGTCGCAGGAAGTCAGGTCCGCCGGTACGAAGCATGCCCCGGTCGCGCGCGTGCCCGACCCGATCACTCGCATGCCTTCGCGCGCTACCCTCCTCCTCCTCGCTGCCTTGTTCGCGGGTCTCTTCGCGGGCTGCGGCTTCGAGCCCGCCGGTGACTCGCCCATCACCCCGCCCGCGCTCTATCGCGAGTGGTGGTCGAAGACCGAGGCCTGCTCCGGCAGGAGCGGGAATTTCGACCGGGTGAAGTGGTTCGTGGTGGAAGGGTCCGGCTTCGCGTGCCGCGGCGGCACCTGCGCCGGCCACTGGGAATCGAGCCACGAGATCTTCCTCGCCGGCGACTTCCGCAACAACGAGATGGTGGTGCGGCACGAGATGCTGCACGAGCTGCTCGGGCGGCCGGGCCATCCCGATCCGCCGTTCGGCGACGGCTGTCCGCTGACCTGGTCCACCTGGAATGCGGACCGGGCCGCCCTGGGACATGTGCCCGAGCGGCCCGACAGCGTGCGGATCGACTGACCCCCGGCGGTCAGTGGTCGATGTTCGCCATGACCGCGCGCGAGATGGAATCCGCCCGCATCGCTTCGGCGTGGCGGCCCTTCTGATTGAGCAGCTCGCCCATTCCCCCGTAGATCACCGCGTACAGCGACAGGATCGACGCCGACGGCGGATCCACCCAGCCGCGGGGCCGTGCGCGCGCCGCGCTCTTCCAGTGATACACGTCCCACATGAGGCGTTCGCTCCGCGGGACATTCACGTAGCCCAGTCCCCGGGAGAGCACGACGGAATCGCTGGGGACGACCGGAGCCGGCATCAGCTTCCGCACCAGGCCGGTACTCACGAGATAGGCGGTGAGGCCGAGCGTCTGGTCGGGGTAGCTGCCGTCGCTCCACGCGAAGTAGATCGGGCGCTTCCGGAGATTGTCCTTGATCAGGAAGATCGCCGCGAAATCCTTCCGCTCGAGGTAGTCGGTGCCGAAGGCGATCTCGAGGCTGTCGAGCTTGAGGCCGGTGTTCTTCTGGACCGGCTGTACTTCCGGCAGGCTGTCGAGCTGCGCCTCGGTGAGCGAGAAGGGCGGGGTCGTCGGCCTGGGCCAGCGCACTGCGGAGCGCGCCGCGAGTCCGGAGGTCGATGAGTCGGTGAGCGCGCGGCCGGTCTCCTCGCTGGGCCTCGGGCGCCAGAGCGGGGCGGCGGTGGCGGGGTCGAACGTCGGCGTGACCCGGCGTCGGATCTGCCGGAGGTGCCAGTCGGTGTTCATGAGCGAGAGATTGGCGAGCGTCACGTCGCGGCGCACGCCTTCGACCTCCTGGGCGTACCAGAGGGGGAAGGTATCGTTGTCGCCGGCGGTAATCAGCACGCCGTACGGCTCGATCGACTCCAGCATGTCGACGGCGAAGTTGCGGGCCAGGTACTCGTTGGCGCGGCTCGCGGTGATGCGGTTGCCCAGGAGCGGCACCAGGGCGAGGGCGAGGACCGGCGTCGCGAGCGCCCAGCGGCTCCGCGGGGTGCCGCGATCCCGGAGCAGGCCGACGATGCTCTGGAGGAGCGC
>JAICUF010000114.1 GCA_025935995.1 Gemmatimonadales bacterium
GGAAGCACGAGAGAAGCCACATTCAACACGTTCACCACGTTCACCGATTCCAGGAGGAAGGAACATGAAGGGCATGTTGAAGGGTGTTGCAGCACTCGCGCTGGCGACGATGTTTGCGGCGTCGAGCGCGCAGGCGCAGGCGAAGTTCGGCGTGGCCGGCACTGGCCTGTTCTCGCTCGAGAGCGGCGGCGGCTCGGCGTTCGGTGGCATGGGCCTCGTCGGCTTCCAGAAGGCTGAGAGCCCGATCGGCTTCCGCGTCGACGGCACCGTGACCCACAAGGGTGTCACGCAGATCCTCGGCACCGCCGACATCACGTACGCCTTCAAGACCGCTGCGTCGTCCATGTTCCACCCGTACCTCCTGGCCGGCGGCGGCGTGACGCACGTTCCTGGCGCCACCAAGCCGATGGCGAAGGCGGGCGTGGGCTTCGACTACATGATGAAGAGCAGCCTCACGCTGTTCGGCGAAGCGACGTTCGACGGGTTCTTCTACGGTGGCGGGTCGGGCATGACGAAGGCCCTCCAGGTCAACGCCGGCGTGAAGTTCGGCGGCTGAACCAGCCCCATCGCCTGATGATCCAGACCGCCCCGCACTTGCGGGGCGGTTTGCTTTTCGGGCGGCGCGGCCAGAGCTTTCATGTCACCCCGCCTGCGGGGTCGCTCTCACTCTCGGAGGAGCATCATGAAGCGGATCATCGCTGGTATCGCGGGACTGGTTCTGGTCGCGGCGACGACGGCATCGACGCTGAATGCTCAGGGAGTTCGATTCGGTGTGGCCGGCACCGGCCTGTTCTCGCTGGAGAGTGGTGGGGGAACGGCGCTCGGCGGCACCGCGCTGGTTGACTTCGGCGGCCGCATCGATCACCCGCTCGGCTTCCGGGTGGATGGCAGCGTGGTGCACGGGAGCGGCGTGACGTCGGAGCTCGCGACCGCCGACGTGGTCTACAACTTCCACACGCCCGAGCGTGTGCTGCATCCGTACCTGCTCGCCGGCGGCGGTATCCAGCACTCGCCCGGCTTCACCAAGCCGATGGCGAAGGCCGGCGCCGGGTTCGAGTATCACATGTTCCATCGGAACCGTGGCACCGTACTGTTCGGCGAGGCCACCTTCAATCTGCTGTTTCGCGGCAGCGGCGCCGGCACCGGCAAGGCGCTGCAAGTGAACCTGGGCGTCAAGTTCGGCAGGCACTAGCCGCGCCGTGCGCCGGGCCGTCCACCTCGCCGCGGCAGCCATTCTCCTCGGCGAACTGGCCGGCCTCGCGACCCTCGAAGCGCAGTCCCGCCTCCGCGCCGCCTTGGGCGCGGAGGCGGGATTCGTTTCGGCCCTGGGCGACGCTCGCGCGTCCTACGGCGGCGGCCTGAGCGCCGGCGCCGGGCTTTCGCTCACATGGGGCGACAACCCGTGGCAGCTCCGCGTCGACGGCACCTACGCACACCTCCAGGGAGGCGGCGCAGCGGCCGGCTTCCCCGCGCTCAATCTCCTCGGCTTCGGCTTCACCGCGATGCGGAGGCTCGGCTCGCCCGCGCGGGCCATCGCGCCTTACCTCCTGGCCGGCCTCGGCCCGTGGAATCTGCAGGACGCGCTGCCCTATGCCGCCTGGCGGACGGGGCTCGGCATGTGGGCCGGATTCGGGGCTCTGGCCGGGCGCGGCCGCCTCGGGGCGTTCGCCGAAGCCCGGCTTCAGCGGGTGACCGGAAATCCTCCGACCGATCTGGCGCGCGTCGACGTCGGACTTCGCTGGTCGCCATGATACCGTCGCGCGGTGAATGGATGCTGACGGCGCAGTCCGGATAGTCCGTCGACCGACCGGGCGGCCAAGATTGCCGCATGTCCGTGTCGTTCGACTCCGCCGAAGCGCTGCTCCGCCGCCACTACGGGCATGCGACTTTCCGCCCCGCGCAGGCCCGCGTCATCCGGTCCGTTCTGGGTGGCGCCGACGTCCTCGCCGTGCTTCCGACGGGCGGCGGGAAGTCGGTCTGCTTCCAGGTCCCCGCGCTGGCGTCGGGCGGCCTCTGCCTCGTCGTCTCCCCGCTCATCTCACTCATGCAGGATCAGGTCGGCGGCGCGCGCTCGCGCGGCATCGGCGCCGCGGCGTTCCACAGTGCGCTGCCGAGCGGCGAGGCGGCCGCGGCGCTTCGCGAAGCCGCGGCCGGACGACTGCGCCTGCTCTATACGTCGCCGGAACGGCTCCCGCGGCTTGGTCGCGAGCTCCTGGCAGCCGGCGCGCGCATCTCGCTCCTGGCCGTGGACGAGGCGCACTGCATCAGCGAATGGGGACATGACTTCCGGCCCGAGTTCCGCGCCATCGGCGTCACCCGCGTCGCACTCGGGGCGCCGCAGACCATCGCGCTGACCGGCAGCGCCACGCCGAAGGTGCGTGATGACATCGTCCGGGTACTGGGCCTCGGGCGCGGCCGGCCGGGGGGCGCTGCGCTGCACGTCGCGTCCTTCGACCGCCGGAACCTCAGGTTCGAAGCCTGCCGCATCACGACGGAGCGGGAGCGGTTCGGTCTCCTGCTCGAGCTCCTGATCCGGGGCGAGACCGCCATCGTCTATGCTCCCACTCGGCGCGCCACCGAGACCCTCGCCCTCGCGCTCCGCCACGCCGGCCATCGCGCCGCGCCCTACCACGCGGGCCTCGACAGCGAGACCCGCGGCGAAGTGCTCGACGATTTTCTGGCAGATCGTCTTGGCGTCGTCGTCGCCACGTCCGCGTTCGGAATGGGAATCGACAAGCCGGGCGTCCGCCGGGTGGTCCACTGGTCGATGCCTCCCACGCCCGAGTCCTACTACCAGGAGGCGGGCCGGGCCGGTCGCGACGGTGCGGAAGCGCGGTGCGTCCTGCTGGTCCGCCGCGGCGACGCGACGCTGCACCGGCGCCAGCTCGACGTGACCTTTCCCGATCGCCGGCTCCTCGAATCGCTCTGGAGCGGCCGGACCGATCCGGCACGCGTTCCCGCCAACGTTCGAGAATCGGCCGAACGGCTTCGCGCCGAGCTTCGGCCTGACGGCGGCGCGCCCGACTGGCAGCGGGTCCGCGAGCGGCGTCGTGCGGCCGAGCGCCGCATCGACACGATGTGGCGGTACGCGTCGAGCCGCCGCTGCCGGCGCGCCGCCCTCCTCGGATACTTCGGGGAGCGGCTCCGCCGCTGCGCGGGCTGCGATCGGTGCCGGAACTGAGCCGCGCCGCGGTTATATTCCGCCCCTTCCTCACCGTACGGGCGGTTCATGGACCAGAGTCTCTACTTCAGCGAGCAGCATCATCAGGTCCGCGAGACCGTCCGCCAGTTCGCGCGCGACGAAGTGGCACCGGTGGCCCGCGAGCTCGACCGCACCTCCACCTTTCCCTGGGAAAATGTCCGCCGCATGGGGGAGCTCGGCCTCCTCGGCGTGCCGTGGGGCGAGGAGCTGGGTGGCGCCGGGCTCGACCAGCTGGCCTACTACATCACCATCCACGAGCTGGCCAAGGTCGACGCGAGCCACGCGCTCACGATCAGCGCGCACACCAACCTGGGCACGTCGCCGATCGTCGAGTTCGGCACCCCCGAGCAGCGGGAGCGCTACGTCCCGCTGCTCGCGTCGGGGCGGGTGCTCGGCGGGTTCGGCCTCACCGAGCCGGGCGCCGGGAGCGATGCCGGCGGCACCGCGACCACGGCGGTCGACAAGGGCGACCACTACCTCCTCAACGGCTCCAAGATCTTCATCACGCACGCGGGTGTCGGCGAGATCTTCTCGGTCACCGCCCGGACCTCACCGGCCGGCGGCAACCGCGGCATCACGAGCTTCATCGTCGCCAAGGACACGGTGGACCTCGACCGGGCGCGCGAGCTCGGCGTCGGTCACGCCTCCGAGCTGCCGAAGACGCCGGGGGTCCGCGCGGGCAAGAAGCAGGACAAGATGGGCTGGCGGGCCAGCGATACACGGGAGCTGATTCTCGAGGACGCCGTGGTGCCGAAGGAGAACGTCCTGGGGGAAGTGGGGCAGGGGTTCTCGAACTTCCTCCGGACCCTCGACGCCGGACGGATCGGGATCGCCGCCCTGTCGCTCGGCATCGCGGAGGGCGCCTACGATCAGGCGCTCGCCTATGCCGGCACCCGGCGTCAGTTCGGCCAGGCCATCGGCAGCTTCCAGGGGGTGAGCTTCCAGCTCGCCGACATGGCGCTCGAGATCGAAGCCGGCACGCATCTGCTGTACCATGCTGCCTGGCTCAAGCAGAACGGCAAGCCGTTCAAGAAGGAAGCGGCCATGGCCAAGCTCTTCTGCTCCGAGCTGGCCATGCGGGCTACCACGCACGCCGTGCAGATCTTCGGCGGCTACGGCTACACCACCGAGTATCCGGTCGAGCGCATGATGCGCGACGCCAAGGTCTGCGAGATCGGGGAGGGAACGAGCGAGATCCAGCGGATCGTGATCGCCCGGCACATCCTCGGCAGCGTGGCCGGCTGATTGACGTAAATCCCACGGCGGCCTAAATTTAAGCAAGTATGCCCGACCGGCCTCAGCCGGCCGCGCCCCCCATCGCCAGCCAGTCAGCCCGCCGCCGCCGTCCTCGTGAGGGACCCGGCCGGGCGGCCGAGGATACGCCGAACTTGAAGCGCGAGATCCTGATCAACGGTAGCCAGCGCGAGACGCGCGTGGCCATCCTCGAGGACGACCGTCTGGTCGAAATCCTCTACGACCGGCCCGACCATCGCCGCACCGTAGGCGACATCTACCTGGGCCGGGTCGAAGCGGTGCTCCCCGGCATCCAGGCGGCGTTCGTCGACATCGGGCTCGAAAAGAGCGCCTTCCTCCACGCGTCGGACCTCCTCGAGCCGGATGAGGATGAGGAGCCGGATGACGAGGAGGAGGACGAACCCGAGGAGGAGGGCGTGGCGGAATCGGCGGCGGAGTCGGCCGGCGCCGAGGCAGACGCTGAAGGCGGTCAGCAGCGCTCCAGCTGGCGTCGGGATCGCCGCCGCCGGGGCAGCCGCGGCTCCGCTGCGGGCACCGAGAAGCCCGAGTCCCGCCAGCGCGAGGTCTCCCCCCGCCGGCCGATTCCCAACATCCAGGACATCCTGAAGAAGGGTCAGACGCTGCCGGTGCAGGTCACCAAGGAGCCCATCAGCACCAAGGGCTGCCGCGTCACCGCGCAGATCTCGCTGGCCGGGCGGTTCCTCGTCTACATGCCCTACGGCTCGAAGGTTGGCGTGAGCCGGAAGATCGAAAGCCGGGAAGAGCGCGCCAAGCTGCGCGAGATGGTCTCCGGCATCCTCCCGAAAGACTCCGGCGGCGTCATCGTGCGCACGGTGGCCGAGGGCGTGACCGAGGAGCATTTCCGGCGGGAAATCGACTCGCTCCTCTCCATCTGGCGGAAGATCAATCGCAAGAAGACCTTCGTCCGGCGCGCGCCGGCGCTGCTGCAGCGGGAGACGAGCCTCACCCGCGGCATCATCCGCGATCTCTTCAGCACCAAGGTCGACGCCCTCTACGTCGATTCGAAGGAGCTCTTCAACGAAGTCGAGAGCTACCTGCAGCAGGTGGATCCCGAGCTGATCAGCCGCGTACACCTCTACACCGAAGCCACGCCCCTCTTCGACAAGTTCGACATCGAATCCGAGATTCGCGACCTCTTCAAGGCGCGCTGCGAGCTGCCGACCGGCGGCTCGATCATCATCCAGCCGACCGAGGCCCTCGTGTCGGTGGACGTGAACACCGGCCGCTATACCGGCAAGAAGGATCCCGAGAAGACCATTCTCCGGACCAATCTCGAGGCGGCGCGCGAGATCGCCCGGCAGATCAGGCTGCGCGACATCGGCGGCATCATCGTCTGCGATTTCATCGACATGGAGACGCGGTCCAACCGCGACAAGGTGCTGCAGGAGCTCCGGACCCACCTGGGCCGGGACCGGGCTCGCACCAAGGCGTTTGCCGTGTCCGAGCTCGGACTCGTCGAGATGACCCGGCAGCGGGTGCGGCCGTCGCTCTGGCACTCGCTCACGCGCGACTGCCCGACCTGTGCCGGCTCGGGCCGCGTATTCACCCCTGAGGTGGTCGCGCGGCGTCTCGAGCGGTCGCTCAAGCGCGCGGCGCACGAGCACCGCGAGCGCCAGCTCTCCGTCCGGCTGCATCCCGAAGTCGCGCTCTATCTGCTCGAGGAGGAGCCGCGGCTCCTGCAGAACCTCCAGAAGATCACCGGCCTCGACCTGGAGCTCCGCGACGACCCGATGATGCGGCTCGACGAGTTCCGGCTCATGAGCCGGCCGGCCGGCCGGGACGTCACCGAGCTCTACGCCGTCGCCTGAGCCGGGCCTGCCCCCCCGGGGGTTGCCCTAAGGCACGGCGGCGTTTACGTTTGTGGGCTGGTATCCAGGTTCACCCAGGTTCCCCCGACGGGGTTGGATTCGACGATGTACGCAATCTTCCGCGCGCTGGGCAAGCAGTTCCGGGCGGAGAAGGGCCAGACCCTTCGCCTCCCGCTGATGGACGCCGAGCCCGGCGCCACGGTGACGTTCGACGAAGTGCTGCTCTCCTCGGACGGCAGCACCATCAAGGCGGGGGCGCCGCTCGTCTCGGGTGCGTCGGTCGTGGCCGAGGTCGTCGGGAACGGCAAGGAAAAGAAGATCTACGTCTTCAAGTTCAAGCGGCGGAAGAACTATCGCCGCAAGACCGGGCATCGGCAGAAGTTCACCGAGGTCCGCATTACCGATCTCAAGCTGGGCTGAGGCTTCCATGGCACACAAGAAGGGCGTCGGCTCCAGCCGCAACGGCCGCAACAGCAACCCGCAGTACCTGGGCGTGAAGAAGTTCGGCGGCGAGACCGTCATCGCCGGCAACATCCTCGTCCGTCAGCGGGGCACCCGCTTCCACGCCGGCAAGAATGTGCGCCGGGCCAACGACGACACCCTGTTCGCGCTCGTCGATGGCGTCGTCCGCTTCGAGCACAAGGACAAGACGCGCCAGAAGGTGTCGGTCTATCCCGCCGCGGAGCCGGTGGCCGGCTGACGCGAGCCGGGTCACGACGAAGGGCGCCGGGATCATTCCGGCGCCCTTTTGCATTTCCAGTGCGTTGACCGGCATGGCCGAGTCGCGCAGATTTCAGGCTGAAACGTTCGGGCGACCGGCGCCGTCGGGTGTCCGTCCCCGCAGTTCTCTTCCGGAAGGAGTGGCACATGGCGTCCCTCTTTGATCGCTTGAACCAGGAGCTGGAAACGTTCGGCAAGCGCGCGCAGGCCGCCCTGGACGAAGGCCGTTCGCAGATCGAGCTCATGCGGGTTCGACGGCAGCGGGACGCCGCGGCCCGGGACCTGGGCCTGTTCGTGTACCGGCGGGATCGCAAGGGCGCGAGCGACGTCCAGCGCTTCGACGGGCTGATGCTGCGGCTCGACGATCTGGAGAGCCAGATCCGGACCCTGGAGCACGTGAGGGCGGCCGCGCGCGGGGAGCCGATTCCGGCCGAGCCCGCCAGCCCGCCAGTGGCCGAAACCGAGCCAGTCACCACCGTCTGAACCTTGCGCCCGATGCCAGCCATCGGGCGCTTCGTCATGGGACCGCGAGCGCGCGTGCGCGCGCGGGAAC
>JAICUF010000094.1 GCA_025935995.1 Gemmatimonadales bacterium
CACCGGCGCCGTGCGGGACAAGCAGGGCCTCTTCGCCGCCGCGCGGGGCGGCACCTTCTTCCTCGACGAGGTCGGGGAGATGCCGCCCTCGCTCCAGGTGAAGCTCCTCCGCGTGCTCCAGGAGCGCGAGGTGATCCCGGTTGGCGCTACCGAATCCATCCCCGTTGATGTGCGGATCGTGGCGGCGACCAATCGCGACCTCGAGGAGGAGATCCGGCGCGGCAACTTCCGCTCCGACCTCTTCTACCGCCTCAACGTGATCGCGCTGGGCCTTCCGCCGCTCCGCGACCGCCGGGACGACCTCATCCTCCTGATCGAGAACTTCCTCCAGCAGATGGCCGCCGAGGGCGGCTCCGAGCCCAAGGCCCTGGCGTCGGAGGCGCTCGACGCGGTCATGGTCTACGAGTGGCCGGGCAACGTGCGCGAGCTGGAGAACGCGCTGGAGCACGCCAACGTGCTCACCCGATCGACCCTGATCGACGTGGCGGCGCTGCCCGAGCGGATCACCCGCCGGCGGAAGGAGCCGCTGGTGGCGGAGCGCTCGCTCCAGAACCCGACGCTCGACGTCATCGAGCGCGCCTACATCATGTGGGTGCTCCAGGTCGAGGGCGGCAACAAGACCCGCGCCGCCGAGGTTCTGGGGATCGATCCCTCGACGCTCTACCGGAAGCTCAGCCGGTATGAGGAGCAGGTGGTGGAGGCCTCCGCCAGATAGCAGCGTGTCGCGGGAGCCGCGAGCCCACGCGCTCGCGGCCTTCCGGCCTGTCCCGCGCCTTCCCGATTGCGTGCAAGTCGTTGCGCCTCAGTAGTGTGAGCCGCCTCTCCGGCTGAATCCTCCTTGCAAAATCCCGGTCTCCGAACCGGAAATGGATGGTCTCGTGCCGGCGGGGGCTTCGGCCTAAACCGCGCGCGGGCAATGCATTGTCGTGCCCTTCCTGCCAGTGGCATAGCGATTGCCTTCCCAGGGCGCCGGGTCACACAGGCTGATCGTGCAGTTAACCGCTGGCTGGGCAGGACACTCTCACGGAGGATTCGGATCATGAACCGCAAGGGCTTTACCCTCATCGAGCTGCTGATCGTGGTCGTGATCATCGGCATCCTGGCTGCAATCGCCATTCCGAAGTTCGCGAACACGAAGCAGAAGGCCGTGCTGGCCTCGATGAAGAGCGACCTGCGCAACCTCGTCACCGCTCAGGAAGCGTTCTTCTCGGACAACAACACGTTCGCCGGTGCCATCGCCAGCGCGCAGACGACCGCCGCGGCGGCCTTCGTGCCGTCGAAGGGCAACGTGATCGTGATCGCCGGCAACACCGCGACCGGCTGGTCGGCGACGGTCACCAACCCGGCCGTGACGGGCGTTCCCGCGACCTGCGGTGTCTACGTGGGCGATGCGACCACGCCGAATGCCGTGGTGACCAACGAAGGCGGCCCGGCCTGCTGGTAAGCTTCCCTGCGGTGTGAGCGTCGCGGGTGGTGGCCGGTTCCTGGCCGCCACCCGCGTCGTTCGTCCGCCAGCCGCGTCCGCGGCTGCTTCCGAGTCCCGAGGAGAATTGCCATGCGCGGCGCGAGGGGATTCACCCTCATCGAGCTGATGATCGTGGTCGTGATCATCGGCATCCTGGCGGGGATCGCCGTTCCCAGGTACGGCAACAACAGGGAACGGGCGTACGTGTCGAGGATGAAGACCGATCTGCGCAACGTGGCCGTTGCCCAGGAAGGGTTCTCGGCCGACAGCGCCGGCTACTACAGCGGACCGGTCCCATCCGCCGCCCTCGCCTACGCACCGACCAGCGGCGTGTCCATCACGCTCAGCAACGTGACGCTCACCGGATGGGGCGCGGTGGCGACGTACCCCGGCGGCACCGCCCGCACCTGCGCGCTCTACTACGGCACCGGCGGTCCGATCGCCCCGGCCACGACGGAGGGCCAGGTCGCCTGCGACTGACGGGCGCTGGCCTCATGATGACCGCTCGTCGCCCCTCCCTCCGTCTCCGCCTCCTGGTGGACCTCGGCTTCCTGATGGCGGCGGCGGTCATGATCGTCGGACTCACGACGCTGCTCCTCGTGGGCGCCGACCTCCGCGAGCTGATCGGGCCCCTCGCGGCGCTCTGGGTCGGCACCCTCGCCGTCTTCATTCTCTTCGGGCGGTATCTCGTCGGCCGCATCATCCTGGCGCCGGTCGAGCAGCTCTCGCAGGACGCCGACCGCTATGCCGCGGGAAATGTCGCGGCGGCGGTACCGGCCTACGAGACCCGCGAGCTCGCGGAGCTGGCCGAACGCTATCGGGTGATGGCGGAAGAGCTGCTCGACGCGCAGAGCCACCTGGTCCGGGTCGAGAAGCTGGCGGGGATCGGACGCCTGGCGGCCGGCGTCGCCCACGAGGTGCGCAACCCGCTCGGCGCGCTCAGCACGTACACCGAGGTGCTGCGGCGCCGCGGCGCGGCGCCCGACGTCACCGCCGAGATGCGCCGGGCCATCGAGCGCATCGAATGCATCGTGCAGAGTCTGCTGGATTATGCCCGGCCCGGCGCGCCGACCGGCCGCACCGATCTCCGGGCCGCTGTGGAGACGACGCTGGGGTTCCTGGAGGCCCAGGGCCTCTTCCGCGAGCACCAGCTCTCGCCCGATCTGGCTGAGGTGCCACCGGTTGTCGGGGACCGGCATGCGCTGGAGCAGGTCGTCCTGAATCTGGTGGTGAACGCGTGTGACGCCGCGCCGCGCGCGCGCCTCTGGGTCGATCTGCAGAGCCGCCCCTTCGAGGGGCGCGCTCACGAGATCCGCCGCGGCGCCGGGCCGGGCGCCGGCCTGCGGGGCGCCGCCGGGCGGGCATTCCGCCCGCGTCCCCGGCGTCCCGAGATCGCCGCCGGTACGCCCGGCGTCCTCCTCTGCGTCGCGGACGACGGCCCCGGCGTCCCGGACGGGGATCGGGAGCGGATTTTCGACCCATTCTACACCACCAAGGACCCCGGCCGCGGCGTCGGCCTGGGTCTTGCCTTGGTGGCGCGGACGGTTCACGAGGTTGGAGGTACGGTCTGGGTGGACCGCGCCCGCGAAGGCGGCGCGGCATTCAAGGTCTTCCTGCCGGCTGCCGGCGGGGTGGAGAGCAATGCGCATTCTCATCGTTGACGACGACGCTGGGCTCAGGCAGTCGCTCGGGCTCCTCCTCAAGGAGTCGGGCTACGAGGTGACCGCCGAAGCCGATCCCGAGCAGGGACTCGCGCGCGCGGCGGCGGAGCCCTTCGAGCTCATCCTCTGCGATGTCCGCATGCCCCGCATGGACGGGCTCGCGTTCCTCCGCCGCTACCGGGCCGAGGGGGGTGAGGCGCTGCTCATCATGATGAGCGCCTTCGGGTCGGAAGACGCCGCACTCGCCGCGATGCGCGAGGGCGCCTATGACTACCTCCACAAGCCGTTCCGCCCCGACGAGGTCACGCTGACCGTCCGGAAGGCCGAGGAGCGCGAGCGCCTGCGCCGCGAAGTCGCGACACTCCGGGCGACCCTCGGCCCGGAGCAGGTCCGCGATCTCGTGGTGGCCGAAAGTCGCCCGATGCGCGACCTCCTCGAGCTGGCCTCCCGCGTGGCCGCCCACAGCACGACCGTGCTGCTCACCGGCGAAAGCGGCACCGGCAAGGAGATCCTCGCACGCGCGATCCATCGCATGAGCCCGCGGAGCGCCGCCGCGTTCACCGCGATCAACTGCGCCGCCATCCCCGAGCATCTGCTCGAGAGCGAGCTCTTCGGGCATGTGCGCGGTGCGTTCACCGGCGCGGCCTCCGATCGCCAGGGCATCTTCGAGACGGCGCACGAGGGCACGCTGCTGCTCGACGAGATCGGCGATCTGCCGGTCGGGCTCCAGGCCAAGCTGCTGCGCGTCCTGGAGGAAGGCGAGATCCGCCGGCTGGGCGCCCGCGAGGGACGCCGGGTGGACGTGCGCGTGATCGCCGCCACCGCCAAGCCGCTCGAGCGCGCGGTGGAGCGCGGGGAGTTCCGCGACGATCTCTACTACCGGCTCAACGTCGTCAACCTGCACATTCCGCCGCTCCGCGAGCGGCGCGAGGACATCGGCGCGCTGGTGGCGCACTTCGCCCGCCAGGCCGCGCAGCGGCTGGGCCGGCCGGTGAGCATCACGCCGCGTGCCCTCGTCATGCTGTCCGAATACGCCTGGCCGGGCAACATCCGCGAGCTGCGGAACGCCGTCGAGCGCGCCGCCGTCCTCGGCACCGCCGGCCGGCTCGACCTGCCGGACTTCCCCCTCACGCCGCTCGCCGCCAACGGCAACGGGCATGGCAACGGCAACGGGAATGGGCACGGCAATGGGAATGGCAACGGCAACGGGGCCGGTCACGCTCCGATGGGGGGGACCTACACCCTGAAGCCGCAGGTCGAGGCGCTCGAGCGGGTGACGATCGTGCGTGCGCTCGAGGCGTCGAAGGGAAGCCGCCGGGAAGCGGCCCAGCTCCTGGGGGTGAGCCTCCGGACGCTCTTCTACAAGCTGCGGCGCTACCACCTGGAGTAGCCGAGCGCAGCCGCGGGTCGCCATTGATTGCGCGTTCCGCAATTTCCTGCACGCCGCGGCGCTCCTCCGGCGCCGCAAGTCGTTGTCCCGCAATGCCGCGATGGTGGCGTCGATCCTGCTGTAGCGGCGCGGGTCCTTCTCCCAGTCGTCCGCTCACGGGGAATGCCATGTCGCGCCGGAACGGATTTACGCTGATCGAGATGCTCATCGTGATCGTGGTGATCAGCGCCGTCTCGCTGATCAGCATTCCGAGCATCCGCTCCGCCAAGCTGAAGAGCGAGCTGCGCAGCTCCCGGACCGCCGTTGCCGGGGCGTACGCGCGGGCCCGCTCGGCCGCCATCCAGTACAACCGCGCGACCATCGTCGCCTTCAATGGCACCAGCGTGGTCGTGCTCGCCACGCCGCGGCTGGTGGCCGCCGCGGGGAGCACCGTGGACACCGTCGGCCGGGTGAACAACCTGAGCGTCGCCTACGGGGTCACCGTCGCCAGCACCAATGATTCGCTCAGGGTGGACCCGCGCGGCTTCGGCGCGAACACCTCGGCCGTCACCGTCCGGCTCACCCGCGCGGAGTTCACCGACTCCGTCGTGATCGGCGCCTACGGGAGGCTCACCCAGTGACGCGCAGCGACCAGGGGTTCACCATCGTCGAAGTGCTCGTGGCGGTCCTCGTCCTCACCGTCGGGGTCACCGCGCTCGTCGGCTCAGCCGGCATCGTGACGCGGATGATCGGACAGGGCCGGCGCACCACGCAGGTGGCGCAGCGCGCCGAACGCCGGCTCGAGATCCTGCGACAGACGGCGCTGTCGGCCACGCCGCAGTGCACCGGGCTCACCGGCGGCACCTCCACGTCCGGCGGGATCACGGAGACGTGGACGGTCACCACGCCGGTCACGCCGGCCCAGACGCGAGTCCTCCAGGTCATCGTGCGCTACGCGCGGGTCCGCAGCACCGGCGTGGACACGCTCGCCACCTCCATCCGGTGCAACTGACATGACCAGCCGCCGCGGCTTCACCCTGGTCGAGCTCCTCGTCGCCCTCGTCCTGCTCTCGATCGTGGGCGGCGTGATCGTCCGGCTCCTCGCGTCGTCGCAGCGCCTCTCGCGGCAGCAGAGCGAACAGGTCCTGCTGCAGGGGAACGTGCGGACCGGCGCGCTCCTGGTGCCGTCGGAGCTCCGCGAGCTCTCCATCGGCGCCACCCGCACCGATCTCGTCGCCATCGGCGCGAACGACATCACCTATCGCGCGCTCCGCGCCAGCGGGGTGGCCTGCCAGGTGATCGCCGGCACGCCGGGCAGCGTGCGGCTCCGGAGCTCCGTCTACTTCGGGTACCGGACCCTTGCCGCCACGCGCGACAGCCTCCTCATCTTCATGGATGAGAACCCGGACGTGACCACCGACGACCGCTGGAGCGCGTTCGCGGTCACCGGCACACCCACGACCGGGACCTGCCCCGACGGCCAGCCCGCGGTCGTGGTGCCCGCCACCGTCCATGCCGACTCGGTGTCGAAGATGCAGATCGAGGCGCCGGTCCGGAGCTTCGAGGTGATGCAGCTCGCCCTCTTCCAGCAGGGCGCGAAGTACTGGCTGGGCGCGCGCTCGGTGAGCGCGGATCCGACCTCCGCCCTGCAGCCCGTATTGGGCCCGCTCCGCTCGGATGGCCTGCAGATCACCTATCTCGCCGCCAACGGCAGCGCCACGACGGTTGCGACGCAGGTGCGGACCATCGAGGTCACGATCCGGGGCCTCACGCAGCACACGGTCACCGGCACCGGCAACACCAGCCTGCAGCTCGCGCAGGATACGCTCGTGACCCGGATTCGACTCCGGAACGCGCCCGCCCTCTGACCGACCCCAGGGAGAATCGACCGATGCGGACACCCAGACTGTCGGATGAGCGGGGCATGGCCCTCGCCATCTCCGTGCTCGCGCTGGTGGTGATCGGCGCGCTGGTGGCCGGCACCTTCTACGCGGGACGGATCGAGCAGCGGAGCGGCGAAAATACGCTCTACGCCGCCCAGGCCTTCGAGGCCGCCGAGGCCGGCGCGGGGGCCACCATCTCGAGCTGGTCGCCCGCCGCGTTCAACAACCGCGCGGTCGGCGCCGACACCGTGCTGCCGACGGTCACGGTGCTGGGGAGCAACGTCTACACGCCCACCGTCACCAAGCTGAACGCGACCACGTTTCTCGTCCGCTCGGAAGGCGTGCACCGCGACGGCGCCGGCAACGCGCTCTCCCGGCGCGTCGTCGGGATGCTGGTCCGACTGCTCCGCCCCGACATCCAGATCCAGGGCGCGCTCACCATTCGCGGCGCGCTCACGCTGGGCGGCTCGGCCGAGGTCGATGGAACCGATCACGTCCCCACCGGCTGGGGCGGCTCATGTCCCCTCGCGAATACGGGCGTGGCGGGGATCCGGAGCAACACGAACTCGATCAATACCAACGGCAGCAACTGCAACGGAAATCCTCCCGCCTGCGTTACGGGGTCGCCCCCGGTCCAGGTGGACACGAGCCTCAACGCGAACACCTTCACCCAGTTCGGCGCCACGTCGTTCGACGATCTCGCGGCGGCCGCCACCTGGACCCTGAGCGGCACCGTCACGGGCATCGCGCCTTCGCTCAACGCGCTGCCGGTGGGCTCGCCGCCGGGCACGCCGCAGACCTGCCGCACGTCGAGCAGCTCCAACTGGGGCGAGCCGAACGCCGGCGTCGGGTCCGTCTCGCAGTGCTTCAGCTACTTCCCGATCATCTACGCCCCGGGCAACCTCCGCATCTCGGGTGGCCGGGGACAGGGAATCCTGCTCGTGCGCGGCGACCTCGATCTCTCGGGCGGTGTCGAGTTCTACGGCCCCGTGATCGTGCTCGGAAACCTGACCAGCACCGGCACCGGCGGGCACGTGTACGGCGGCGTCATGGCCTCGAATGCCGACCTCGACCCGACCGTCATCACGGGTAACTCGGTGGTGAACTACTCCAACTGCTCGGTTCAGCGCGCGCTCCTCGGCGCCGCGGTCGCGCGGCCGTTCTCGCAGCGGGCCTGGTCCCAGCTGTACTGACGCGCTCCGGGCGCCGCGTGCGAGCGCCCAGTCATCCGCTCGAATGATTCCGCCCCCGGTGCTCCCGGGCTTCATCATGCGCCATGCATGGGGAGCCCGGGAGCACCGGTTTCAGCGTACTCGAAATTCTGGTCGCGATCGTCGTGGTCACGGTCGGGCTGCTCGCGCTCGCGGGGTCTTCCGCGTCGGTCACCCGCATGCTCGGGACTGCGCGGCAGACCACCCGCGCCGCGGCGCTGGCTGAGCGGCGCCTGGAGGATCTCCGGCGCCGGGCGCGGAGCACCGATCCTCCATGTGCGTCGCTCGCCCCTGGATCGGCCGTCTCCGACCGGATGACCGAACGATGGGAGGTCGTGGCCGGCACCGGCGCCGCGCTCCTCAGGGTCATCGTCTCGTGGCAGACGGCGCGGGGGGGCGCCGTCGACACCCTCGTGACCGCCATCCAGTGCGGCTAGCGCGGCGCGGCGGTTTCACGGTGACGGAGGCCCTCGTCGCCATCGTCCTGCTGGCACTCGTGGGCCAGACGGTGCTCCGCATCATGACGGCCTCGCAGCGGCTCTTCCGCTCGCAGAGCGAACGTGCGGCGCTGCAGGCGGCCGTTCGCGCCGGCGCCACGCTGCTGCCGGCCGAGGTGCGCGCGCTGGGCCCCGGCGATCTCATCACCATGCTGCCCGACGAGGTGGTGTATCGCGCTTCACGGCTCACGGGCGTCGCGTGCGGCGTGACCGCCGGCTCGATCGTGCTCCGGCGCCGGCTTCGGTACGGCTACCGCGCACTCGTCGCCGGTCGCGATTCGCTTCTGGTCTTCCGCGAGAACGATCCGGCCACGGGCGCCGACGACCAGTGGGAGCCCGTCGCGGTCGGCGGCTCCGAAGCGCCCGGCGTCTGCCCCGACGGGGAGCCCGCCGACGTGATCCCGGCGCCCGTCTCGCCTACGCTCGCGGCGCTGGCCGTACCGGATCTGCCGGTGCGCGGCTTCGAGATAATGCAGCTGCGCCTCTACCAGTCGGGCGGGCAGTACTGGATCGGCAGCCGCTCCGTGAGCGGGGGCGAGGCGCAGGTCCAGCCCGCGGTGGGCCCGCTCGCGTCCCAGGGCCTCGCGCTCTCGTACCTCACGGCCGCGGGAGCCCCGGCCACGGTACCCGCCGATGTGCGATTCATCGCGCTCACCATCCGTGGTGTGAGCGACGGCGCGGTCATCGGCGCGACCGGGCGGATCGGCCTCGCCACCGACAGCCTGGCGACTGCGGTCGAGCTTCGAAATGCGGAATGAGCGCGGCGCGGCCCTGCTGCTCGCCATCGTAGGGCTGAGCGCGGTCGGCGCAATGATCGCCGGGACCTTCCTCGCCGGGTGGCTCGAACGGCAGAATGCGGACTCCGGCCGGCACGCGACGGCCGCCCTCGAGGCGGCGGAGCAGGGTGGTGCGGAGGCGATTGCCGGCTGGGGCCGCGCACTCAACCGCCTCCAGCCCGGCGCTGACTCCATCGTCCGGCGCGACTCGACCGGGGCGGTCGGTCATACCGTCACCGTCTCGCGTCTCGGCGGCTCCCTCTTCTTCGTCCGATCGGAAGGATGGGCCGGCGCCGGCCCGGAGCGGCTCGCACGGCGGATGATCGGGGTGTTCCTTCGCCTCGCTCCGCTTGCCGTCGATCATGGCTCCGCGCTTGCGACGGGTGGTCCGGTCCGGCTCGCCGACAGCACGGTCGCAAGCGGGCAGGACGACGTGCCGGCAGGATGGGGGGCGGTGTGCGGGCCCACGGCCGCGAGCGTACCTGCGATCCGGACCGGCGGCGCAGCGGTCACGGTCGACAGTGGAGCCGTGCCCGGCGTGGTCGTGGACACTCTGATGACCCCGACCGTCTTCCGCTCCTTCGGCACCCGGACCTTCGACCAGCTCGCCGCCCTGGCCGATGCGGACGTCGGCGGAACGGTGGTCCCCGCGCCGGCAGCGGCAGGCGGGCGCTGCAGCACGGCTGATCCCGGCAACTGGGGCGAGCCGCTCGCGGGCGCCGGATCAGTCCCGGCGTGCTTCGACTACCTGCCGGTCATCTACGCCTCGGGAAGCCTCTCGCTTGCCGGGGGCCGCGGCCAGGGCATCCTGCTCGTTCGAGGAGACCTCGATCTGAGCGGGGGCGCCGAATTCCTGGGCGTCGTGGTCGTCCTCGGCCATGTGTCGACCGGGGCGGGCGGCGGCCGTATCGCGGGCACACTTCTGGTTGCCGGCGCCACGGGTGAGTCGGTGCTCGGCTCCGGCTCGCGGGTGGGCTACTCCGCCTGCGCGGTGACCCGGGCTGCGACATCGGCTGGGACTCCCATCCGGGTTCGCGAGCGCGCCTGGGCCGAGCTCTACTGAGCCCCGACCCCGGCCCCGCAAGGTGAGAGAGGCCGTGCGAAAGGGAGTGTCCCGGGGTTCTCCGGGACCCACTCCGCCGATCGGTGCGCGCTGGCCAACCCGATGCTCCGCAATGCCTTGGAATGCCGAATGCGGTCATTGGCACGTCGGTTGCTCCTGCCCCGTGCAATCCTCGTCTGCCCTTCAGCTCCACTATTCGAGAGTTAGGCACCACCGTCGGCAGGCACCACGGACGGCGACCGCGGCAGGAGCGTCGCGACGGCGGCGGGGCGAATCAGGCGGGAAAGTGTAAGTGACTATCAGCAAGGAGTTTGTTCA
>JAICUF010000069.1 GCA_025935995.1 Gemmatimonadales bacterium
GCCGCCGCGCTTGGCCGTCTTCCGGCCGGTGCTCTTGCGAGCCGAGCTCTTCTTGGTGGACTTCCGCGCCATTTTCTTCGCCATGCTGCCTCCTGCGTGAGGATGGATCCGCCCTCGGGGCGGGTGGATGAGCGAAGCGACACCGGCCTGCATGTACTCCACTCGGAAACGCGTGCCAATCCCGCGTACAGCCCATCGTCCCAGCTGGTGCATGCTGCGAGCGCACTCACAAAATCATCAATTCTGCGTTTCGCGCAATACCTCGCGCCAACTTCGCGCATGATCCGCGCGCTTGCTCACGCGCGCGCGGCGGCCTAGAATCGATGCAGTTTCCCCCGAATGGATGCGCCCATGCCGACGATCACGGTGAACGGCCGCGCGATCTCCTTCGAGCCCGGCGCGACGATTCTCGCCGCGGCGCGGAGTGCGGGAATCGAGATCCCCACCCTCTGCTGGTATCCCCACCTTCCCATCGTCGGCAACTGCCGCGTCTGTCTCGTTGCCGTCGAGGGCCAGGCAAAACTCCTCCCCGCCTGCGCCGCCGCGGCCCGGGACGGCATGGTCGTGGAGAGCGAGTCGGACGACGCCATAGCGAGCCGCCGCGCCGTGCTCGGGTTCCTCACCGAGCGCTACCGCACCGACCGCGCGCCCGACGCACCACCGGACAACGAATTCGAGCGGTATCTCGCGCACTACGCCGTTCCGCTGCCGAGCCGGCACGCGCTGCCCGCGCGCGAGGGCGACGAGCGGCCCGGCGATACCATGATCCGCCACGACATGAGCCGGTGCATCCTGTGCACCCGCTGCGTCCGTGCCTGCGACGACATCCAGCAGGTCGGCGTGCTCGAGGTCGGGCTCCGCGGCGGCCACGCGGAGATCATCGTCGGCGGCGACGGCGACCCCGATCATGCGGGCTGCACGTGGTGCGGCGAATGCGTCCGCGTCTGCCCCACCGGCGCGATCTTCGAGGCGATCCCCCGCGAGCGCTTCGGCGCCGCCGCCGTCCTCGCGCCGCACCGCACCGTGCGTTCGGTGTGCCCCTACTGCGGCGTCGGCTGCCAGATCGATCTGCAGGTCCGCGACGAGCGCATCATGCGGGTCACCTCGCCCTGGATCGAGGACGACACGCCCAACGCGGGCTCGACCTGCGTGAAGGGCCGCTTCGGCTACGACTTCCCACAGCATCGCGACCGACTCACCCGTCCGCTCATCCGCCGCGGCTGGGAGCAGGAGCAGGGCCACTGGCGCTGGACCGGCGAGAGCCCGCGCCACCGCGACGGACCATGGCACACGATCGAGGAGATGGGACAGGGCCGGAAGCCGCGTCCCCCGCGGCGACAGGTGGGCAAGCCGCCACAGACCGGCCAGGCCTCCGATCCCGACGGCGACGTGCGCGATCGCGTCGCCACGCCGATCGACTGGTACGGCGCCTTCCGCGAAGCGAGCTGGGACGAGGCGCTGAGCCTCGCCGCACAGGAGCTGCTCCGGATCCGCGACACGCATGGCGCGGATGCGCTCGCCGCGCTCAGCTCGGCCAAGTGCACCAACGAGGACAATTACGCCTACATGCGGATGGTGCGTGCCGCCTTCCGGACCAACAACATCGATCACTGCACCCGGCTCTGCCATTCCACCTCCGTCGCCGCCATGAGCCGCGCGCTCGCCACATCGGCCGCCTCCGGCTCGATGCGCGAGATCGAGGAGGCGAGCGACGTCATCTTCATCGCCGGCGCCAACACCACCGAATCGCATCCCGTCTTCGGCGCCCTCATCAAGCGCGCCGTCGCGCGCGGCGCGCGCCTCATCGTGGCCGACGTCCGCCGGGTCGAGCTCGCCGAGCTCGCCGACATCCACCTGCAGATGCTGCCCGGCACCGACGTCGCCCTCTTCAACAGCATGCTGGGGCACATCATCGAGGCGGGACTCTGTGATGAGAGTTTCATTGCCGAGCGGACCCGCGGCTTCGACGCCGTCCGCGAGGCCGTGAAACCGTACACCCTGGAGGTGGGCTCCCGCATCACCGGCATTCCCTCGGAGACGATTCGGGCGGCGGCCGAGCTCTACGCGCGCGGTCCGCGCACCGCGACGCTCTGGGCCATGGGACTCACCCAGCACGCCGCCGGCACCGACATCGTCGCGAGCCTCCTCAACCTGCTGCTCGCGTGCGGCATGATCGGCCGGTGGGGCGCGCCGATGATGCCGATCCGGGGCCAGAACAACGTCCAGGGCGCGAGCGACGTCGGCGCGATCCCCTTCGCCTATACCGACTACCGGCCCGTCACCGATCCGGCGAACCGCCGGGACTACGCGCGCGCCTGGGGCGTGCCGGAGGAATCGCTCTCCCTCCGGAACGGCGTGATGGTGACCGAGATGACGCAGCCGGGCAGCGGTGTCCGCGGCGTCTACGTGATGGGCGAGAACCCCGTGCTCTCCGATCCCGACATCTCGCATGCGGAGGAGTGGGTGCGCGGGCTCGAGTTCCTCGCGGTGCAGGACCTGTTCCTCACCGAGACCGCCCGGTGGGCCGACGTCGTCCTCCCCGCGTCGTCGTTCGCCGAGAAGACCGGCACCTACGTCAACACGGAGCGGCGCATCCAGCTCGCCGATGCCGCCGTGCCCCTCCCCGGCGACGCCCGCTGCGATCTCGACCTCATCACCGAGCTCTCCAACCGGCTCGGCCTCCCCACCACGTGGAGCGGACCGGAGGATGTGATGCGGGAGATCGCGAGCGTCACGCCGTCCTGGCGCGGCGTGACCTACGACGGACTCCGGACCGCCGGGCTGCAGTACCCGGTGCCGGAGCCGGGCCACCCGGGGACCGCCTTCCTCTTCGATCAGCGCTTCCCGACCGTCGACGGCCGCGGCTGCTTCGTGCCGGTCGAATATCTCCCGCCGTCGGAGCTGCCCGACGCCGAGTACCCGTTCGTCATGAATACCGGCCGCCAGATGTACCACTGGCACACCGGCACGATGACGCGGCGGTCGGAAGGCCTCGATTCGCGCGAGCCGGTTCCCGTGGTCGAGATCAGCCCGACCGACGCGACAGAGCTCGGCGTGGCGGACGGCGACAACGTCCGCGTGACGTCACGGCGCGGCACGCTCGTCATCGGTGTCCGCGTCTCGGATCGTCAGGCCCAGGGCCAGATCTTCATCCCGTTCCACTTCCGCGAGGCTGCCGCCAACCTGCTCACCAATCCCCGCCTCGACCCCTACGCCAAGATCGCCGAGTTCAAGATCAGCGCCGTAAGAATCGAGCCGGTCACGCGCCCCGCGCTGGTCTGACGTGGATCTGGGAATCGGCGGCCGCACCGCGCTCGTTACCGGCGGCTCCGCGGGCCTCGGCTACGCGACCGCCGCGGCCCTGGCCCGGGAAGGCGCCCGCATCGTGCTCAACGCCCGGAACGGCGGCCGCCTCGCCGAGGCGGCGGCGCGCCTGCGCTCGGACACCGCGGCCGAGATCCACGAGGCCGCGGCCGACGTGTCGCGGCGGGAGGAAGCGCTCGACCTCGTGCGCCGCGCTGAAGCGGCGGCCGGGCCGGTGGACATCCTGTTCTGCAATGCCGGCGGCCCGCCGGCGGGCGCGTTCCTCGAGCACGACGAGGACGCGTGGGACGACGCACTCGACGCGAACCTGCTCTCTGCGGTACACCTCGCGCGCGCCGCCGTCCCCGGCATGCGCGCACGACACTGGGGGCGCATCATCTGCGTCGGCTCCATCGCGGCGAAGGAGCCGCAGCCCGGACTCATCCTGTCCACCACCGCTCGCGCGGGCCTCCTCGGCTTCGCCAGATCGCTGGCGGACGAGGTCGCCGTCGACGGAATCACCGTGAACGTGCTGTGCCCCGGCCTGATCGCGACCGACCGCCTCCGTTCGCTCGCGGCGGCGCGTGCCGTCGCCGGCACGACGGTCGAGGAGCAGATGGAGCGACAGGCGGCGGCAATACCCGTCCGGCGCGTCGGCCGGCCCGACGAGTTCGGCGCCGTCGCCGCCTTTCTCGCCTCGGATCTCGCATCGTATATCACCGGCACCGCGCTCAGCGTCGACGGCGGGCTTCATCGCTCCATCCTCTGACTATATTTCCGCCCGACTCCACCCCGAGGCTGCATGCGAGCGCTGGTGAAGGAGACGGCGGGACCGGGCATGGTGCTGCGCGAGGTCCCGAAGCCCGTCTGCGGGGCCTCCGACGTGCTCATCAAGGTGCACTACGCCGGCGTCTGCGGGACCGATCTCCATATCTGGGAATGGGACTCGTGGGCCAGCAACCGGCTCAGGCCGCCGGTGGTCATCGGCCACGAGTTCGCAGGCGAGGTGGCGGAGCTCGGGCGCGAGGCCGAAGCGGCAGGGCTGCTCGCCGTCGGGGACCTCGTCACCGCCGAAGGCCACATCGTCTGCGGACACTGTCTCCAGTGCCGCATCGGCGAGGCCCACCTCTGCCGCCGCACCCAGATCATCGGCGTCGACCGTGACGGCGCCTTTGCCGACTACATCGCGATGCCCGCGTCGAACGTGATGAAGCTCGACGGTATCCCGCCGGAGACCGGCGCGATCATGGACCCGACCGGCAACGCCGTGCACACGGTGCTCGAGGGCGGCATCGTGCCGGGGAGCCGGGTGCTCGTCCTCGGCTGCGGACCGATCGGCTGCTTCGCGGTGGGCGTCGCGCGCGCCGCGGGGGCGGCCCTGGTGCTCGCGAGCGACTTCAACGACCGCCGGCTCGAGCTGGCGCGGACCATGGGCGCGCATGTCACTCTCAATCCCGGACGCGAGGATGTGGTCGCGCGCGTGAAGGAGCTGACAGGCGGCGACGGCGTCGACCTCGTCTGCGAGATGAGCGGCCATCCGGCGGGCCACGCCCAAGCCTTTGCCGCCGCGCGCCTCGGCGGCCGCGTCAACATGCTGGGAACCCCGAGCCGCGCGACCGAGGTGGATTTCGCGCGGGACGTCATCTTCAAGGGGCTCACGCTCTACGGCGTCACGGGTCGGCGGATGTACGGTACGTGGGACGTGATGCAGCGCTTCCTTCGCTCCGGCCAGCTCGATCCCCGACCCGTCATTACCCATCGCTTCCCTCTCGACCGCATGGCCGACGCGATCCAGGTGATCAAGGACGGCCAGGCGGGCAAGGTGATTCTGGAGATCGGCGCATGAAGAACAGCCTCGACCGGCGCATCGCCGGAGAGCTGGAGCAGTTCCGGAAGGATGGCGTCTACAAGCGGCTCAACTACCTCGACGGCCCGCAGGGCCCGCGCGTCCGCATGGAAGGGCGCGGCGAGGTCATCATCCTGAGCTCCAACAATTATCTGGGACTCAGCGACGATCCCGTGGTCGTAGCGGCCGGCAAGGCCGCGCTTGACCGCTTCGGCGCCGGCACCGCCTCGGTGCGCTTCATCTGCGGGACGTTCACGGTGCACCGGGCCCTCGAGGAGGCGTGCGCCCGCCTCGTCGGCACCCAAGCGAGCCTCAGCTTCGTGAGCTGCTGGAACGCCAACGAGGCGGCGCCCGGCACGCTGCTCGGCGAGAACGACATCGTGATCAGCGATCAGCTGAACCACGCCTCGATCATTGACGGCGTCCGCCTCGCGAAGGCGATCACCCGCTGCCAGACGGCCGTCTACCGTCACGCCGATCTCGCCGACCTCGAGGAAAAGCTCCGCGCTGCCGCGGACCGGCGGACCCGCCTGGTCGTCACCGATGGCGTCTTCTCGATGGAAGGCGCGATCGCGAAGCTCCCCGAGCTCGTCACCCTCTGCCGGAAATACGACGCCATCCTCATGGTGGACGACTCGCATGCCACCGGCGTGCTGGGCACCCACGGCCGCGGCACCGCCGAGCACTTCGGGCTCGTGGGCGAGATCGACATCATCACGTCGACCCTGGGCAAGGCACTGGGCGGCGCGGCCGGCGGGTTCGTCGCGGCATCCGCCGAGGTGTGCGACTATCTCACGCAGCGCGCGCGGCCGCAGCTCTTCTCCAATGCCCTGCCGCCGACCGTCGCCGCGAGCGCGCTCGCGAGCATCGAGGTGCTCGAGGCGAGCCCCGACCGCGTCGCGCGCCTCCGCGACAATGCCCGCTACTTCCGCGAACAGCTGATCGCGCTCGGCTTCAGGCCGCTCCCGGGCGAGACGCCGATCATCCCCGTCATCCTGGGCGAGACCGCGGCCGCGATCCGGATGAGCGAGATGCTCCTCGAGGAAGGCGTCTTCGTGACCGGCTTCGGCTTCCCCGTGGTGCCGCAGGGACAGGCCCGGGTGCGCTGCCAGATCTCTTCCGCCCATACTCGCCAGGACCTCGACGAGGCGCTGGCGGCCTTCCGGAAGGTCGGCCGGCGGCTCTCCCTCATATAGCCAGGTCCGCTGGCCGCCCCGCCCACCGACCCGCCGGCGGGCCCGGTCTTTGCACTTCCCCACCCCGGCGGGAACGCATCCCGCGGGGCGTTGGCACCGTAAGTCCTTTCCCCGCAATGCACTTCCCGATCGAGACGACCCCGGTTCAACCTCGCGTTTTTCCAGTGCAGTCGCGGATTTCCCAGGAGGCTGGTTGATGAGCGTGCTCAGCCGCAGGATCCCGTTGGTGGCGCTTCTGTGCGGTATCGGCGCCACGTCGCTTTCCGCGCAGAGTCTGCACCGGAAGGACGACTTCCAGTGGTACGTGGGTGGCGAGGCCGGCGTGCTGATCTACAAGACGCCGACCCAGAGCCGTGGCGGCAACCTCATGGTCGGCGCGCACACGCTGATCAAGGCCCGCCGCACCGGCCTGCTCCTGGCCGTCGACGAGATGGTCGGCGACAACCAGACGAGCAGCTTCAGCTCGGGCTCGGCGCCCGGTGGAACGGAGACGGTCACCTTCAACGACATCCGGCGCTACTCCGCGACCCTCGTCGCCTTCCCGGTGCGCTCGGCGATGCAGCCGTACATCGGCGTCGGCGTCGGGCTGATGCACGTGATCAATCCGCAGCCGGTCACCAACACGAGCGCGGAGCAGCAGGAAGTGACCTCCGACATCGGGAGCAGCGGCTTCGGCTCGCTCATCGCCGGCCTCCAGCTCAACGTCGGCGGCCTCATGGCGTTCGGGCAGTATCAGATCACGACCGGTGCGCGCACGCGCAGCGTCACGACGGGAACCGGCACCACCGCCATCACGTCATCGGGCCATCTGATCGAAGGCATGACCCACAGCTTCATGGGCGGCCTTCGCATCACGCTCGGAAGCTCGCGGGAGCCGATCTCCGGCTACTGAGCCGGACCGCTGATGTGACGAAGGCCGCCACGGGGAACCGTGGCGGCCTTCGTCATTTCCGGATGGTCTCGAGGCGTTCGCGCCGGATCAGCGCCGGCGTGATGCCCACCGCGAGCCGTGCAGCACGAAGCGGAGAGGCCACTCGACCGCCTTGCTGATGCCGATTCGGGGCGTCGCGCGGACGAGATCCGCCTCCGCCAGCCGCCCCCGATGCACCGTCACAGGCGATCTACGCATCATCGCGCCGTCGAGCGACCGCGTAATGCCGAGCGCCTGGCAGAGCTTGCCGGGGCCGGAGCAGAGCTGATGGTCCGGCACGCCGCCTCGGCGAGCGCGCATGACGTCGAGCCCCTCGAGCGGCTCGAGGGCCCGGATGAGCACCGCCGCGGCCTCGCCTTCGCGTGCGCAGACCAGGTTCGCGCACCAGTGCATGCCGTAGGACAGATAGACGTACCACGACGCCGGCGGACCGAAGATCGCGGCGTTGCGCTGGTTCCGGCGGCCGAGGTACCCGTGCGCCGCGGGATCGTCGGCGCCGAGATAGGCCTCCGTCTCGACGATGCGACCCGCGGTGACGGCACCGTCGTGCGAGGCCATCACCGCCCCAAGGAGCTCGCGTGCGACGACGTCGGCGGGCCGCGCGAAAAAGCGAACGGGCAGCGTCGCTGCCCGTCGCGTCCCGCTCATTCCGCCTTCTTCGCCGCCTTGGCCCGCGAGGGTCGCTTGGCGGCCTTGGGTCCTTCTGCCGTCTTCGTCGCCTGGGCGGACTTGGCCCGCGGCCGGCGTGGTCGGTCCTTCGCGGTCGCCTCCGCCGGCGAAGCCGCGGCCGCCTCCGCTGACGTCGCGGGAGACTCCGCCGGCACCTCGCTCCGCACGACGCCGATCAGGGGGAACTCCCGTGTCTGCGACGGCCCGCGCGACCCGCGGCGGAACCGCACGCCCATTCGCGGACCGGCCTCGCGCGGCTCGGGCGGCGCCGCTGCTACGGGCTTCGCCACCGGGGCTTCGGCGGCGGCGCTCGGGGTCCGCTCCGCCGGCTCCGCCGCGACCGCCCGTTCTGCCGCTGCGCCGCGCTGCGCCTGCGCTGCCCTCGCGTCCGGCCGCCGCCGGCCCGTCACCTCGAGCTCGTCATCCCCGACCTGCCGCACGTCCGCGACCTCGGCATCGTTGGCCTGGCGGAGCAGGCGTCCGAAGCGGCTCTCCTCGAGGAGCGGGTCCTCGCGCCCATGCATCGCCACCATCCGGAGCCGAAGCGGCCCCTGGCCAACGGGCCCCCGGAACTCCGCCAGCGCTTCGCTCATCAGCTGAAATGCGCGGGCGAGCGAGAGCCCTGCAGGCTGCGCCGGAGCACCTTCGCCTGCCGCCGCTGCCGCGGCCGCCGCCGGCCGTTCCGCTGTCTCTCCGCGCCTGCCCCGTCCACGGCCCCGCCCCCTCCGTGCACCGTCCTGTCCCTCTCGCCCATCTCGCCCTTCCCGCCCCTCCTGCCCCTCGTGTCCGGCCCGCCCGCCCTGTCCGCCCCGCCCACCTCGCGGCGCCGGCGTCGGCGCCGCGGCTGCCGCGCCCACTGGTGCGACCTCGAACTGTCCGTTGTCCAGCTTGGTGACCTGCAGCTTCCCCTTTTGCCCAGCCTCCAGCACGAACTTGCTGAACCGGCTGAAGCCCGCGTTCTTCTCGTCGAAGTTGCGGTCGATCTGCTGCATCACCTGCTTGAGCCGGTCGGACCGCATGACGTCGCCGTTCCGCGCCATCTGCGCGACGGCCTCCTGCGCCAGCTCCCACGGATCGCGCGTGGACGTCCCCGGCTCCGCCTCGCGCGTGAGACCGGCCAGATCGTTGTACGAGAAGTACTCGTCGCAGTTCTGGATCAGCAGGTCGCTCGCCGACTCGCGGATCCCGACGCCGATGACGTACTTACCGTACTCCTTGAGCTTGATCACCATCGTCGAGAAGTCGCTGTCGCCCGACATGATGATGAACGTGCCGATCTCCGGCCGCGTGAAGACGAGCTCGATCGCGTCGATGGCGAGGCGGATGTCGGTCGCGTTCTTCTTCACCGATCCGAAGGCCGGCGCGAAGATGAGGTCGATCGACGACGCCGAGAGCGGCGCGATGTACTGCGGGTACCGCCGCCAGTCGGCGTAGGCCCGCTGCACGGCCACCTTCCCCTTGATGATGTCGCTGTTGAGGAGGGTGCGCAGCTCCTTCGTCAGATCCGACTGGATGCCGAGCGTTACGTTGTCGAAGTCGATCAGGAGGGCGGCGTTCGGGGCATGGAGCGCGAGCTCGGCCGTGCGGCCGGGACGCAGATGCGGGTAGGTCACGTTGTAGGTTCCGGCCGGACCGCGCGCCGGTCGACGGGCCGCCCTGCCGGACCCGGTCGGCGGGCTGGGCGCCGCCACCGCGCGCGCAGTCGAGAGCCTGCTCATGAATTGGGGCGCGGCGAACGTCGAGGTCCGTCGCGACTGGGCCGCCCGTGGGCAGCCGGCGTCATCGCCGCCTCGCGCTGCGCGACCGGCATCGGCCGGGTCGCCGAAGGGTCACGTGCTGCAGCGCGGGACGGCAGCGCGGTAAAGGTAGACTGGTCGGGGAGATGCGGGTAGGGCGAGCGGTCCGCTCAGGGGGCGGTGGGCCACTGCGCGGGCGGGAGGCGAAGCGCGAAGTGGAAGCACGTGCCGACCCCGGCTTCCGTCTCCACCTCGAGCCGCGCGCCCATCGCCTCCACCAGCTTCCGGCAGATCGAGAGACCCAGGCCGGAACCGGAGAAGGCGTACTCGCCCTGCTTCTGCCGGCGGCGGAAGGGCTCGAACAGGGTCGCCATCGACTGCGGCGGGATCCCCCGCCCGGTGTCGCGCACCGAGAACTCGGTCTCCGCCGGATGCAGCTCGCGGGCCGTGACCTCCACGTACCCCTCGTTGGTGAACTTGAGCGCATTGGTCGTCAGGTTGAGCAGGACGCGGCTCAGCGCGACGGGGTGCCCGACCCGGAAGTCGGTCGGCGGCGACACGATGCGCACCTCCAGCCCCTTCTCTTCGGCGATGGGCTGCACGATGTCGCGCACCGACTCGAGGATATCGGCGACCGAGAACGGGATCGGATCGAGATCGACCAGCCGGTCGCCGCCGCGCGCCAGCTCGATCACGTCGCTCGCCATCGAGCTGAGCCCGAACGCCGCGCTGTAGATCAGCCCGAGCTGGCGTTCCTGGATCGGATTCACCGGACCGCTGCGGCCGCGCTGGAGCGTCTCGGCGAGAAAGAGAATCGACGTGAGCGGCGAGCGCAGATCATGCGCCACCTCCACCACCAGCTCGAGCCCGTCGGGCCCGGACAGCCGGTCGGCCAGATGCCGCGCCCAGTCGGATTCGAGCTGGGATGCGACCCGCTCGATCGCGCCGAGCACCATGATGAGCTGCGCCGGATCCGGCACCGGCGCGGGCGGCGAGGCCCGCTGGATGAACTCCGTGCGCACGAGCGCGACCAGGCGTCTCGACAGCACCGTGCGCGGGAGGTCGTCCATGCAGCCGTCGCCGCCGCCGGCGATGTCGCGAACCGCCGTCGCGATGCACGCCAGATGCGAGACCGCCTCGTCGGGCGAGGCCGCATCCTCTACCACCTTCTGCCAGTCCCGCTGCACCGCCTCGACGGCGGAGCGAAGCGTATCCCAGAGCGCGGGCGCGATGGTCGGCGCCGCGGGACCGTCCGGATCCCATGCGCTGGGCGGCGCGATGGCGCGACGCCGCTCCGGCGGCGTCGCGGTGCTGGTGCGGATCTCCGGCGTCACGCGTCCTCGGCGCCGTCGTTCCGCTGGAACTCGTGCTTGTCCATCAGGCGATAGAGCGTCGTGCGATCGATGCTCGCGAGGCGCGCCGCCTTCGACATGTTGCCGCCCGCCCGCCCGACCAGCCGCGTGAGGTACTCCTTCTCGAACTGCGCGATCACGCGGTCCTTGGCCGGATGGTACGCCTCGTCCATCACGCCGGCCGGCGTCGCCGCGCTGTCGGGCGTCCACTCCCCGCTGTCCTCGTAGATGGGGATGTCGTTGGGCTGGATCAGCTGGTCGGGCTCCGCCATCACGGCCACATGTTCGATCACGTTCTGGAGCTCGCGCACGTTGCCGCGCCAGACCCGCGAGCGGAGGAACGCCACGCTCCCCTCGCTCAGCTTGGGCACGCGCTCGCCCATCTGCCGGTGGCGATGCCAGTAGTGGGTCAGGAAGTGGTTGGCGAGGAGCGGGATGTCCTCCGGGCGCTTCCGGAGCGGCGGCAGCTTGATCGGCACCACGCGGAGCCGGTAGAAGAGATCGCCGCGCAGAACGCCCTGATCCACCGCTTCCTGCGGATCGCGGTTGGTAGCCGAGATGAAGCGGACGTCCACCACCGCGTCCTGGGTCTCGCTTCCGACCCGGCGAACGACGCCGTCCTGGATTACCCGGAGGAGCTTGGCCTGGAGCGGCAGCGTCATCTCGGTGAGCTCGTCGAGGAAAAGCGTGCCCCCGTTCGCCGTCTCGAGGAGACCCGGCTTGTCGCGGTCCGCACCGGTGAAGGCGCCCTTCCGATGGCCGAACATCTCGCTCTCGAGCAGCGGCTCCGGCAGCGCGGCGCAGTTGATCGGCACGAGCACCCGGCTCGCGCGCCGGCTGTTCTGGTGAATGAACTGCGCGATGACTTCCTTGCCCGTGCCGCTCTCGCCGCTGATGAAGACGGAGGCGTCCGTGGCCGCCACCTTGCGCGCCAGCTCCACCGCCTTCCGGAAGAGCGGCGAGATGCCGATCAGGGCGATCTTGTCGCTGTGGCCGTGCTGCTTCATGAGCTGCAGCCGGAGATCCTGCGCCTCGCGTCCCACCATGACCGCGTGCGACGCCCGGCCGATCAGCACCTGCAGATGGGTCGCCGAGAAGGGCTTGGGCAGGTAATCCCAGGCGCCGGCACGCAGCGCCTCGATGCTGCTCGTGACGCTCGGATTGCCCGTCATGACCACGACGATGGTGTCGCGATAGGCCTCGAGGGCATTCCGGAGGATGTCGAGCCCGGAGATCTGCGACATGTAGAGATCGACGAGGATGATGTCGAACTTCCGCCGCTTGACGGTCTCCAGCGCCTCCTCGCCGCGCCCGATGAGGGTCACGTTGTACCCGTCCATCTGGAGCACGCTGGCGCAGCTTTCGCGAAGGGTGCGCTCGTCATCGATGACGAGCACCCGGATGCTCGCCTTGACCTCGCTCGGGATGCTCAGCGGGTCGCGATCCGAACTCGGCCCAGTGCCGGCTGAGGGGGTCGGCGCGTTGTAGGCGAGCGATGTACCCATTGCATTCCTCTTGTGTTGACGGACAGACGCAGCGGTCTGGACCACCGGGCAGGCCCGAGAGTAACGTTCTTACCACACGGTGGTGCGTCTGTCAAGCAACAAGCGTGCCCTGAGTGTCGCCGGACAGCCACAGCAGTGTAGATTTGCTGCAACGTTCTGCACAAACCGTGGCGCGCCTGGAGCGTTCAAGCTAGCAGGGCTGTCGGATTATTGCAGGCCACGTGATGTGTGGCGTAGCGGTCCCTGGATTGCATAGTTATGGTGGGTCGGAGCCCGCGGCCGTCCCGCCGCACCACCCTCGGAGCTGGAGCTTATGGCTGGCAACATCGTACCGTCCGATTACGGGCAGCTTGCCGC
>JAICUF010000122.1 GCA_025935995.1 Gemmatimonadales bacterium
CCCTCGGCCACCTTGGAGGCGAGCCACATGTCGGCGTATGCGCTCAGCTGGTAGGCGCCCCGCCCGACAAAGGCCGGCAGAAACGACCGGATCACCTGCCGCACTGCCGCGGACGCCGTGTCGAGCACCGGCCGCACGCCGTGGGCGAGCCGCAGGACGGTCGGCAGCTGGATGAGAAACTGGAGCCCGCAGCCGAGGACCGAGCCCCAGGCCGCGATCACGGCGAGACGGCTGAGCGACTCCCGCGGCCCGTACACGAGCAGCGCCGCGATGATCGCGAGGTTCCAGATCACGGGCGATACGTACGAGAGAAAGAACCGGCGGTGGCTGTTGAGAATGCCGAGGCACCAGGCCGAGAGCACCAGAAGGCCTGCGCCCGGAAAGAGAATCCGCACCAGGCGGATCGTCAGCTCGCGAGTGGGACCGGTGAAGCCCGGCGCGATGAGCTCGATCAGCACCGGCGTCGCGAGCACGCCGGCCAGGACGAGGAGTGCGACGATCAAGGCGAGCAGCGAGAAGACGGCGCCCGCGACCCGGTTGGCCCGGTCGCGTTCGCCGCGGGCGAGCAGGCCCGCATACACGGGGATGAAGGAGGCGGAGAGCACCCCTTCGCCGAACAGGTTCTGCAGCAGATTGGGGATGCGGAGCGCCGCGGTGAAGGCATCCGCCGCGGCCGACGTCGAGAAGTAGCGCGCGAAGACGAGCCCTCGAACGAGGCCGACGATGCGGCTGGCGAGGATTCCTGCGGCCACGAGCACCGCCGGCCGCTGCCCGATGCGCCGGCTCAGGGAGTGTCGGGCGGTGGCAGGACGCGCCGCTCGCCCTCGTCGAGCAGGCGCTGCAGGAAGGCATTGTCGTCGCGCACGCTCTGGAGGCCCCGCTCGAGATCGTCCACCTGCGACTCGAGAAGCTCGACCTTCCGCGCGAGCTCCCTGAGCGCCGGCTCCGGCCCGCGGTCTCCCTCCAGCCGGCGGCCGAGCGCCCGCCCCATCGGCGAGTCGAGCAGGATCGCCAGCACGGGAATGAGAAGCGCCACGAAGAGAACGACGGCGAGTATGCCCATGGGTCGAGTTTAGGCGGAGCCTGCGCCGCTCTCAAGGGCGCCGCGATACCAGCCCGCGGCGGCGGCGAGAGTGGCGTCGAGAAGAACCGGGCCATGGCGGGCGAGGAACGACGGTGCGACGAGGACGCGCTCCTGGGGTGACCCGTCCGGATAGACGGCCTGATGCGCACGCTCGAGCTGCCGCATCTCGGTCTCCGTCCGCCTGCGCAGGTGACCGATGAGCCGGCGCTCGATCCGATCGATCCCGTCGAGCGCGCGGTCACGTCGGCCTTCCACCGTCCGTACGAGCGTGGGATCGATCGACCCGGCGGTGCGGGAGACCTCGGCATAACGTTCCGCGAGGGTTGCCCGCAGGCGGGCCAGGTCCGTCTCCGCCTCCGCGGGAAGTCTCGAGCGCAGCACGCGGTGCTGCAGCGCAGGAAGGGCCTCCTCCAGGTCCTCGAGCCGGAGCCCGAACTTCTCCAGCGCGCGGTCCACGTGCGCCTCGACGACCATCCCCGACCAGCGGGGCACGGCGGTCTGCTGCTCGACGTCCAGCCCGCGGTAGACGGGCCACGTGAGCGGGAGGTACCGCAGCTCGCCCGGGCCGGCCGCGTAGGCCACCGTCGGGAGGAGCGCGCTCTCCACCACGGGTCGCAGCAGCACATTGGCCGAGAGCCGCGAAGGATCCTCCGCCGCGATGGTCCGGAGGGCGTCGAGGGTGAAGCGTTCTCCGCCCCGCCGGGTCACGAACGCACCGCCCGCGGCGATCAGGCGATCCCGCCCGGCGCCTCCCTCGATCATCACGAGGCTCGCCCCACCGCCGACCGCCACGCCCGGGTCGCGACCGGCCGACGTCAGCTCACCGGCGCGCTCCGACAGCCGCCGGTCGAGCTCGCCGGACGCCTCGAGCGCCTTGAGCAGCAGCGGCGCGGCCGCACGCTTGAACGCGGCGTGCGTGCTGTCGATGCAGACGATTCCGAGGGGCGCGAGGAGCTCCGCCAGTGCGCCGCCGAATGCTGCCGCCAGGGAGACGCCGGGCCGGTAGTGCCGCCCCAGCCATGCCACCGTCGGGCCACGGAACTCGGTGTCCGGCAGCGACGCGTGGAACCGGCTCAGAAGCTCGCCGATCGTCGGGTCGAGCTCCTCCCGGTAGAGCGGCAACATCGGCGCCTCGGCCGGCCGCGCGGGGAGTGCCGCCCGCCGGAGCGTCCCGTCCGCGCCGATCCACGCAGCCGTGTTGGCCTCCGCGAAGTCGTGGTCGTCGCCCGCGACCCAGAAGATCGGCACCACCGCGCGGCCCCAGCGGGTCTCGAGCTCGCGCGCGAGCGCCGCGGCCGAGAGTGCCTTGTGGATGGTGTAGAGTGGGCCGGCGAGGAGCGCCGGTTGCTGACCCGTCGTCACGGCCAGCACCCCGGGCCGGCGAAGGCGGTCGAGCAGCGGCTCCGTCCCCGGCGCCGCGATGCAGGCGGGGAGGAGCGCCGCGGGAAAACCGCCCGCCCGCTGGGCCGGAAGCGTCAGCTCCGCATCGAGTGGTGTGGTGACGAGCCGGAAGCTCACCGCCGCCGTCCCATGAGCACCACCCGCGGCGACTCGTCGCCGAGCTCGGCGCCATCGTAGTCGCCGAATCGGTTGCGGACCTCGATGCCGGCATCCGCGAGCATGGCGGCCAGCTCGGCCGGCGTGAAGAGCCGCACGCGCTCGGTGAACACCCGCCCGCTTCCCGTGGTGATCCGCTTCCGGACAAAGCGGCCGCCGCCGATCACCTCGCGCTCGATCCGCACCGGTTGACCCGCGAGCGTCGTGTCTTCGGCGGGGACCAGCATCGCCCGCACGGCGGGCGCGTTGAGGAAGTCGATGACCAGCCAGCCGCCGCGACGCACCGTCGCGGTCATCCCGGCAAGCGCCTGTCGATGCTCATCGTCGGAGGCGAAGTAGCCGAAGCTCGTGAACAGATTGACGGCGAGATCCATCGAGGCGGGGCGAACGGGCAGCCGGCGCATGTCCGCCCGGATGAGGGGAACCCGGGCGACTGCGCGGGCGCGCTGGAGCAGCGTGGCCGAGAGATCGAGGCCGATGCACTTCGCGCCGGCCGCCGAGAGCGCCCGCGCATGGCGGCCGGGGCCGCACGCGACGTCGAGGACCCGCCAGCCCTCGCGCCAGGGCACCGTGCGCCGGATGAGGGCCACTGCGCGCTCCGCATCGGCATCGTCCCGGTGCGGGTAGAGCGCCAGGTACTCCTCGCCGAACCACTCCTCGAACCACTCGATCATGGGCGTCCGGGGCGGAGAGGCGGGTCAGGGGCCCTTGTGATACGGCTCGCCGCGCAGAATCGTGAAGGCCCGGTAGAGCTGCTCGACTGCCACGACACGGGCCAGCTCATGCGGAAGCGTCAGCGGCCCGAGACTCCACGCCGCCGAGGCTTCGGCAACGAACGCGGGCGCCAGGCCATTCGACCCGCCGATCGCAAAGGCAAGCGGCCGCGCATCGAGGAGCCACCGCTCCAGCCGGCGCGCCAGCTCCTCGCTGGACCATGCCAGGCCGTCTCGAGCGAGACACACGAGGGTGGCGCCGGCCGGCCGGAGTCGGCGGAGTGCTGCGGCCTCCTGCTCCCGCTGGGCGTCGATTCCCGGAGCCCGCGCCGCCTCCCGGACTTCGTGCTCGCGCACGCGGGCAAAGCGGCCGAGGCGCGTGAAATAGTCATCGCACGCCTCGCGGTAGTATGGCCGGAGCCGGCCCACCGCGAGGAGCGCGATCTCCATCAGGCATACAGCCCGCGCAGCCGGTGCACCGCCGCCACGCGGTCGATCGAGAGCATGTACGAGGCGACGCGCATGCTGACCGAGTGCTTGGCGGACATCGTGGCCACCTCCTCGAACGAGCGCACCATGATCCGCTCGAGCCGCTGGTTGACCACGTCCTCTTCCCAGAAGTAGCCGCCGCGGTCCTGCACCCATTCGAAATAGCTGACGGTCACGCCGCCGGCGTTCGCCAGAATGTCGGGGATGACGAAGACGCCCTTTTCCTCGAGGATCTTGTCGGCGTTCGCGGTGGTCGGGCCGTTGGCCCCCTCGCAGATGATCTTCGCCTGAATGTCCTTGGCGTTCTTGCTCGTGATCACGTTCTCGAGCGCCGCCGGCAGGAGCACGTCGCAGGGCAGGCCGAAGAGCTGGTCGTTGGTGATGGCCTCGGCCTTGGGGTAGCCGGCGAGGAGCTTCTTCTCGCGCACCCACTTGAGGAGGTCGGGCACGTCGAGGCCCGCCGGATTGTGGAGCGCGCCCGACTTGTCGCTCACGGCGACGATGCGCGCCCCCTGCTCCTGCAGGAGCAACGCCGCGATCGAGCCGACGTTCCCGAACCCCTGCACCACCACCCTCGCGCCCTGGATCGGCATGCCGAGTTTCCGGAGCGCCTCGCGGGTCACGATCATGCAGCCGCGCCCCGTCGCCTCCCGCCGCCCGAGCGAGCCGCCCATCTCCACCGGCTTTCCGGTGACGACGGCCGTCACGGTGTGGCGCTTGTGCATGGAGTACGTGTCCATGATCCACGCCATCACGCGCTCGTTGGTGTTCACGTCCGGCGCGGGCACGTCCGAATCGGGGCCCAGCGTCTCGATGATCGCGGACGTGTAGCGGCGGGTGAGCCGCTCGATCTCGCCCGGGGACATCGCACCCGGATCGCAGATCACGCCGCCCTTGGCGCCGCCGAAGGGGATGTTGACGACGGCGCACTTCCACGTCATCCACGCCGCGAGCGCCTTGACCTCGTCGAGGCTCACGTTCAGATCGAAGCGGATGCCGCCCTTGGCGGGGCCGCGAGAGGTGTTGTAGAGCACCCGGTAGCCGGTGTAGACCTCGATCTCTCCGTTGTCGCGAGGCACCGGCACCGACACGATGATCTGCTTCTCGGGGTTCCGCAGGATCTTGTAGAGGCCGGGGTCGAGATTGAGGCAGCGGGCCGCGTAGTCGAAGCGCGACATCATCGCCTCGAAGGGGTTCTCCTCGGAAAGGAACGTGTCCTTGTCGGGCCGGATCAGGGCATTCGGCTGCTTGCTGCTGGTGCTGGTCATGACATCTCCGGTTGGGTGCGCCCGACGATCCGGTCGAGCGCGTCGGTAATCGCGCTGCCGCCTTCCTCCCAGGTGAGCTCGAGGACGGCCACCAGCGGCTCGGGCACGTTCGCCGCCCAGCGGCCGCGGAGCCGCACCGCGTCGCGCTCGGTGATCACGACGTGATCGGCCCGGCGCGCGGCGTGCGCGAGCCAGGCCACGTCCTCGTCGCGCAGCTCGGCCTGGTCCTTCCATGTGGCCACCTGCACCGCGCCTCCCGCCGACTTCACGTGCGACACGAACGCGTCGGGATCGGCGAGTCCCGTCGCGGCGACCACGCGCTTGCCGCGGAGCACCGATGCGGGCTGCACCGCCCCGCTCACGAGTCCGCGAAGCTGGATCAGCCCAAGCCGGGCCACCGCCACCGGACCGCGCACAGTGCCGCCCAGCTCCACCGCGAGCGATTCCGCGGCCTCGGCGCTGGCGCGCCGCCGGGTGATCACCACCGCGTCGGCGACCGCGAGGGACGCCGTGCGCCCCTCGCGCCAGGGGCCCGCCGGCAGCGCCCACGGGACCGCGCGCGTCGTCTCGGCGCTCAGCACGGCGATCGCGGCATCGAAGGCGACGCCGGGCCGGCGAAAGGCGTCGTCCAGGAGCAGGATCGTCGCGCCCGCGGCGGCGGCCCGCCGCGCCGCCGCTGCGGGATCGTCACCGGCGAGGACGACGGTGTCGGGCAGAGCGGCCGCGAGGGCGTCCACCAGCGCGGGCCCCCCGTGAATCAGCAGCCCGGCGCGCACGCCGCGCGTCGCGAGGTGGCGCGCGGCCCACGCGGTGACGGCCGCGCGCCCCGAGCCTCCGACCGTAAGATTCCCGATGCCGATCGTGGGCAGCGGGAGGCGCACGGTGGTGAGCCACCCCCGCTGGTAGGCCCCGCGCCGCGCCGCCATCGCGACTCGCCAGAGCCCCGAGGCCGGCAGCAATGCGAGCCGGACGAACCTGGCATCGGCCCTCCGGCTCGTCCAGAGCCATCGCATCAGTCGATGGGTGTCGCCGCGTCTCCGGGGCAAGGCAGCGCTCCGCTGGGGAATCCCGCCGTCAGGGCGAGGGGAATCTAATCGGCTCAGCGCTCCATCACACGGGCGAGCATCTCCGCTTCGGCCGCGAGCGCGCCGTCGACGGAGGCGGTGCCGCGGAGCCGCACCGTCCGGCCGCGGTTCTGGAGGATCTCGACTTCCATGCGGAGCTGGTCGCCCGGCACCACCGGCCGGCGGAACTTGACGCCGTCCAGCGCCATGAAGTAGACGACCTTCTCGTCCGGCCGCTCGATCGTCCGCATCGCGAGCACGCCGCCGACCTGCGCCATCGCCTCGACGATGAGCACGCCCGGCATGACCGGATGTCCCGGGAAATGGCCCTGGAAGAACGGCTCGTTGATGGTGACGTTCTTGAGGCCCACGATCCGCCGCTCGCCCTCGATTTCCAGGATGCGATCCACCAGCAGAAACGGATACCGGTGCGGCAGGAGGGCCATGATGCCTTGCAGGTCAACGGTGCTCATGGGGACTCCGCGAATCGGCGCAGGGGAAAACGACAAGGGGCGGGGGGCGGCGGGGGGGGGCGCCCCCCCCCCCGCAGGGGCCCCCCCGCCGCGCCCCCCCACGAGACGCCCGACAGCAGGCGCAAAAGACCCACGCGAAAGGGCGACGCG
>JAICUF010000027.1 GCA_025935995.1 Gemmatimonadales bacterium
ACCGGGATCACCTCGCGCTCCTGGAGCACGCGGAGGAGCTTCACCTGGAGCGAGGGCGGCATCTCCCCGACCTCGTCGAGGAAGAAGGTGCCGCCCCGCGCGGCGGCGAAGAGGCCCTGCTTGTCCCGCACGGCGCCGGTGAAGCTCCCCTTCACGTGGCCGAACAGCTCGCTCTCGAGGAGGTTCTCGGGAAGGGCGCCGCAGTTGATGGACATGAAGGGCCCGTCGGCCCGGTTGGAGAGGTTGTGGATGTAGCGGGCCACGACCTCCTTGCCGGTGCCGCTCTCCCCCTGGATCAGGACCGTCGAGTCGGTCGGTGCCACATGCTCGGCCAGCTTCAGCACATCGATGAATCGCTTCGACTTGCCGATCGGGCGGCTCACGCCGCTCCGGTCCTTCCGGCGGATCTCCTGCTTGAGCTGCTTGTTCTCCACCTTGACCGCGCGGTACTCGCAGGCGCGGCGGAGGATGGCCACCAGCTCGTCGTTGGAGAACGGCTTCTGGATGTAGTAGTAGGCGCCCGAGTTGACGGCGCCGATCGCGCTCTGGAGCGAGGCCTGCGCGGTCATGAGGATGACCGGCGTCATCGCGTCCTGCTCCTTGGCCGCGGCCAGGATGTCCATGCCGGTGACCCCCGGCATCTTGACGTCCGAGAGGATGATGTCGTGGGCGCCGCTCCGGATCTGCTCGAGGCCCGCCTTGCCGCCCTGGGCGGTGGTGACCTCGAAGCCTTCGTTGCGGAGCAGGATGCGCAGCGTGTCGAGGATGCCGGACTCGTCGTCGACGACCAGCACGGACGGCTTCTGGCTCATGCGATACCCTCCGCCACCGGCGTGGCGGGCAAGAAGATGGTGAAGGTGGTCCCCGCTCCGCGGGCCGACTCGACGAACACGAGACCGCGATGCGCCTCGACCGCCCGCTGCACGATGGCGAGCCCGAGGCCGCTGCCTCCCGGACGCGCGCTCACGAACGGCTCGAAGAGATGGTGGCGGATCTCCTCGGGAATTCCGGGCCCGGTATCGCGGATGGTGAGCCGCGCCCCCCGCTCGATGTCGCTGCCCGGGGGCAGCTCCGCATCCGCCACCGCCTTGACGGACACGCCGATCGACACCGGCCCGCGCGCCGCCTGCGCCGCGTTCAGCACCAGGTTCACGATCACGCGGTGCAGGAGATCCTCATCGCCCTCGAGCATGAGATGATCCCCGTCGACGGTGAGGGCGGCGTCGGGACGGCAGTCGGGATGCTCCCGCACGAGACGCACGGCCGCCGTCGCCACGGCGTGGAGGTCGACCGGCTCCGAGCGCGTGGCGCGGACGCGCGAGAAGTCGAGGAACTCGCTCAGAATCCGGCTCAGGCGATCGCTTTCCCGGACGATGAGCCCGGCGAGCACCCGCTCGTCCTCCCCCGCCTGCCGCCCGCGGGCGAGCTGCTCGACCGAGCTCCGGATCGAGGCGAGCGGGTTCCGGATCTCGTGCGCCAGCGACGCGCTCAGCGCCGCGACCGCCTCCAGGCGCTCCGCCCTCAGGTGCAGCTCCTGGAGCTGCTTGTGGTCCGAGATGTCGGTGAAGATGGCGGTGACGGAAGGCGCGTCCTGGGCCTGCTGCTCGAAGGTGGTGGTGCTGAGTCCGATGGGGAACATGCCGCCATCCTCCTTCATGACCGTCCCTTCCCCGCGCGCCACCTTGCGCCCGCTCCGGATGCCGGCCACGACGGCGGCCCAGAGCTCGGTCGACCGAAGCTTAAGCTGATCGAGCACCGGCCGCCCCACCAGATCGGTGCCCCCGAGCTCGAGGAGCCGCTCGGCGGTGGGATTGATGAAGGCGAGCCGACCGGCCGGGTCCACGGTGAGGACGCCCGAGCGGATGTTGTGGAGGATGTCGTCGGCCTCGAGCCGCACGCGTTTCAGCTCGGTCTGGAGCGAGGCGTGCTCGCTGTCGGCTTCACGGAGCCGGTACCCCAGGAACGCCACGACGGCGAAGACCACGTTGAAGACGAGCAGCTGCGCCCAGAAGGCGATGCCGGTGGCTTCGGGTGAGAAGTGCGTCGCGACCACGCCGTAGACGATGGTGGCCACGATCGCCGTGGCCACCCCGGCACGGAGCGGCATCAGCACGGCGTAGGCCGCGATCACCAGCACGTAGACGGCGGGGGCGAGCGTGCTGCTCGAGCCCAGGAAATACACGAGGAGCGTCGCGAGCCCGAGGTCGGCCGCGGCCTGGAGCGGGAGAAAGATGCCGCTGATGGGAAGGCGCCGGATGAAGACGACCCAGGCGCCGTAGGTGGTGACGGTGAAGGCGATGAGGACGCCGATGCTCACCATGAAGGCGGAATCGGGGCGGCGGTTCGAAACGAACCCGGCGGCCAGCAGCATGGCGAGCGCGAGGACCATCCGGCCGGCGAACAGCCAGCCGAGCAGCGTACGCTGATCGGGCAGCGACTTGGCGGGCCGGCGGGGGGACGGCGCTGGGCCGGCCCGTCCGGAGGTCGCGTCGGCGTGCATCTCACCTCGGGAGAACGACGGCGATGTGCGGGGGAGCGAGCCGCAATATAGCATATTCCCCGCGTGCCGTGGTTCGTCTACATCGCGCGCTGCCGCGACGGATCGCTCTACACCGGCGTCACGACCGACGTGCTCCGGCGGATCGGCGCCCATAACACGGGGCGCGGAGCGGCGTACACGCGCAGCCGGAGGCCGGTCGCGCTCGCGCACGTCGAGCCGGCCGCGGGCCGAAGCGCGGCGCTTCGGCGGGAGCGGGAGATCAAGGGGATGGGGAGGGGGGAGAAGATGGCAATGGTGGAGAGGGGCAGGACGCGCGGGACGGGCACGACGCGCGGGACGGGCAGGAACGCGACGGCGGAGTTTGCGGGGTTCGGGCCGGGGGCGCTCAGGTTTCTGCGGGGGCTCGCGCGGAACAACGAGCGCGAGTGGTTCGAGGGGCACCGGCCGGCATATGAGGCGGAAGTACGGGGGCCGATGCGGGTGCTGGTGGAGGAGATGGACGTGCGGCTCGCGCGGATGGCACCGGAGATGATGGGAGATCCCGCGCGATCGATCTTCCGGATCCACCGCGACGTGCGATTCTCGCACGACAAGTCGCCCTACAAGACGCACGCGGCGGCGCAGTTCTATCATCGCGACGCCGGCCGCGGGGCGGGCGTGGACGCGGTGGGCGCGGGCGCGTCGTTCTATTTCCATCTCGATCCGGCGGAGTCGTTCGTCGCGGGCGGGATCTGGATGCCGGCGCGGCCGGCGCTGGATGCGATCCGCGAAGCGATCGACGCCGACCCGGACGGATTCGAGGCGATCGTCACGGCCCCCGCCTTCCGCCGGCGCTTCGGCGGGCTCGAGGACGAGGCAGTGCTCCGGCGCATGCCCCGCGGCTACCGCGACGATCATCCGGCGGCCCGCTGGCTCCGCTACCGCTCCTTCATCGGGTACCGGTCGCTCACGCGAGACGAGGTCACGAGCCCGCGGCTCCCCGCCACGCTCGAACGGAATTTTGCCGCGCTCCTTCCGCTGGTTCGCTGGCTCAATGCCGCCGTCGGCTACCAGCCCGAGGAGCGGCGCTGAGCCTGGTCACCGGTGCGCGCCGACCCCGACCTGCCGGCACCAGGTGAGCACGGGACAGGTGGAGCACTTCGGCAGGCGTCCCGTGCAGATGTGCTTCCCGAACGGCACCAGCAGCGCGTTGATCTCGACCCAATAGCGTCGCGGCAGCCTGGCCTGCAGCGCCTCCATCGTCGCTTCGGGCGTCCGCTCCCGCACGTAGCCCCAGCGGTTGGTCACGCGGTGCACGTGGACGTCCACGCTGACGAGCGCGGTCCCGCAGGCCACGCCGAGCGCCAGGTGCGCGCACTTGGGCCCCACGCCCCGGAACGACCGCAGCACGTCCGCGTCGCAGGGCAGCGTCCCGCCGAAGTCCTCCGCGGCGCGCCGGGCGATCTCCCGGATCCGGGCGGCCTTCGATTCGTGGAAGGTGGACGGAGCGATCAGCCGATCGATCTCGCGCTCGGAGAGCCGCGCGATGGCGCGTGCGTCCGGCGCGGCCCCGAAGAGCCGGCGCGCGCACTCGATGCTCGTCTCATCGTAGGTCCGGATGGAGAGCACGCAGGCGACGAGTTGCTCGAACACCGACCGGTGACCCTCTTCCGCCAGCGCGAACATCGCCGCCTTCGGAAAGGGCCTCACCGCCGCACGAATGCGGGTGAGGACCTTCCCGACGGGAAAGGCGTCAGCTGCCGAGCTTGCGCTCCGTGGACTGCGCGAGCGCAAGGTGCGCCTGCAGCTTCGGCACGGTGGTGCGGATCAGCGACTTGAGGTCGGCGCTCTGCGCCGCGGGAAGCATGGTGTTCTGCAGCTTGTCGATGTCCTTCTGGTGATCGTCGATCGCGTGCTGCACGAAGGCGCTGTCGAAGGCGGCGCCCGTCTTGCCCGTGAGCTCGGGCGCGGCCGGCACGGACGACGAATCCGGAAGCGATACCTTGAGCTTCGATGCGAGCGTCCGCATCTGCTTCAGGTGCGCCGTGTGATCGGTCTCGAGCCGCCGGGCGAGGGTCTTGACCGCGGCGCTCTTCGACTCCGTGAGCGCCGTGCGGGCCTGCTGCACCTCGGCCATGTCGGCCTGGGCCAGCTCGGTCACGATCGATGAGTCGCTGAGCGCGGCGGCGGGCTGATGCGCCGTGGTGTCGGGAGCCGCGGCCATGGTGGTGTCGGCGGCCGCGGCATCGGTCTGCCGGTAGGCGGTGTCGCGGTTGGCTTCGCCGGCGGAGCATGCGGCGGCGAGCGCCACCGCCGGAACCAGGATCTGCCACTTCATGGTGCTACCTCTTTCCAGTGCCGTCGGCCTCGGTCAGAGTGCCAGGACGAGCCGCCGGCCGGCCGGAGTTGCCGTCGGCTTCGGGGTGATGATCGGTCGCCACGCTGTCCGCCGGCGACCGCCCCGACATCGACGTGGGATCGGACCCGCCGGTCACCGCGTGCGTCGAATCGGCCTCCGCGTCCCGCGGGTAGTCCTCCGGCGCGCAGCCGGCGATGACCAGCGCGGCCATCGCCGCGGACAGCAGGGCCCAGGGTGCACCGTGTCTCACTGAGAGCGTCATCCCATCCTCGAAGCAGGTGAAGGTAGGGTCCACGGCGCGGTCCAAGATGCGCCGGAGTGAAAGGCCGGACTGTGATCCATGACCGACCCGGCGTCCTATGATACCGGGCGGCCGGTCCGCTCGTCGAGGAGCCGGCGAATGCCGGCCGTCAGGCTCCCCGGCGAGAAGGGCTTCTTCAGGAAGGGCACCCCCTGCTCGTCGAAGCCCCGGCGGAGGACGTCGGTCCCCGTGTATCCGGACATATAGAGGATCGGGAGCTCGGGATGGAGCTCCTGCAGCCGTTCCGCCAGCTCACCGCCGCCCATGTCGGGCATGACGACGTCGGTCAGGACCGCGTCCACCGCCGCGCCGGCGGCGAGCCGCTCGAGCGCCTCCCGCCCGCTCGCCGCCGGAACCACGGCGTACCCTGCCTCCCGCAGTACCCGCGCCGCCAGCGCCCGCACGGCCGGCTCGTCCTCCACGATGAGGATCGTCCCGGTTCCGTGAACGACGGACTCCGGCGCCTCCGGCAGCGGGTCGGCCGCGGCCGCCACCTCAGGGAGCCAGATGGTGAAGGTGGTTCCCTGCCCCGGCCCGCTGTCCACCGCGACGTAGCCGCCGCTCTGCGTCACGATCCCGTACACGACGGACAGGCCGAGCCCGGTGTTCTGCGCCGGCGGCTTGGTGCTGAAGAACGGCTCGAAGATGCGGCCGCGGGTCTCGGCGTCCATTCCGAGGCCGGTGTCACGCACGATCAGCCGTACGTAGCGGCCGGCCGGCATGTCGAGACCCAGCTGGCGGTAGCCCTCGCCGTCGGCGAGCTCGATCGAGCGGGTCTCGACCAGGAGCTCGCCGCCGCCGGCCATCGCGTCGCGCGCGTTCAGGGCGAGGTTCATGATCACCTGCTCGACCTGACCGCGGTCGGCCCGCACGGCCCCCACCGCCGGGAGTGACGTGGCGAGCGTGATGTCCTCGCCGAGCAGCGGTCGGAGCATGAGCTCCATGTCGCGGACCACGACGTTCAGGTCCACCAGCTGCGGATGCACGAGCTGCTGGCGGCCGAACGCGAGCAGCTGCCGGGTCAGGCCCGCGGCGCGCTCCGCGGCCTTCCGGATCTCTTCGGCATCGCGATGACGCGGATCGTCGGCCTCGAGCGCGTGGCAGAGGAAATCGGCGAAGCCGATGATGATCATCATCATGTTGTTGAAGTCGTGCGCCACGCCGCCCGCGAGGCGCCCCACCGCCTCCATCTTCTGGGCCTGGCGCACGTGCTCCTCCGCGCGCCGCCGGTCGGTCAGGTCGTGCACGTTGGCGGCGAAGTAGAGGAGGCTGCCATCGTCGGCCCGGATCGCCGTGAGGTCCATCAGCACCGGCAGCTCGCGCCCGGCGCGGTCGATATGGACCGATTCGAAGACGCGCCGTCCCTCGCGGCGCACCGTCTCGTACAGCTCCCGCGCCTCCTCCCGGGCGGGCATGCCGAGGACGACGTCGATCGGCTTGCCGACGAGCTCCTCCGGCTCGTATCCGTGCAGCGCGGCAAAGGCCGGATTGACCGCTTCGAGGGTGAACCCGTCGGCGCTGATGATCGCGACGCCCCAGCCGGCATGCTCGAAGATGTGGGCCCACTTCCGGAGATCGGCCTCCGCCTGGGCGCGCTGGGCGAGCTCCGACTGCGCGGCCTCGTAGAGCCGGGCGTTCACCACCGCGAGCGCGGCGCGGTCGGCCAGGTTCAGCGCCAGCGCCAGGTCGTCCGCCGTGTAGCGGCGTCCCGACTCCGCGCAGCAGAAGGTGATGGCACCCAGCGTGCGGCCGTGCGCGATCAGCGGCGCGCTGATGATCGACCGCGGCGCCAGGTCCCGCAGGTAGGCCAGGTGCGCCGCGCTCCGGGCGATCGCCTCGAGCTGCGCGTCGGTCATGTCGGGGATGAACGTCGGCTCGCCCGCGAGCATGGCCCGCGAGATCGGGTGCCCGCCCCATTCCGGGTCGGGAGCATGCTGCATCGAGGTCGTCCGGAGCCGCGCCTCCTTGGCGAGGTCCACGTGGGCGAACTCGACCCGCTCGACCTCGCCGGTGTCGGTAATCAGGTCGACCAGGCAGTAGTCCGCGAGCCCCGGCACCGCGATCCGCGCGACGGTCGCAAGCGTACGCGCGTAGTCCAGCGACGAGTTGAGCACCGCGCTCGCCTCGGCCAGCGCGACCTGGGCCCGCTCCTGCCGGCGCCGCACGGTGATGTCGAGAAAGGCGCCGACGGCCCCTCGCGCGCGGTCCTGGCGGTCGAAGAGCGGCGAGGCGAAGCAGAGGAGCGTGGCCGCCCGGCCATCCTTCTGCACGACGTCGATTTCCTCCGCCGTGATGCGCTCGCCCCGCGCGGCCCGCTGCATCGGCAGGTCGGCCGGCGCGAGCTCGCGACCCTCCTTCATCACGCGGTAGCCCACCCGATCGGCATCGGGACCGGTGAGCGACGGCCGCACCTCGGGCGGAACGCCCAGCATGCGGGTGAATGCCGGATTGGCGCGCAGGTCGCTCGCGTCGGGCGCGAGCGCGATGCCGATGCCGATCGGAATGACCTCCAGGAGCGCCTCGAGCTCGTCCACCCGCCGGCCAAGGTCGCGGTTGAGCTGGCCGATCCGCTCCTCCGCCGCCTTGCGCTCGGTGATGTCCCGGGAATAGGAGATCGCGCCGTCGGCGGTGGGCGTGATGCGTACGGCGAACCACCGGTCGAACGGACCCGGCTTCACCTCGACCTCCACGTCGCGCTGCTCCTCGACGGCGCGCACCGCCGCCTCGTGCACCTCGGTGCCGGAGAGGAAGGGCAGCGTGGCCCACAGCTCCCGGCCGATCATCTCCGCGCGGGTGAGGCCCAGAAACTCGAGGTACGGCTCGGCGCGCGCATTCACGTAGGTGACACGCCACTCGCGGTCGCAGGCCAGGAAGATTTCCCGGATGCTGTCGAGGATCGCGGCGTCGGCCGCCGGCCGCGCCGCAGGGGTGCCGATCAGCGTGACGCCGTCGCCCACGGCGTAGGCCGCCAGGCGGAGGGCGGGCCGGCCGCCCGAGGCGGGGAGGCGGACACTCGCGGCGCCCGCGGCGCGCGCTTCGGCGACCAGGCCGTCGATCGCCGTCCGCGCGGCGGGGTCCGCCAGCAGCGCATGGCCTGAGGGATTGGCGAAGGCGACGGCGCCCGAGGCGTCGAGCGTCATCACCGCGTCGGCGTCCGCCACGGTCGGCATGGTCAGCGCAATCCGTAGAGGGCCCGGTACATCTCCTGGTTCCGCTGAATGATCCGGACGTAGTCGCGGGTCTCGCGGTAGGGGATCCGTTCGGCGAACAGCTCCTCGTCCGCCATCCCCACCTTGTCGCTCCAGAGGGAGACGGGCGTAGTGCCGGCGTTGTAGGCCGCGAGCGCCCGCACCGGCTGGGGGTACCGGCGCACCAGCTCAGCGAGATGCCTGGTGCCGAGCTCGAGGTTCACGTCGGGCTGATAGAGCAGCACCGGATCCCAGAGCGGGAAGGCCGCCGAGCGGGCCAGCGCGCGGCCGACGGCGGGCATGATCTGCATGAGGCCGCGGGCGCCCGCGGGCGAGGTGGCGGCCGCGTTGAAGATGGATTCCTGCCGCACCAGCGCGGCGACGAAGGAAGCATCCAGATGCTGGTCCCGCGCGTAGTCCTCGAGCGCCGCCCGGCTCGTGAGCGGAAAGAGGAGGCGGAAGGTCCGGGCGTCGCGCGGCGCGCCGCGGTCGAGCGCGCGCCAGGTGAGCGCGACGCCGCGCGAGGCGCGGCCACGCGCGCGCAGCGCGGCGGCGGTGGCCAGGAGCCGGTCCACCGAGCTGTCGGCGAGGCGCGCGAGCCGGTCCTCCTCCCAGCGCACCTCGCGGTCCATCCCCGCCGCCTCGAGCACCTCCATCCGGACGAGCGCGCTGTCGAGGTCGGGATAGCGCGCGAACGAATCGGCCGCCGCCGGCGGCGCCCACGGCAGTGTGTCGAGTCGCTCGGCCGCGGCCGCCGCGTAGTACGACAGGGGATCCCGGGCGGCCACGTCGCGCCAGCGCTCGCGGGCCGCCGCACTGTCACCCTGCGCGGCGACCGCGCGCGCCGCCCAGTAGCGGGCGGCCGAGACGTCGCCGCTTCCCGGATAGCGCCGTACCAGGCTGTCCATCTCGCGGGCTGCCGCGGGCATGTCGCCGGCGGCAAAGGCGATGACCGCGGCGCGGAAGAGAGCGCCGCCCGCGTATGGATGGCGCGGGTAGCGCCGCACGAGGCTCAGGAGCGCGTCGCGCGCGTCGGCATCGCGCCGCTCGTCGGTCGCGAGGTCCGCCAGCAGGAGGAGCGCGGGCGCCGCCGCTTCGGCGTACCGCGCCTGCCGGCTCAGCACGCTCCGGAGCGCCGTCCGGCCCTTGCTCACCTTCCCCGCCCGCACGAGGGCGCGCCCGCGCGCGTAGGCGGCGCTCGCTGCCAGCGCGGCCGGCGAGCGCACGAGCCCGAACTGCGCCGCCGCCTCGGTGTAGCGGTCGGCCGCGAACAGCGCCTCGGCGTACGCGTACCGGTCCGCGCTCGTGCCTTCACCGGCCTTGAGTGCGCGGCCCAGCGCCGCCGCCGCGCGGCTCGCGGGCCCGGAGCGCGCGAGACTTCGACCCACGATCAGCTCTTCGTGCGACGTGAGCGGACGGAACGAGTCGAGCACGCCGGCCGCCGCACGCGCATCGGCGGTGCCGGTCCGGTCGGCGATGAACCGCGCGAGCTCGCCGCGAAGTGCCGTCCGCCCCGCTCCGCTCGAGTCGGCGGCGTAGCGCAGCCGGAAGGCGTCACCCCAGGCGCCGAGGGCGGCAAAGGCCGTGGCGGCGCCCGCGAGGTCGCCGGACCGCTCGCGGGCCTGCGCCTCCGCCAGGGCGAGATGATCGCGCGCGGGGACCAGCGTGATCGCGGTCGCGATTGCCGACCGGCTCGCGCTGTCGTCGGTGAGCGCGAGCTTCCGGAAGCGGAGCCAGTCGGCGATCTCGGGCAGCTCCGACGCCGCCCGGCCGTAGACCGCCGACGCGCTGTCGCGGGCCTCGAGCCGGTCGTAGGCGCGGGCCAGGAGCACAAGGCGGATTCCGCGCGACACCGGCCACGCGTCGGCCACGGCGCGCCGCGCATGCGCGAGCGCCGCGCTGTCGGCCTGCCGGGCGAGCGCCGCCCGGGCGAGCAGCTCCCGGCCGCGGCCCCCGTCCAGCGAGTCCACCCATTCGGCGCCGTCGAGAAGCTTCGCCACCTCGGTCCACCCGTCCCACCCGCCCGCGGCCTCCGCCGCGAGCAGGAGCAGGTCGGGTGTCCGGACCGAGGAGTCGCGGAGCACGGGTGCGAGTAGCCGGCTCGCGCGCCAGGGCTGGCCGGTCCCGAGCGCCGCGCGCGCCGCCGCGACCGCCTCGGGCGCGGTATCCCGCGGCGCCTGGGCGGACATGAGAGCGAGCGAAAGCGACAGGAGAGCGATCACGGCGACCGGCGTATCTTTGGAGTATGGGACAGATCGAAGATAGCGAGGATGGCGGCCGCGTCCGCCTCGACAAGTGGCTGTGGGCGGCACGCTTCTTCAAGACCCGCGCGCTGGCGGCCGAGGCGGTCGACGGCGGCAAGGTGGAGCTGAACGGCGATCGGGCACGCCGCTCGCGGCTCCTCAACGTGGGCGACGAGCTGCGCATCCGCCTCGGCCCCTACGAGCATGTGGTGACCGTTGCGGCGCTGTCCGCCCGCCGCGGTCCGGCCGCCACCGCTGCGACGCTCTACCGGGAAACGGACGCGAGCCGCGAGGCCCGCGAGCGTCTGGCGCTCCAGCTCAGGAACGCCGCGCCCATCTTCCAGCACGACCGCGGCCGTCCCAGCAAGAAGGACCGGCGCGACATCGACCGCTTCCGGGGCCGCTCGTAACGCGGGCGGCTACATCGCGGCGATCATCGCATCGGCGAACTCGCTGGTCCGGAGCAGCGTGGCGCCGGTCATCAGCCGCTCGAAGTCGTAGGTCACCTTCTTCGCGGCGATCGTGGCCTCGAGGGAGCCGATGATCCGGTCGGCCGCCTCATCCCAGCCCATGTAGCGCAGCATCATCTCGCCCGAGAGAATGACGGAGCCGGGGTTCACCTTGTCCTGGCCCGCGTACTTGGGCGCGGTTCCGTGCGTCGCCTCGAAGATGGCGTGGCCGGTCCGGTAGTTGATGTTGGCGCCCGGTGCGATCCCGATCCCGCCCACCTGCGCCGCCAGCGCGTCGGAGATGTAGTCGCCGTTCAGGTTCATCGTCGCGATGACGCTGTACTCGGCCGGCCGCGTGAGGATCTGCTGCAGGAACGCATCGGCGATCACGTCCTTCACGACGCATCCGCCCGGAAGGCGAAGCCAGGGGCCGCCGTCGATCTCCACGCCGCCGTACTCCTGCTTCGCCAGCTCGTAGCCCCAGTCGCGGAAGCCACCCTCGGTGAACTTCATGATGTTGCCCTTGTGCACCAGCGTCACGCTCGGAAGCTTCCGCTGGACGGCGTGATCGAGCGCCGCACGGATCAGACGCTTCGAGCCCTCCTCGGAAATCGGCTTGATGCCGATCGAGCTGGAGTCCGGGAAGCGGATGGTACGGACGCTCATCTCGCGCTGGAGGAAGTCGATCACCTTCCGCGCGTCCGGCGTGCCCGCGCGATACTCGATGCCGGCGTAGATGTCCTCGGTGTTCTCGCGGTAGACGATCATGTCGACCTGCTCCGGCGCCTTCACCGGCGAGGGCACACCCCTGAAGTAGCGCACGGGCCGGACGCAGGCGTAGAGGTCGAGCTGCTGGCGGAGGGCCACGTTGAGCGAGCGGATCCCGCCGCCGACCGGCGTCGTGAGCGGCCCCTTGATCGCCACGAGGTGATGATCGATGGCCTTGAGGGTGTCGTCGGGCAGCCAGCTGTCCACCCGGTTCTTCGCCTTCTCGCCCGCCAGCACCTCGAACCAGACGATCTCGCGCTCACCGCCGTAGGCCTTCTTCACCGCGGCGTCGAACACCCGCTGCGACGCGCGCCAGATGTCGGGCCCGGTCCCGTCGCCCTCGATGAAGGGGATGACGGGCCGCGCGGGCACGTCGAGCCGGCCGTCGCCGAGGGTGATGGTCTCGCCCCGGGTGGGAGGCGTGAGGTTCTGGTAGGCGGGTGCGGTCGAGGTGGCCATGATGACGGGATCTGGGGAAAGAGGACGGTGGACGCCCGAATTGTAGCGGACCCGCGCGCGAGGGGACAGCCGCTATTCGGGCCGGCCGGTGGCGGAGAGGAGCCGGTCGATCTCGAAGGCGGCGCTGATGAGCGCGAGGTGGGTGAAGGCCTGCGGGAAATTCCCCAGAAATTCTCCGCGGGGACCCAGCTCCTCGGCATAGAGGCCGAGGTGGTTGGCGTAGCCCAGCATCTTCTCGAAGATGAAGCGCGCCTGGTCCACGTCGCCGCCGCGCGCGAGGCACTCCGCGTACCAGAACGAGCACATGCAGAAGGTGCCGTCCTGCCCGTGGAGACCGTCGGGCGCCGCCTCGTCCACCCGGTACCGGTACACCAGGGAGTCGGAGACGAGGTCGGCGGTGATGGCGCGCATGGTGGACCGCCAGCGGGGATCGGTGGGGCTGATGAACAGCATGAGGGGCATGAGGAGGCTCGACGCGTCGGTCGTCGTCGACCCGAGATGCTGCACGAACGCGTTCCGTTCGGGACTCCAGAACTGCTCGAAGACCGCACGATAGATCCGGTCCCGCACTTCCGCCCACCGCGCCATCGGCGCCGGGAAGGACCGCTTGGTGGCCAGGCGGATGCCGCGGTCGAGCGCCACCCAGCACATCACGCGGGAGAGGAGGAACTGCTGCGCGCCGCCGCGCACCTCCCAGATCCCCATGTCCGGCCGCTCCCAGTTGTCCGCCACCCAGTCGACGAGGCGCACGAGGTTCAGCCAGAAGTCGTAGCCGATCGGCTCGCCGAACTTGTTGTAGAGGTAGACGGCATCCATGAGCTCGCCCAGCGTATCGAGCTGGATCTGGCGGTAGGCGTCGTTGCCGATCCGCACCGGCGAGCTGCACTTGTACCCCTCGAGATGACCCAGCACCTCCTCGGTCAGGAGGTGTCGGCCGTCGATTCCGTAGGCCACCTGGAGCGCGCCGCCGTCGGCGAGCTCGCTGCAGCGGTCCTGGATCCACTGCATGAACGCGGCGGCCTCGCCGGTGTAGCCCAGACGGATGAGCCCGTAGATGGTGAAGGAGGCGTCGCGGATCCAGGTGTAGCGGTAGTCCCAGTTCCGGTTGCCGCCGATCAGCTCCGGCAGGCCGAAGGTCGGCGCCGCGACGATCGATCCGAAGGGCTGCGAGGTGAGCAGCTTGAGCGTGAGCGCGGAGCGGTTGACGGTCTCGCGCCAGCGTCCGGCATACGTGGACTGCCCGACCCAGGCCCGCCAGAAGTTGGCCGTCTCCTTGAACGAGCGCGACACGTAGTCCGGCGCCGCCGACGGCGATTCGGCGCCGTCGTCCGCCTGCTCGAGCACGAACGCCGCCGAGTGATCGGCGCCGAGGGTGAACTCGGCCACCGCCGCGCCGTTCTCGACGGTGACGGGCACGCCGTGGCGGAGCCGGACGGCGGCGAACCCCTTCCCCTCCGGAATGAAGAGCACCTCGCCGTCCCGCGCCTCGACGCGGTGATGCCGCCGCCCGTAGTCGAACGCCGGCGCGCACACCATCCGGTAGCGGACTTCGCCGCGCACCGTCTTGGCACGGCGCACGATGTCGTGACAGTCCCCGGAGACCGGCATGAAGTCGGAGATCTCCGCGACGCCCGCGTCGGAGAGGAAGCGGGTGAGGAGAATCGTCGTGTCGGGCAGGTAGAGCTGGCGGCAGCGAGCGTCGTCCAGTACGGGCGCGATCCGGAAGCGCCCGCCGCGCCTGTCGTCGAGCAGGCCGGCGAAGATCGAGGGGGAGTCGAAGCGCGGAAAGCACAGGAAATCGATCGAGCCGTCCATCCCGACGAGCGCCACCGTGTGGCGGTCGCCGATGACGCCGTAGTTCTCGATCGGCTGATAGCTCATGCCGCGGCGGTCCGGCCGGTGCGCGCCGCCTCGTCCAGGAACCAGACGAGGGCGCCGTCGGGACGCACGCGGGCGGCAGGGTCGGTGCGGTCGCCGGCGAGCATGCGGGCGACGACGGGATGCTTGCCGGCGCCCGCCGCCAGCAGGAACACGGCGCGGGCGCGATCGAGCACGGGATAGGTGAGCGTCACCCGCTCGCGCACCGCCAGCTCAGGTCCGCCGGTGACCGCGACGGCCCAGCGTTCCCGCTCGTCGAGCGCGCCCGAGCCCGGAAAGAGCGACGCCGTATGTCCGTCGGCCCCGACGCCCAGGAGCACGAGGTCGAAGCGGCCGGCGGGAAGGCGGTCGCGGAGCACCGCTTCGTAGCGAGTCGCGCCGGCCGGCGCGCCCCCGCTGCAGTCGATCCGGTGCACCATCCCGGACGGAATCCGGAGCGGCACCAGCAGCGCATCGCGGGCCGCGCGGTAGTTGCTCTCGGCGTGATCGGGCGGGACGCAGCGCTCGTCGCCCCAGAACCATTCGGCCTGCCGCCACGGCGCCGCGAGGCGATACTCGCCGGCGAGGAGCGCGTAGAGCGTGCGTGGGGTGGTTCCGCCGGAAAGGGCCAGGGTGCAGTGCCCGCGATCGGCGACGGTGCGCGACACGATGGCGGCGGCGCGCTCCGCGGCCGCCCGGCTCAACTGATCCAGGTCGGGCGCGACGACAAGCTCGGGCGCTACGGATTCCGCCACCGGACGGGTCCGCGGAGGAGGCCATCGGCCTGCGGCGGCCCCCAGCTGCCGGCGGCGTAGGGTACCACCGGCCGCGGCGACTTGAGCACGGGGGTGTACAGCTTCCACGAGGCCTCGACCTCGTCGGCGTGCACGAAGAGAGTCTGGTCGCCCTCGATCACGTCGAGCAGCAGCGTCTGATACGCTTCGGGAATGGTGCCGAAGGCCTCGTGGTAGCCGAAATGCAGCGGCTCGGTCGCGAGACGGAAGGGATCGCCGGGCGCCTTGACGTCGAAGGTCAGCACGAATCCTTCGTCGGGCTGCACTCGCAGGACCAGCGTGTTGGAGCTGAGCCGGCAGGCGTCGAACGGCTCGAAGAGACTGACGGGAGGCTGCCGGAGGCTCAGCACGATCTCGGTGAGCCGCCTCGGCAGGCGCTTCCCGGTCCGCACGTAGAACGGCACGCCCTGCCAGCGCCACGTGTCTACCTCGAGGCGGAGCGCCACATAGGTCTCGGTGTTCGAGTCGGGCGCCACCCCCGGCTCATCGCGGTACCCCGGGACGGGCTGGCCATCGATCTCCCCGGCCCCGTACTGCCCCAGCACGATCTCGTCGGGGTCGATCGAGGCGATCGAGCGGACCGCCTTCACCTTCTCGAAGCGGATCGCGTCGGCGTCCATGTCCGACGGCACCTCCATCGCGACCAGACTGACGAGCTGCGTCAGGTGGCTCTGGATCATGTCGCGCAGCGCGCCCGCCGACTCGTAGTACCCGGCCCGCTGCTCGACGCCCAGCTCCTCGGCGACGGTGATCTGCACGCTCTCGACGTGGTTCCGGTTCCAGATCGACTCGAAGAAGGCGTTGGCGAAGCGGAAGACGAGCAGGTTCTGGACGGTCTCCTTGCCCAGATAGTGGTCGATCCTGTAGACCTGCGATTCCTGGAAGCCCTCGTGCACGATCGCGTTGAGCTGCTGCGCCGACTCGAGGTCCCGTCCGAACGGCTTCTCCACCACGAGCCGCGTCCACCCGCTGCTCCGGCAGAGGCCGGCGGCGGCGAGGCCCGCAATGGTGTCCGGAAAGGCCTGCGGCGGGAGCGCGATGTAGAAGGCGCGATTCCCCGGAACCTGATGCTCCTTCTCCAGCGCGGCGATGCGGTCCGAGAGCGCCCGGAAGTCGTCGGGCGTCCCGTTGTTGATCGGCTGGTAGAAGAGCGCCGCATCGGCCCAGCGGCGCACCTCGTCGGCGGGCAGCTTCTCGGCGGTGAGCGCCTCGACGGCCATGTCGCGGAACTTCGCGTCGTCGATCTCCGCCGTGCGGGTCACGCCGAGCACGAGACAGCCGGGCGTCTTCTGCTGCGTGTGCAGGGTGAAGAGCGCCGGAAGGATCTTGCGCCGGGCCAGGTCCCCGGTCGCGCCGAAGATGCAGAAGACGCAGGGTTCCGCGGAGTGCCGCGGCATCAGGCTTCCTTCCTGATCGCGTGGCCGCCGAACTGGTTCCGCATCGCGGCCAGGAGCTTGTCGGCGTAGGAGTCGGTGCTCCGCGAGCGGAGCCGCGCGATGAGCGAGAGGGTGATGACCGGTGCGGGCACGTCGAGGTCGATCGCTTCCGCCACGGTCCAGCGGCCCTCGCCCGAGTCGGCGACCCACGGCGCGATCCCGTCGAGCTCGGGATTCGCCTTGAGCGCCTCGGCGGTGAGGTCGAGGAGCCACGACCGTACCACGCTCCCGTCGCGCCAGATCTGCGCGACCTGGGCCACATCCAGCCCGAACGGCTCCTTCCGCTTCAGCACCTCGAATCCCTCGGCATACGCCTGCATCATGCCGTACTCGATGCCGTTGTGGACCATCTTGACGAAGTGGCCGGCACCGCTCGGACCCACGTGTCCCCACCCCCGGTCGCGGGCGGGCGCGAGCGTCTCGAAGATCGGCCGCAGGCGGTCCACCACCGCCTTCTCGCCGCCGACCATCAGGCTGTATCCCTCCTTGAGCCCCCAGATCCCGCCGCTCGTGCCCGCGTCCACGAAGGATATTCCCTTCCCCGCGAGGTACTCGGCGCGGCGCATCGAGTCCTTGTAGTTGCTGTTGCCGCCGTCGATCACGGCGTCGCCCCGCGCGAGGGCATCGCCGAGTGCGCGCACGGTGGACTCGGTGGGATCGCCGGCCGGGACCATGACCCAGACGGCGCGCGGCGCGGCGAGGGCCCCGACCAGCTCGGCGAGCGAGGCCGCGCCGGCGGCGCCGCCCTTCACTGCTGCCGCCACGGCGTCGGAGCTCCGATCGAAGGCGACCACGCGGTGACCGCCCTCCAGCAGCCGGGTGGTCATGTTGGCGCCCATCCTGCCCAGGCCGATCATGCCGATATCCATCATGCGTCCTTTCCGGTCGCGTGCGCCTCGAAGACCGTCTCGAGGCGCTCGGGGTCATCCACGATCCATTCGGGGCCGACCAGGGCCGCGGCGTGCACCGCGTCGCGCGTGAGCCAGGTCGGGACCGCTATACATGGGACGCCCGCGGTGGTTGCCGCCGTGATACCCGCCACCGAGTCCTCGAGCGCGATGCAGTCGCCGGGGGCGCAGCCGAGCCGGCGGGTGATGGCCTGGTACATGTCGGGAGCGGGCTTGCCGTGCGCGACGTCGGCGGGGGTGATGACGGCCTCGAAGTCGCCGGCGAGGCCGAGGGCATTGAGGATGAGCGAGGCGTGGGCCGGGTCGGACATGGTGGTGAGACCGGTGCGAAGCCCCTCCCGGCGCACCCGGCCGAGCAGCGCGATCGCCGCGCCGAGCGCCTGGCGGCGGATCAGAGCGGCGTCACCCAGCATGGCGTCGTAGCGCTCGAGCCGCAGTTCAACGAGTCGCTCGGGCGTGCCGGGCAGATGAAAGCGATCGACGAGCCCCCTGGCCACCTCCTCACGCGAGCAGCCGGCCAGATGACTGAACGCCGCCACGACGTCGTCGGCCCGGACGGCCGGGTCGAGCGCGCGGGCGGCCTCCGCATAGGAGCGCGCCTTCAGCTCCTCCGTCTGCACGAGGGTGCCGTCGAGATCGAACAGCACCGCACAGGTCACGTGCCGCCGCCGAAGAGCCGCTCGATGTCGGCGATCTTGGCCAGACGCCGCACGTGCCGCTCCGCGCCGCTGAATCGCGCGCCGAGGAAGGCCGTCACCAGCTCCCCGGCGAGGGCGGAGCCGATGACGCGACCGCCGAGCACGAGGACATTCATGTCGTCGTGCTCCACGCCCTGATGCGCGGAGTAGGTGTCGTGGCAGAGGCCGGCGCGGATGCCGGGCACCTTGTTCGCCGCGACCGATGCCCCGACCCCGCTCCCGCAGGCCAGCACGCCACGATCGGCCGCCCCGCCGACGATCGCCTCCGCGAGCGCGACCGCATAATCGGGATAGTCGACGGGGGCGGTGGAATCGGTGCCCAGGTCCAGCGGCTCGTGCCCGAGCGAGCGCACGAGCCGGATGAGCTCCTCCTTGAGCTCGAAGCCGGCATGATCCGCCGCCAGCGCGACCCGGAGGGCCATGCTACTTGAGCCTCGGCTCCGTGATGCGCGGCGCCTTGCTGCAGGTCGGCCAGGTGGTGGGCGGGTTCCGGCCGCGCCCCGCTCCCGCCGGCGCCTGCGCCGCGCGCTCGGCGGCGAGCGCCGCGAGGTCCACGCGCTCGCGGGTGATCATCGTCGGGTCCTCGGAGGCGAGGTAGGCGAGCATGGCGGTCAGCGTCGCGTTCGACTTGAGGTCGTCGAAGACGATCTTGTCGTAGGTGTCGCGGTTGGTGTGCCACGTATAGTTGCCGTAATCCCAGCCCAGCGCGCCGAGCCCGAAGGCGGGGGCGCCGTAGCAGGCGAACGACGCGTCGTCGCTGCCGCCGCCGGAGGGGAAGCCGGGCCCGGAGAACTGCACCTGCTTCTGGAGCTCGTCCGGCAGCTTCGCGAGCCACACCTTGATGTGCTCGGCCCCGTTCACCAGGCCGCCGCCGCCCATCCGGACGATGCGGCCGGTGCCGTTGTCCTGATTGAACTGCGCCTGCAATCCCTTCACGATCTCGGGATGATCCTCCGAGAAGGCGCGCGACCCGACCAGCCCCTCCTCCTCGCCGAGCCAGTGGCCCACCAGGATGGTCCGCTTCGGGTGCGGGTAGGCGAGGCTCAGTATCCGCATCGCCTCGAGCATCGTGATGGTGCCGGTGCCGTTGTCGGTCGCGCCGGAGGAGCCGTCCCAGGAGTCGAAGTGCGCGGAGAGGAGCACGTACTCGTCGGGCTTCTCCGAGCCGCGGATGGTGGCGATGGTGTTGAAGACCGGCTGGTCGCCCAGGAACTGCGCGTCGAGATTGAGACGGAGCTTCGGCCCCTCGTTGTTCTCGGTGAGACGGAACAGCAGGCCGTAGTCCTCGCAGCTGAGCGCGATGGCCGGCGCCTTCCTGTTGTAGGTCGAGAAGATCTCGATCGTGCCCCAGCCGTTCTTCGGGCGCGAGGTGATCACGCCGGCGACCCCGCCGTCCTCGAGGCGGAGCCCCAGCTCGCCGGTGCCGATCGCGAGGCTGTAGCCGGTGCCGCGCACGTTCCGCCCGCCCCACTCGCGCGTGACCTGGGCGCGGAGACTGTCCATCCGCGCCTTCGACGCGGCGGTCGCGTTGCTGTCCCAGTCCTCCCGGGGCCGACAGGTGGGCTGCGGCGCCGACACGAGCACGAACTTGCCCCGCGCGGTGGGGAGCCACTTCACGAACTCGGTGCTGTCGGCGAAGCGCGGGAGGATGATCGTGGCGGCGGTCACGTCCTTGCCCCCGGTGCCCGGGCTGAAGCCCAGCATGGTGCCCTCGAGCGAGCGCACCCGCGGGGCGACGAGATCGATGTGCGAGTAGCCGCGGCGCCAGCTTCGCCACTTCCCCCACTGCTCGTTGCGCGCGTCGATCCCCCACCCCTGATAGGTGCGGACCAGCCAGTCGTTCGCGCCCTTCGCGTTGGGGGTGCCGGTGAGGCGCGGGCCGATCGAATCGAAGAGGACCTGGGAGAGGCGCATCGTCTGCGAGCTGTCCATGCCCAGCGCCCAGATCCGCTTGAGGACCGCGTCGTCGGTCGGAGCGGATTGCGCGGAACCGGCGCGCGGTGTCAGGACGACGAGTGCCGCGGCGAGCGCGACGGGCGAGAGCCTGCGTATCATCTGCGGTCCCCTGGAGGCTGGTGGAATTGCGGAATTCATGGGAATATCATGCGACCGACGCGAAACGCCAGCCGGGACCGCCCGTGACCCCGATCGACCCCGCCGAGCTCGTCCGCCAGTATCACGAGAGAATCCCCGACCCCAGCCGCCCCGGCGAGCGGGTGAGCTTCGGCACGAGCGGCCACCGCGGCACACCGCTCGACGGAAGCTTCACCGAGGCGCACATCCTCGCGATCACCCAGGCCATCTGCGAACACCGCGCGGCCAACGGGATCGCCGGCCCGCTCTACCTCGGCAAGGATACCCACGCGGTGTCGCCGGCGGCGGAGCGGACGGCGCTCGAGGTGCTCGCGGCGAACGGCGTCACGACGATCATTCAGGAGGACGACGGCTTCACGCCGACGCCCGTGGTGTCGCGGGCCATCCTCGCGCACAACGCCGGACGCGGCGCGCGGGCCGACGGGATCGTGGTGACACCGTCCCACAACCCGCCGCCCGACGGCGGCTTCAAGTACAACCCGCCCGACGGCGGTCCCGCCGACACGACCATCACCGGCGCGATCCAGGACCGGGCCAACGCCCTGCTCGCCGCGCGGAACCGCGACGTCCGGCGGATGCCGATCGAGCGGGCGGCGACCGCGGCCACCACGCGGCCGATGGACCTCGTCGCGCCGTACGTGGACGCGCTCGCCGGCGCGATCGATCTCGACGCGATCCGCCGCGCCGGCATCCACATCGGCGTGGATCCGCTCGGCGGCGCGTCGCTCGCCTACTGGCCCCGGATCGCGGCTCGCTACGGCCTCGATCTCACCGTCGTGAATCCCGTGATCGATCCGACCTTCAGCTTCATGCCGCCCGATCACGACGGCCGCATCCGCATGGACTGCTCGAGCCCGTGGGCCATGGCCGGACTCGTGAAGCTCAAGGACGAGTACGACGTCGCGTGGGGGAACGATCCCGACGCCGATCGGCACGGCATCGTGACGCCGGGCGCCGGCCTCCTCAATCCGAACCACTATCTCGCGGTGGCGCTCGAGTACCTGCTGGCCCACCGACCGCGGTGGCCGGCAGCGGCGAAAATCGGGAAGACGCTCGTGTCGAGCGCGCTGATCGACCGGGTGGTCCGAACGGCGGGGCGGGCGCTCTACGAGGTGCCCGTCGGCTTCAAGTGGTTCGCGCCGGGGCTCTACGACGGCAGCTGCTGCTTCGGAGGCGAGGAGAGCGCCGGCGCGAGCTTCCTGCAGCGCGACGGCAGCGTCTGGACCACCGACAAGGACGGACTCCTGCTGGGACTTCTCGCGGCGGAGATCACGGCGGTCACGGGCCGCGACCCCGGCACGCTCTACGACGAGCTCACGGTCCGCCTGGGAGCGCCGGTCTACACCCGGATCGACACGCCGTGCTCCGCCGAAGAGAAGAAGGCATTCCAGCGGCTGACGCCGGAGGCGGTCACCGCGTCAACCCTCGCCGGCGACCCGATCGAGTCCCGGCTCACGCGGGCGCCGGGGAACGGCGCGCCGATCGGCGGGCTCAAGGTGACGACGGCGCACGGCTGGTTCGCCGCGCGCCCGTCGGGCACCGAGGACGTCTACAAGCTCTACGCCGAGAGCTTCCGCGACGACGCGCACCTGAAGCGGATCGTCGCGGAAGCGCGCGAGATCGTGCAGGGGGTGATCAGAAGTGGGGGCGGCGGATGAACCCCTTGATCTTCTCCTTGGCGCCCGACTCGACCTGATTCTGCTTCTCCTTGAGCGCGTCCTTGACCGCATCGTCCACCACGCGGTGCGTCGCGTCGCTCATGGCCTTGCCGAGATCGAAGTTCTTCAGCGCCTCGCACGCCTGACGCTGCTGCGCCCGCTCCTCCGCGGTCGGCTGGCGCGCGGCGGGCCCGGCCGCGCTCCCCTTCGCGTCGGCATCCTGCTGCGCCGCTGCCATCTGCGCCTTCGCCTTCGCCAGCGAATCCGCCAGCTCCTGGCTCGCGAGGTACGTCACGTAGCCGCGGGCGAGGGAGTCGGCGTTCACCATGCCGGCATCGCGGAAGGCGACCCCCGCCGGCGGCTCGAAGGCGGAGGCCGGCGGCGCCGTCCGGCGCACGGCGGTGGCCGTCTGCTCGAAATCGACGCAGAGGAGGCTTCCGCGCACGTGCAGCGGCACGCCGGCCTCACCCTGCATGCTGCAGATCGAGAAGCTGCCGAAGGTGCGTTCCTCGCACTTCTCGCCGGCGTAGGTCTTCGTCTCGCCCTTGTCTCCGCTCAGCACGGTGCCGGTGCCGAACGCGCGCGAAATCACCTGCGCCATGTCCTGCATGTTCTGGTGCAGGCGCTCCTTGCCGGCGCCGTCGAGCCCGTCGTATGCCTTGGCCATCGCCGGCAGCATGTTGGGCGAGCGGGTCCCGGTCTTCTTCACCAGGTCGGCGCTGTACATCGAATCGGGCGTCATCAGCGTCCACGTGTCCTGGGTGGACGTCTTGCCGAAGAATTTTCCGGTCGTCGTCTGGTGGTCGAGGATGCGGTCGCCGGAGACGATCCGCTGGCCGGTTCCCTGGACATTGCCGGCGAAGGCGTAGTCCACCTGCAGGGAGCCATGGCCGCGGGCGACCTTGAACGGGTTCTGCTGGGCGGTGACGGAGGGGACCAGCACGAGCGAGAGCACGAGCGGTGCGGCTGCGATGCTGCGCATGGGAGAGCCTCGATGGGGCGGGATCGGGCTAACATGCGGCCCGTTCCCGCCCTCCGCAAGCGGCGGCTCGCCTTCGCGGTTACGGCGGACCGGGGTGGAACTCGTAGGCCGGCGGCGGCTCGGCGCCGAGCAGGTTCCGGACGAAGTAGTCCCACCGCCGGCGCATGGCGTACTGGCTGTCGGGACCGTAGCCGTGCGCGCGATTCGGGAGCAGCAGGAGATCGAAGTCCTTGTTGGCCTTGACCAGCTCGCTCACGACGAGGAGGGTGTTGTAGGGCGGCACGTTGTCGTCCATCGTGCCGTGCACCAGCATGAGCTTGCCCTTGAGGTTCCGCGCCAGGTTCTGATTGGCCTGACCGTCGTAGTTCGTGGTGCCGTCGGGCTTCCGCTCGAGGAGGCCCTGCCACTTCTCGCCCCAGTCGTCCTCGTACTCGCGGTTGTCGTGGTTCCCCGATTCCGACACCGCCACCTTGAAGAAGTCGGGATAGCGGAGCATCGCATCGAGCGAGGCGTAGCCGCCGCCGGAATGGCCCCAGATGCCCACGTGATCGAGATCGATCCACGGGTACCGCCGGCCCAGCTCCTTCATCCCCGCCACCTGGTCGGGCAGGCCGTTGTCGCCCATGTCACCGTAGTAGGCGGCGTGGAACGACTTGGAGCGGTACGGCGTCCCCATCGCGTCCAGCTCCACCACGATGAAGCCGAGCTCCGCCAGTGCGCGCGCGTCACCGCGCGCCGCGGAGAAGCTCCGGCTGCCGACGCTGCCGGTCTGGGGACCCGGATAGATCTGGTTCACGATCGGGTACTTCTTCGTCGAATCGAAGGCGGTCGGGCGGAACATGAGGCCGTAGAGATCGGTCTTCCCGTCCCGCGCCTTGACGGTGAACGGCACCGGCGGCGTCCACCCGGTCGCGACCAGGCGCGAGATGTCGGCCTTCTCGAGGGTGAGCACAAGGCGGCCGGTCGCGTCGCGGAGCACCGTCACCGGCGGCACGTCGGGGCGCGAGTAGCTGTCCACGAAGTACGCGCCCGAGGGCGAGAGCGTCACCGCATGATCGGCATCCTCGGGCGTCAGCAGCCTGAGGTTCCGGCCGTCGAGGCCGACGCGGTAGAGATGGCGGAAGTAGGGATCGCGTCCCGGCTCGCGGCCCGCGCCGGTGAAGTAGACGACGCGGGCCTTCTCGTCGACGCGAAGCACCTGGAGCACGTTGCCCGGCCCCTTCGTGATCTGCCGCTTGAGCTGGCCGGTGCCCAGGTCGTAGAGGTAGAGGTTGCCCCAGTCGTCCCGCTCGGAGAACCAGAGGAACTCGTTCGTCGCCGGCAGGGTGCGCCAGTTGATGCGGCCGTTGCCCGACTCGAAGAAGGTGGGGACCGACTCCTCGTACACGTCGCGCACGGCACCCGTCGCGGCGTCGGCGACGCGCAGCTGCTCGTGGCGGTGGTCTCGCGAGGTGGAGACGAAGACGAGCTGCGACGCGTCCGGCGTCCATTCCACGTCGGCCCAGCCTCCGCCGCAGGCGATGTGATCGCACAGGGTGGAGCGGTGCTGGTCCGGCGGCATCTGGAGCCGGACCACGCGGGGGCCGTCCAGATGGATCACCACGCGCTGGATCATCGAGACGACGCTGTCGCCGGGGAGCGGATACTTCCAGGCCTGCAGCACGGGATGGCCGACACGGGTCTCCACCAGGTACATGTCGCCGACATTCCGCTGGTCCTGCTGGAAGGTGGCGATCTTCCTCGAGTCGGGTGACCAGAGGAGGATGGGGCGGTCGCTGTGGGTCCACCCGGCGTTGTCGGTGGCGTAGCCGAAGTCCTTCACGCCGTCGGTGGTGAGCCGGGTCTCCTTGCCCGTGGCAAGCTCACGCACCCAGAGATTGTCGTCGCGCAGGAAGGCCGCGAGCTTGCCGTCCGGCGACGGCACCACGTTCCGGCCGCCGCCCCGCCCGCCGCGCGCCTCGGCCGCCGGCACCACCTTCGCGGAGTCCACCACCTGCCGCGAGCGGTTCGCCGGATCCACCAGCACGAACTCGGCGCCCGCGGGCGTCGTGGTGCGGTACCAGAAGCGATCGCCGTCGAGCCAGGCCGGCCGCACGGCCCCGCCGAAGACGAGCGGATTGGCGCGCCATGCCATGAACTTCTCGGCGCGGGCGTAGTCGGCCGCGGTGAGCGCGGGACGCGACGCGGCGGGCTGCTGGGCCGCGAGCGGCGCGGCGCCCAGGATCGCGAGCATGGGGATCGTGAGCAGGCGGACGGACCCTCTCGTCATGCGGAGCACCTCCGGCGGCGGCGTCTGTCGTGGATCGGGATCGCCGGAAGTTGCGGCGGGGACGCGCCGCGCACAACCCGCTACATTTGCGAGACCCCAGCCGGTTTCATCCCGAGGAGGAGTGATGCGCGCTGTCGTGACCGCCGCCGCCGTTCTGTGGCTCGCCGCCCCCGTTGCCGCCGCCGCGCAGTCGCGGCCGCCGGCCCGCGCGGTCCGGCGGACGATTCCGATCACGCGCGCCTTCGAGCAGGGGCTCCGGGCAGGTACGCGCGACTCGAGCGGACGGCCCACTGCGCGCTACTGGCAGCTGCGCACCGCCTACGTCATCGACGCGCGGCTCGATCCGGCCACCGCCACGGTCAGCGGACGCGAGAAGGTCACGATCACCAACCCGTCCGACTCCGCGCTCCGCTTCCTCGCCGTCCATCTCGACCAGAACCAGTTCGCCCCGAACGTCGCGCGCGAGGCGCCGGTGGCCGGCATCACGACCGGCATCCACCTCACCCGCGTGGTGGCGAACGGCGACCCCGTGGACCTCGCCGCCCCCGCCGCCGCGCGCTGGGCCACCCAGACCGTCGTGGGCATTCCGCTCAAGACGCCGATTCCCGCCCACGGCAGCGGCACGCTCGAGGCTGAGTGGTCGTTCGAGGTGCCGCTGGTGGCGCCGCCGACCCGCGGCGACCGGATGGGGCGGTGGGACAACCGGCTCTTTCAGGTCGCGCAGTGGTATCCGCAGATCGCGGTCTACGACGACCTCCGCGGGTGGAACGCCGAGCCCTATCTCGGCGCGTCGGAGTTCTACAACAATTTCGGGTCGTTCGACGTGCATCTCGACCTGCCGGCGGGGTGGCTCGTCGGCGCGACCGGCGTGCTGGCGAATCCCGACTCGGTGCTCACGCCCGCGGTGCGGGATCGCCTCGCGCGCGCCACGGCGAGCGACAGCCAGATCGTGATCGTGGATACCGCGGGCCGCGGCGCCGGCCGCGCCACCGTCGCCGGCGACCGCCTCACCTGGCACTTCCGCGCCGACAGCGTCGGCGACTTCGCGTGGGCGGCGTCGAACGAGTTCGTCTGGGACGCGACCCGCGCGACCATCCCCGGCCGCGGCGTCATTCCGATCGACATTCTCTATCTGCCGGAGCACGCGGCCTATCGCCGCACCGGCGCCTTCGCGCGCCACGCGCTCCAGTTCTATTCGAAGCTCTGGATGCCGTACGCCTTCCCCCACTTCACCCAGGTGGATGGGCCCGAGGGCGGGATGGAGTACCCGATGCTCACGATGAGCGGCCCGGGCTTCGGCGTCACCGACCACGAGATCGGGCACCAGTGGTGGCCCATGATGGTCGGCGTGAACGAGACGTGGTACGGCTGGATGGACGAGGGCTTCAATCAGTACATGAACATCCTCTCCGCCGCCGCCTTCCGGGACACGACCCCCGCGCTCGATGGCGTGGGCCAGTCGTACGGCCGGATGTCCGGCAACGAAGCGGAGGCGCCGATGATGTGGAACGCCAACTACGGCGGGCCGCTCTACGCCTTCACCACCTACGGCAAGGCGCCGATGATGCTCTCCGCGCTCGGCGGCATCGTGGGCGACTCGGCAGTGCAGCGCGCGATGAGCGTCTATGCCAAGGACTGGAAGTTCCGGCACCCCTCGCCCTGGGACTACATGTTCGCCATGGACCGCGAGCTGCACCGAGATCTGGGGTGGTTCTGGTACTACTGGCTCTTCACCACCGAGTCGGTGGACGGGTCCATCGCCGGCGTCGCGAGGTCCGGCGGGCGCACCGTGGTCACGGTGCGGCAGCACGGCGAGATGCCCTCCCCGGTGGTACTCCGGGTCGAGCTCGCGCCGGGCGGGCGCGCGGTCCCCCGCCGTCCCAATGCGCAGGTCCGGGGCGACACGGTCACCTTCACCTGGCCGGCGGATGTGTGGTTCGGCGGATCCCGCAGCTATGCGGCGGCGATCGATGTCGGCGGCCGCCGGATCACGCGCATCACCCTCGACCCCACCCGCCGATTCCCCGATCGCGACCCGTCGGACAACGTCTGGCCGCGGGCGGAAAAACCAGCTAACTGACTCGGAGCGAACGCGTTATGTAGAATCTTGTGAATCGGTAGGCGGAAATAACACTAAAAAGCTTGCGTTTATTCTGTCAATACGCTATTCTGCCCATACCTCAACCGGGCAGGATGGCGTGACCCTTCGATGGCGCGGTCTCAGTCTCTCGTTGCTGGCGCCGCTGGCCCTGGCCGCCGGACCGGTTCCGGGGCCTTCCCCCGCCCGCCGGATCGAGATCCGCAACTTCGTCTTCGCCCCCTCGCCCGACACCGTGCGGACCGGCCAGGTCGTCACCTTCCGGAACCACGACATCGTCCCCCACACCGTCACCGCCGACAGCAGTGCCCTCGATTCGGGCACCATCGCCGCCGGCAAGGAATGGCGCCTCACCGCGAAGCGGAAAGGCGTCGTGCATTACCACTGCCGCCTGCATCCCACGATGCACGGCACGCTCGTCATCCGTTGACTCCAACCAGCGAGACCCGATCCATGAAGACAGCTCTCCTCT
>JAICUF010000071.1 GCA_025935995.1 Gemmatimonadales bacterium
GATCGCCACGAGCCGGCAGTGGAAGAACCAGGCCGGCGAAAAGCAGGAGAAGACGGAGTGGCACCGCGTGGTCCTGTGGAACAACAAGGTGTCCAACCTCGCCGACATCGCCGAGCGCTACTGCAAGAAGGGCGACAAGGTCTACGTCGAGGGCGCCATCGAGTACCGCTCCTGGCAGGACCGCGAGGGCCAGACCCGTTACACCACGGAGATCAACGGCCGCGAGCTGATCCTGCTCTCCGGCCGGGGTGACAGCTCCGAGTCGTTTACGCCGTCCAAGGTCGGCGCGGCGGCGGCCGGGGGCGGCCCCCGCAAGGAAGAGTCGCTCGAGGACTTCCCCGAGGCGCTCGACGCCGAGGACGACGACCTGCCGTTCTGAGTCCGGCCGAGGCGGGCGCCCGGGCGGCGCCCGCCGCTCCCGGCCCGCCGCGTGCCGCCAGAGTTTCCGCCCTTCGCACATCGGGCGCCGGCCTCCGACTCGGCCCTCCCTCCATAAGCCACATTCTGCCAACGCATTAGGTCAGGCCACGGTCACACCGGTCATTGGCGAGGAAATTGCTGGCCAGCATCCCGTTCGTTTCCAGTGCCGCCAGTACCTCCGGGAGACATCCATGGTCCGATCGACGTTCAGGCTGCCGTCCGCGCCGGGGCTCCGCCTCGCGCTCGCCATCTCGCTCGTGCTGCCGGCCGCGCTCGGGGCCCAGGCGGCGAAGCCGGAGACGGTCACCGTGAAGGCGGGAGACACCCTCTGGGGCCTGTCCCGCCAGTACCTCGGCGACCCCTTCCTCTGGCCCGACATCTATCGTCTCAACACGCGCGTCGTGGAGGATCCGCACTGGATCTACCCCGGTGAAGTCCTGCGGCTGGCGTCGTCCGACGCCGTGTCCGCGGTGCCGACCACCGACACGCCGCCGGCGCAGCCGGATTCGGCCGTGGCGGTGCAGGCGCCGGCCGCCCGGCCCGCGGCGCCCGCCGTCCGCGCCGACACCGATGCGACCGACATGAGCGCGCTGTTCTCGCAGGGCCGCCGCAACGAGGTCATGCGCGAGACGCTTCGGGCCTACGTCGACCAGCCGTACCGTCCGCTCCGCCGAAGCGAGTTCTACTCGTCCGGATTCCTCACGGAGGGACACGACCTGCCGTTCGGCCGGCTCACCGGCCGGGTCACGCCCGATCAGATCGCCGTGCTGAGCGATCGGACGGCCGGGCTCCTCTACACCGAGATGACGGTGGCGCCGCCCGCCCGCGCGACCTATCAGGTGGGCGACTCGCTCCTCATCGTGACGCTGGGTCCCGACGTCGAGGATCATGGCCGCATCGTGATCCCGACCGGTCTCGCGCGCGTCATCGACGTGCGGGACGGCCAGTACGTCGTCTCGATCGTGGCCGTCTACGGCCCGATCCGCAGCGACCAGCTCATCCTCCCCGCCGAGCATTTCGCCGACGCCGGCTCGGCCCGCGCGGTGGCGATTGCCGACGGTGTCGAGGCCCGCGTGCTCGGCGGCCAGGCCGACCGGCCGCTCGAGAAGCCGCAGGACGTGATCTTCATCGACAAGGGCCGGAAGGACGGGATCGCGCCGGGCGACATCTTCGAGGTGCGGCGCACCGCGATGCCGTCGGGCGCGAAGGCCGTGACCGAGGTCGTGGCCACGCTGCAGGTCGTCCGGGTAAACGAGGGCACCGCGACCACGCGGATCATCTCGCTCACCTCGCCCAATCTGAAGGCCGGGACGATGGAGGCGCGCCAGGTCGCCCGTCTGCCGTCCTGACATCGCGCGGTTCCACGCTGCACCGACGCCCCGGCCTTCGGCCGGGGCGTCGTGCATTCGGGAGGCCCTCTTCTATATTGCGTCGGGCGCGCCCTCCGGGCGGCCGGGAGACACCTCACTCACGGGACGGTGCGATGCAGGGACGGCGCGGATGAGCGGGCGGGTACTGGTGGCGGGGGGCGCGGGATTCATCGGCTCCCACATCGCCGAAGCGTATCTGGAGGCCGGGTGGGAAGTGGTCGCGCTGGACGACCTCTCGCGCGGCAAGGCGACGAACCTTCCCGCCGGCGTGGAGCTCATCCGGGCCGACGTGCGCTCGAGCGAAGCGCGGCGCGCCGTGGCCGGCGGGCGCTTCGACGTGCTGAACCAGCAGGCGGCCCAGATCGATGTCCGCCACTCGGTCGATGACCCCGGGTTCGACGCGCAGGTGAACATCCTGGGCCTCATCAACATGCTCGAAGGCGCGGCCGAGGGCGGAGTGCGGCGCGTCGTCTTCGCGAGCAGCGGCGGGGTGCTCTACGGCGAGGCCGCCACGATCCCGACGCCCGAGACCGCGCCCAACATGCCGGTCTCGCCGTACGGGGTGAGCAAGCTCGCGGGCGAGCACTACCTCCGCGCGCTGGGCGCGCTTCGGGGCATCGAAGGGGTCGCGATGCGCTACGCCAACGTCTTTGGTCCGCGGCAGGACCCGAAGTCGGAGGCGGGCGTGGTCTCGATCTTCGTCTCGCGCCTGCTCGCCGGCGAGCCGCTCACCGTCTTCGGCGACGGCACGCAGACCCGCGACTACGTCTTCGTGAAGGACGTCGCGCGCGCCAACGTGCTCGCGAGCACGGTCGCGCTGCCCCCGGTCACGACGCACGAGTCGCGCGCCTTCAACGTCGCCACGTCGCGCGAGATGAGCGTGCTCGAGCTGGCGGACGCCGTGGGCCGGGCGACCGGCCGGAAGCCGGAGATCCAGTTCGCCGAGCCCCGCGCCGGCGAGCTCGCCCGCAGCTCGCTCGACACCGCGAAGGCCCGCCGGCTCCTCGGCTGGACGCCCAACTGGTCGTTCGACCAGGGACTCGAGCAGCTCGTTGGGTGGTTCCGGGGAGGGTGCCCATGATGCTCCAGGTCGGCGGCGCCGTGCCCACGTCGGCGTGGGAGCTCGTCCTGACGTCGAGCGCCGAGACGAAGGTCGTGCTCGTCGTCATCGCTGTCTTCTCGATCGTCTCGTGGTTCATCATCGCGCTCAAGTGGTGGCAGTTCCGCCGCCTCAACCGCCAGGCCAACCGCTTCTTCGAGCGCATGGAGGACAGCACGCGGCTCGATCAGGCGTATCAGGCGGTGATGAAGCAGCCGCCCTCGCCCTACAACCGGCTCTTCCGCGAGGCGATCAACTTCTACAACGAGCTCCGGCCGGGCGTGCTGCAGAACGCGACCGCCGGCACGCACGAGATGCTCTCCCCCACCCAGCTCGAGGCGTTCAAGATGGTGCTCGGCAAGGAGGTCGCGGCGGAGCGCGATCTGCTGGGTCACTACATCCCCTGGCTCGCCACCATCGGCTCGGTCGGCCCGCTTCTGGGCCTCCTCGGCACGGTGCTCGGCGTGATGGATGCCTTCATCGGGATCGCGTCGAAGGGATCGGGCAACATCGGCGCGGTGGCGCCGGGCGTGGCGGAGGCGCTGGTGACGACGGTGGCGGGACTGGCGGCCGCGATCCCGGCGGTCATCGCGTACAACCTGTACGTCAACCGCGTGCGGCTCTTTGCCGGCGAGCTCGAGGGCTTCGCGAACGAGCTGGTCGGCACGATGGCGCGCGAGGGGCTCCTCTAGGATGGCGGGGGGACTGGGCGGGCTCGGGATGGGCGGCGGGGAGATGCCGTTCAACGCGGAGATCAACGTCACCTCGCTGGTGGACGTCGCCTTCGTCCTGCTCATCATCTTCATGATCACCGCGCCGATCATGCAGGGTGGGGTGGACGTGGAGCTGCCTCGCGCCGAGGCGCGGCCCCTCGCCGCGAAGGAGGGGATGGTGGTGACGGTGGACCGGAGCGGCCGGATCTTCGTCGACGAGACGCCGATCACCTACAACGACTTCCGCGTCACCTTCCGCTCGCTCGTCACGACGCGGAAGCCGACCGGCGTCTATCTGCGGGCCGACAGCCGCGTGGCCTACGGCGACGTGGTGCGCACGCTCGCGGTGATCCGGGCCGCGGGGGTGCAGAACGTCGGCCTCGTGGCGGAGGAAGAGGAGCAGAAGTAATGAAGGTACGCCCCGCCCACCGGCCCGCCGCCGGCAAGACCGCCGGCGTGCTGGGAACGCTCGCGGTGCACGCGGCGGCGGGCTTCTTCCTGTTCTCGATGGTGAAGGCCCCGCCGCCGTCGCCGCCGGTGTACGCCGTCAACCTGGTGGCGGCGCCGGCCCCCGCGCCGAAGCAGCGCCTCGCTCCCGAGGCGACGCCGTCGCCCCCGCCGCCCGAGCCGCCGGCGCCGGCAAAGACGACGCCCAAGGTGCCGGTCAGGAAGCTGCCGGTGCCGAAGCGCGACGAGCCGCCGGTCGAGCCGACACCGCGCCGTGATCCGACGCCGAAGACCTCCGCGCCCGAGACGCCCGCGCCGGGCGAGACGCCCAGCACCGGTCGCGACGCCACGACGGTGAAGACGCCGGGGCTCGACTTCCCGTACCCCGAGTATCTCCGGAACGTCGAGAACCAGATCTACCGCCGGTGGGCGCGGCCCACCGGCAACGTCGCGCTCCGGGCCGAGATCAGCTTCCTGATCACGCGCGACGGGACGGTGCGCGCGATCCAGTTCGTCACCCGCTCGGGGACCTTCTCCTACGACCTCGAGGCCCAGGGCGCCATCGAGGCCGCCGCCAACTCGCACGCCTTCGGCCCGCTGCCCGACGGCTGGCAGGCCGATGTGCTGCCGATCAGCTTCTACTTCGAACCAAGGCCACAGTAAATGCGACGTCTGCTCTTCACGCTCGCGGTCATCGCCGCCGGCGCCACGCCGCTCGCGGCGCAGGATGCGGGGCGCGCGAGCGACGCGATCCGGATCGGCATCACCTACCGGCCGGGGACCCGGCCGGGGCTCGTGGTGGTGCCGGGCGCCGGCCTCGACTCCGTCCGCGCGATCGTCAGCCGCGATCTCGACTTCAGCGACCGGTTCCAGATGATCGCGGTCGGACCCGACGCGACGGCGGCTGCGCGCACGGGCGCGGGCCCGATGAACTACGGCCTCTACCGCACCTTCGGCGCGGACCACGCGGTGGAGATCGTCCCCGCCGGGGCGGGCGTCACCGTGCGGCTCCATGATCTGGCGGCGTCGCGCATCCGGAACCAGCAGACCTACGCGCTGCCGCCCGCCGGCGATCCCGGCTTCCGGCTGGCGGTGCACCGGATGGCCGATGACGTCACGCGCTGGGCGAGCGGCACCGACGGCTACGCGGCGAGCCGGCTCCTCTATCTCGCGGGCGGGCGGATCTACCGGATCGACAGCGACGGCGCCGACGACGCGGGCGTGACGGCGCCGGGTGAGCCGGTATTCTCGCCGGCCTGGAGTCCCGACGGATCGCGCATCGCGTACACCCGGCTCGACCGCTGGTCGATCAATGTGATGGATCTGGGCAGCCGCTCCGTCTCGACCGTGTCCGGCACCGAGAACGGGCAGAACATCACCCCGGCGTTCTCCCCCGACGGGCGCTCGGTGGCGTACGCGCACATGGACGCGAGCGGCACCAACATCTACTCGGCGGACGTCGCGCAACACTGCTGCGTGCAACGCTTGACCGTGGGTCGCTTCGCGGACAACTTAAGCCCGACGTATTCACCCGATGGACGGCGCGTCGCCTACGTGTCGACGCGCGCGGGCCCGCCGCAGATCTACGTCATGGGCGCCGACGGGACCGACCAGGAACTCCTCGCCTCCTTCGACTTCGGGAGCACCGGCCCGTCGAACGCACCGGAGTGGTCGCCTGACGGTGCGAGCGTGGTCTTTCACCGCGAGGTCTCGCGCAGCCCGCAGATCTTCATCCTCGACGTCGCGAGCCAGCGGGTGAAGCAGCTCACCTCGGTCGGTCGCAACGAGGATCCAACCTGGGCGCCCGACGGGCGTCACGTCGCCTTCATCTCCGACCGCACCGGGCGCCGGCAGATCTGGATCGTCGACACCGAGACCGGACGGGTGCGGCAACTGAACACGGCAGGCGCCGCGCGCCTGCCTTCGTGGTCCCGGCGCTTGCGCGGGGCCGGTCCCAATCCCTGATCGCCGGAGTGTATCTGATGCGCGCTCACGCCCTCGTTGCTCTCGCGGCCGCCGCTTCCATCGCTGCGTGCGGCGGCAAGCCCGAACCCGAGCAGCCGGCACCGGTCGCGACCACCGCCAATGCGGACAGCGCGGCCCGCGCCGCACGGGCCCGCCAGGACTCGATCGACGCCGAGAACCGCCGCCGCGCCGATGAGGAGGCGCGCCGCCGCGCCGCGGCCGATTCGGCCGGCCGGTCGTCGCAGGTGATGGCCGATCTCAAGGCGATGATCAACTTCGACTACAACGAGGCCGCCATCCGCGGCACCGACCAGGCGAACCTCGACCGGAAGGCCGCCATCATGCAGGCGAATCCGGGGCTCAGGATCCGGATCAGCGGCCACGCGGACGAGCGCGGCTCCGACGAGTACAATCTGGCCCTGGGGAATCGCCGCGCGGCGGCCGCGCAGCGCTACCTGCAGAACAAGGGCATCGACGCGTCGCGCGTGGACGTGATCTCCTACGGCGAGGAGCGCCCGCTCGACACCGCGGGCACCGAGGAAGCCTTCGCGCGGAACCGGCGCGACGAGTTCGACGTCACCGCAGGCGGCGACAACCTCGCCGCGCCGCAGTGATCCGGCGTCCGGCGCGGCTCGCCGCCGCGCTCGGGCTCGCGCTCCTCACGGGCGGCTGCGCGATGAAGAGCGACGTCACGCGGGTGCAGAACGAGGTCGCCGCGCTCCGCGACGTGAGCGCGCGCCAGGACTCGGCCCGCGCCCGGCAGTTGGGCGAGATCATCCGCATGCAGCAGCAGCTCTTCGACTCGCTCGCGACCACGCGGGAGACGATCCGCACCCTCCGGGGCGACGTCGCCAACGACCTCTACGGCGTGCAGCAGCAGCTGGTGCAGCTGCAGGAGCTGACCGGGCAGAGCCAGCGGCGGCTGACCGAGCTCAGGACCCAGCTCGAGGCGCGCGCCGAGCAGCTCGCGGCGACCGGTACGCCGCCGGCGGGAGCGCCGGCGGGCACTCCAGCCGCAGGCACCGATACCACCGCCGCCGCGCCGGCTCCGGCCGGCGGGAATGCGTCCGCCGATCAGATGTACGAGGCCTCGCTCGGCCAGCTCCGCCGGGGGAGCGCCAGCACCGCGCGGCTCGGCTTCCGGGAGCTGCTCCGGAGCTATCCGAACAGCGACAAGGTCCCCGATGCGCTGTACTACATCGGCGAGAGCTTCCGCACCGAGAATGCCGATTCGGCGGCGACCTACTACGACATGGTCGCGCGGAGCTACCCGCAGTCGGCCCGCGCCGCGTCGGCGCTGTACAACCTGGGCCTGCTCAACGAGCGCGCGTCGCGCACGGCCGCTGCCCGCGACGCCTACCAGCGCGTCGTCCAGACCTATCCCAGGTCCGACGAGGCCGCCCTGGCTCGTGATCGCCTGAAGGCGCTCGGGCGCTAAGCCCGGCGCCCGTCCGCTGATGACCGGTCCCGCAGGGGAGATGCCGTTCCTCGATCATCTCGAGGAGCTCCGCATGCGGATCATCTGGTCGCTCCTGGCCCTCGTCGTCGGCGTCGGCGTGGGCTTCTGGATCGTGCAGCACTTCCAGCTCGTCACCCTCCTCAAGACGCCGATCGCGCCCTACCTCGCCAACGGCGGCCGGCTGGCCGTGCTGAGCCCGACCGAGCCGGTCATGATCGTCTTCAAGCTGAGCCTCGTCGTCGGGCTCGTCCTCGCGTCGCCGGTAGTCTTCTGGCAGGTATGGGCATTCCTGGCGCCCGCGCTCTACGGCCGGGAGAAGCGGGTGCTGGTGCCCGCGCTCTTCGCCGGCGCGGGACTCTTCATCCTCGGCGGCGTGCTCGCGTGGATCTTCGTGGTACCGAAGACGCTGGAGGTGCTCTTCAGCTTCCAGTCCGAGGCGATCGCGCCGATGATCACCTACGACGCCTACTTCGACTTCATCGTCCAGATCGTCGTGGCCCTCGGCATCTCGTTCGAGCTGCCGCTGGTGATGATCATCCTGGCCTGGCTCGGCATCGTCACGCCCGCATGGCTCAACCGGTTCCGTCGCTACGCGGTGGTCCTCGCCTGCGTCGCCGGCGCGTTTCTGTCCCCGGGGACCGACGTCCTGTCGATGATCATGATGACGCTGCCGCTCCTCGTGCTCTACGAGGTCGGCGTGGCCGGCGCCGTGCTGGTGAGCCGCCGGCGCCGCAGGCAGGCGGCCGCCTCCGCGCTCGGCGTCGTGCTGCTCCTGCTGGCGGGCGGTGTGCGGGCCGAGGCGCAGAATCCGATCTTTCAGCAGCCGGCCGGCCAGTCCCAGTCCCTCCGCCGGCCGACCGGTCCGATCGATACGGCCCGGGCACGCCGCGCCGGCATTCCGAGCGCGCCGACGCTCACCTTCCCCGAGCCGGACTCGGTCATGCGGGGCCTGCTCGACCGGCCCGGCTACAGCGCCACCCATTTCCGGAGCGATTCGGCGGCGTTGTTCGCCACCGACCGCCGCGTCGAGCTGCGGGGCTCCGTCCTCACGGAACGGCAGGGTGTGACGCTCGAGGCCGGCCGCGTGGGGTACCGCGAGGATGACTGCACGGTGGAGGCGTCGCTCAAGCCGCGGCTGTTCGACAAGGATCAGGTGCTGCTGGGGGAGGGAATCAGCTACAACACCTGCCGCCATCGCGGCGTGATCCGCGGGGCATTCACCAACTTCAACGAGCAGGGAACGGTCTGGTTCCTGCGCGGGAACGTCGCGTCGGATTCGAGCTCGACCCGGCTCTACGCTGCGTCGAGCGAAATCACCAGCTGCGATCTGCCCACGCCGCACTATCACTTCGCCGCGCGCGAGGTGAAGTGGGTCTCGAACAGCGTGATCGTCGCGCGGCCGGTGGTGCTCTACGTGCGCGACGTGCCCGTGCTGTGGCTGCCGTTCATCTTCCAGGATACCAGGCCCGGGCGCCACTCCGGGATTCTCACCCCGCAGTTCGGCCTGAACGATCTGGTCCGCACCTCGAGCACCTACAACCGCCAGCTCACCAACCTCGGCTACTACTGGGCCATCAGCGACTACGCCGACGCGACCTTCCGGGTGGACTGGTACTCCGGGCGCTACCTGCAGGCGGGGACGGGGCTCAACTACCGGATCCTCAACCGATTCATGAACGGCTCGCTGAGCCTGAGCCGGCAGTGGCAGAACGGCGGCGGCTCGGCCAACGCGGTCCACTGGACCCATCAGCAGGCCTTCAGCCTGAGCACGAGCCTCAACTTCGACGTGAACTACCTCAGCAACTCCACGATCGTCACGCAGAACGCGCTCGACCCGCTGCTCAATACGCAGCAGATCACGAGCTCGCTCAACCTCACCAAGCGCTACGGGTGGGGATCGATCGCGCTGGGCGGGAACCGGCGGCAGAATCTCTCCGACAACAGCTCGACCACGCAGCTGCCGTCGCTGACGATCTCGCCCAAGCCGCTCGATTTCGGGCGGAACGTGACCTGGTCGCCCGGGCTCAGTCTGACGAACGATCTTGCCCGGGGGCTCGCCACGTCGACGCTGTTCTTCACGCGGCCCGACGGCCAGCTCGACAGCGTCTCGCAGAGCCTGAGCAGCCGGGTGTCGGCGCTCAACTTCGACACGCCGCTCCGCATCGGCGCCTTTACCTGGCGGAACAGTCTGCGGGTGATCGACAACGACTCGACCGGCCGGCAGGCGGGCACCTTTCGCGAGCCTGATCTGACGACTCCCGACCCCAACGACTCGCTCACGGTGAGCCGGACGGTGGCCGGAGGGTTTGCGAGCTCGGTCGACTGGGACACCGGCATCAACCTGCCGCTCCTCTTCCGGGGCACCTGGAAGCTCCAGCCCACGGTCGCGATCCAGAACTCGACGCCCCTCGCGCCGTTCGCGGTGCGGAACCGGAACACCGGCGGGCAGTTCGTGCGCCAGGGAAAGCGGCCCTCGCTCAGCCTCTCGATCTCGCCGACGTTCTATCGGCGCTTCGGCGGGCTCGGTCCCTTCGCGGCGATCCGGCACAGCATCTCGCCGCAGCTCCTGTTCAACTACCAGCCGGCCGCGACCATCTCGCCGGAGTTCGCCGCGGCGATCACGCGGCCCGGCGGAGTGATCCCCACGCGGAGCGAGCCCCTCCAGACCCTGTCGCTCCTCCTCACGCAGACGTTCGAGGGGAAGGCCCGGCCGCGGAGCGGAGATACGCTGGGTGTCGATGCGCGGAAGTACCGGATCCTCAGCATCTCGACCAGCCAGCTCACCTACGATTTCGAGCAGGCCAAGCAGCCGGGCCACACCGGCTGGCGCACGCAGGCGATCACCAACTCGCTGCTGAGCGATCTGCTCCCGGGCTTCAGCGTGAGTCTCACGCACGATCTCTGGCGCGGAGTGGCGGGCATCGATACGGCCACGTTCTCGCCCTTCCTGTCCCAGGCGAGCGCCAACTTCTCGCTTTCCTCGAGGACGTTTCGATCGATCGGCTCGTTCTTCGGCCTCCAGGGCCGACGGGAGCGGGAGCCGGGCGAGCCGGACGATGCCCGGATCCCGGCGTACGCGCCGTCGCAGCTCTCCCGGCCGGGAAGCCCGGGGCAGTTCTACAATACCGACCAGATCCCCCTGTCCACCCAGGGGCGCGGCTTCAACGCGATGGTCAACTATTCGCTCACCCGGCAGCGGCCACGCGACCCCGAGAACCCCCTGCCCACCGAGCGGGGCCAGCAGAGCGTGGGGCTCACCACCGTGTTTTCCCCGACGCCCTTCTGGGCGGTGTCGTGGCAGACGCAGTACAACATCACGGACAAGCGCTTCGAGTCGCATGTGGTGCGCCTCGAGCGCGATCTGCACGAGTGGCGCGCGGCCTTCAATTTCGTGCGGAACGCCAACGGCAACGTCGCGTTCTATTTTTCGATTTTCCTGACCGATCTGCCGCAGCTCAAGTTCGACTACGATCAGACCACCCTGGGACGCTGAGCGGAGCCATGAGCCCATCCGACCTCGTGCTGGACGGCCAATCGCTCCGCATCGCCGACGTGGTGCGCGCCGCGCGGGACCCGGCCACGCGGCTCGTGCTGGCGCCGGCGGCGCTCGCCGCGCTCGGCACCTCCCGGGGCCACGTCGATCGGGCGATCGAGAGCGGCGCGACGGTGTACGGCGTCAACACCGGCTTCGGCAAGCTCGCCAATGTGCGCATTGCTCCGGACCGGCTCGAGCAGCTGCAGGTCAACCTCATTCGAAGCCATGCCGCGGGCGTGGGGCCGCCGCTCGAGCCGTCGGTCGTTCGCGCCGTCATGCTGCTCCGGGCCAACGTGCTCCTGCGGCCGACGAGCGGGGTCCGGCCGGCCCTGGTCGAGGCCCTCGCGGCCCTGTTCAACGCCGGCGTCGTGCCACGCGTGCCGGAGCAGGGAAGCGTCGGGGCCAGCGGCGACCTGGCGCCGCTCAGCCACATCGCGATGGTGCTCATGGGCGAAGGCGAGGTGCTCGGCGGATCCCGCGGGGTGGCGGCCGGCGTGGCGCTCGAGGCGGCCGGCCTCCGGCCGTTCCGCTTCGCGCCCAAGGAGGGAATCTCCTTCATCAACGGCACGCAGGCGCAGACGGCCATCCTCGCGCTCCTGGTCCACGACGCCGGCGTCCTCTGGCGCACCGCCCTGGCCGCGACGGCGATGAGCCTCGAAGGACTTCGCGGCACCCCCACGCCGCTCGACGAGCGCATTCACGCGGCGCGCCCGCACGCGGGGCAGGTACGCGCCGCGCGGCTCATGCGTGACCTGCTGGCCGACAGCGCGATCCGCGAGTCCCATCGTGACGGCGATCCCCGGGTCCAGGACGCGTACAGCCTCCGCTGCGCCCCCCAGGTGCTGGGCGCCGTCGGCGACGCGATCGCCTTTGCCGAGACGACGGCCGATGTCGAGCTCAACGCCAGCACCGACAACCCGCTCGTCTTCGAGAACGGCGACGTCCTCTCCGGGGGCAACTTCCATGGGCAGCCGGTGGCGCAGGCGCTCGACGTGCTCGCCATCGCGCTCACGACGCTGCAGGCCATCGCCGAGCGGAGGGTGGAGCGCCTGGTGAACCCCGATCTGTCGCAGGGGCTTCCGGCCTTCCTCACGGCCGATCCCGGCCTCTCATCGGGCTACATGATGGTGCAGATCACCGCCGCGGCCCTCGTCGCCGAATCGCGCTCGCTCGCGATGCCGGCGAGCATCGGGTCCATTCCGACCGACGCGAACCAGGAGGACTTCGTGCCGATGGGCATGGCCGCCGCCTACAAGGCGCGGCGCATCCTCCAGAACGCGGGACGCGTGGTGGCGGCGGAGCTGCTGGCGGGGGCGCAGGCCATCGACCTGCTGCGGCCGCTCACCCCCGGCCGCGGGGTGGCGGAGCTCCACCGGAGGGTGCGGGCGTCCGGCATCGAGCCCCTCGCGGCCGACCGCCCGCCCGGGCCGGATCTGGAGCGGCTCGCCCTCTCGCTCGCCGCGGGCGCGTTCGATCCGGCCGGCTGGATGGTGCTCTGAGCTCGCCTTGCTCGCGTCCGGCGGGGCCTCTATCTTTCCGTAACCCCAAGCGCCATCGCCTCTTTCCCCTTCGCATCGCCGAGCCGAATGAACCTCGAAAAGCTCAAGGACACGGCGCGGAAGTATGAGCAGAAGGAGGACTGGCGGCGGGCGATCGATGTCTACGTCAA
>JAICUF010000129.1 GCA_025935995.1 Gemmatimonadales bacterium
GCGAACGTGCCGGGGTCGCCGGCCGGCACGCCGAGGAAGAGTCCGCGGAGCAGCACGCTCACGCCCAGCGCGAGCGCGACCCCCGCGGCGAGTCCGCCGGCGACCAGCCGCATCCCCTGGCCGACGATCAGCCGCAGGATCCCCTGCGCCGTCGCGCCCAGCGCAACGCGGACCCCGATCTCGCGCGTCCGCAGCTCGACGAGATAGGCGAGGACGGCGTAGAGTCCCGTGACGGCGAGGATCAGCGCCAGCGCGCCGGCCGCGGCGAGGGCCGACGTCAGCATGCGGAGCGGCCGGAGCTGGTCCGCGAGGAGCCGGTCCACCGGAGCGACGTCGACCGAGCGGCCCGGGTCGAGGTCGTGAACCGCGCGGCGTACCGCGCCCGCGATCGCATCCACGTCGTGCGCGCCGCCGCGGACCCACAGGAAGCGGCCGGTCGTGTCGCCCGACCGGAGCGGAAGGTACACGGTGGGAGCGACCGGCTGCCCGACGCGGGCGGGCGCATCGGCCACGACGCCTACGACCTCGGCGGAGTACGTCGCCGAATCGGCCTGCAGCCGGATGAGCCGGCCGAGCGCATTGCCGTCGGGCCAGAGCCGGCGCGCGAGCAGCTGGTTCACGATCGCGGCGCGGCCGCCGCTCGCGTCGGCGGTGATGAAGTCACGACCCTGTGCGAGCGTCATCCCGGCGACGGCGAAGAACCCTTCCGTGGTGTTGCCGGCGGAAACCCACTGCGCGTGCGACGCGTCGTCGCCGGGGCGCGAGGCGCGCAGCTCAGCCCCGCCCTCGAACGGCGCGAAGGAGGCGAGCGCGGCTGCCGTGACCCCGGGGTCTGCGGCCACACGCTCGAGCAGACGACGCTCGAACCGCGGAGCGGCCGCCGGCGCAGGACCCGGAGCGCCCGTGCCCAGCTCGGCCACGACCAGTCCGGGCCGGCGGATCCCGAAGTCCGTGCGATGCACGGCCTCCACCGATCGAACCGCCAGCCCGCACAGGACGAGCAGCACGAGCGAGGCCGCGACCTGCGCGATCACGAGCGTCGAGCGGAGGCGCGACCGCGGCGTCCCGCCGAGTCCACCGTCGTTGAGCACGGCGCTCACGTCTCCGCGGGAGGCGCGGACGGCCGGCACGAGGCCGAACGCCGCCGTGGTCGCAGCGGCGGCGCCGAGCGCAAAGGCGAGCACCCGGAAGTCGAGCGGCACCGGGCCCGGCATGAGGAGGCCGAACCAGCGGGCGATGTCGCCGGCCCAGAGCGCGAGCACGATGCCGACGGCGGCGGCGAGCAGCGCCACCAGCGCGCTCTCGACCAGCAGCAGGCTCCGGATCCGCCCCGGTGTGGCGCCGAGCGACAGCCGGACCGCGACCTCGCGACGCCGGCGGAACGCCCGCGCCAGCAGCAGATTGGCGAGATTGGCGCACGCGACGAGCAGCACCGTGACCGGCACGCTCATGAAGAGCGCGATCATCGCGAGTCGCATCGCCGGCGTTTCCTCCGGCCCGAACCCGAGCGGCCGGACGCGGACGAAGGCGCCGCCGCGCTCCCGTGGGTGCTGATCGGCGAGGCGCCGCGCGGCGATGGCAAGGCCGGCCTCGACGCGTGCGGTCGAGCTCCCGGGCGCGAGGCGGCCGACGAGTCCCAGCCAGCCGTCGTCGACGGCCCGCAGCGGATCGCCGCCCCGCAGGGTTGCCGCCGTGCCCAGGGGGAGCCAGATCTGCGGCGGACCGTCGCGCGGATCGAGGAGGTCGGCGGCACGCGTGCCCGTGAAGCCCGGCGGCGCGATGCCGATGACCGTCACCGGATGCCCGTTGACCGAGATCGTGGCGCCGATGAGATCACGGCCGCCACGCGCCCAGCGCTCGGCCAGCGCATGAGCGATGACGGCGACCGGCGGCTGCCCGGGACGCGCCTCGTCCGGCGCGAAGAACCGGCCGCGCGCGGGACGCGTGCCGAGCAGCGTGAAGTAGTTGTCCGAGACCAGCTCGGCGGCGAGCGGACGCGCCTCGTCGTCGATCGACACCGCAACGGGCGTTCGCCCCGCGGCCGCAATGCCTTCGAGTGCCGCCGGTGCCTCGCGGTACGCCACGAAGTCTGCGTAGTCGGCATTCCCGACGATCGGGATGCCGTCGGCCGTCGTGCGACCGGGATAGATCGCGACCAGCCGGTCGCGGGCCTCCACGCCCGGCAGCGGCCGGTACAGCAGCGCGTTGATGAGGCCGAAGGCCGCGGCATTGACGCCGATGGCGGCGCCGAGCATGGCGACGGCAAGGATGGTGAAGCCAGGACTCCGCCGCAGCGTCCGCACCGCGTCGCGAAGATCCTGGCTCAGCATCATTCGGTGCGCAGCGCGACCATGGGATCGACGTCTGCCGCGCGCCGTGCCGGCAGGTACGCGGCCACGAGCGCGATCCCCGCGAGCAGGAGCGGCACGCCGGCGAAGGTAACGAGGTCGGTAGGACTCACGCCGTACAGGAGATTCCGGAGCACGCGCGTGAGCGCGAGCGCGCCGGCGAGCCCGACCCCGATCCCGATGACGACGAGCAGCATGCCCTGCCGCAGCACCATGCGGAGCACGTCGCGCCGCTCCGCCCCAAGTGCCATGCGCACCCCGATCTCGCGGGTGCGGCGCACGACGGCGTTGGCCACGACCGCGGAGATGCCGATGGCGGCGAGCACCACCGCGACGGCGGCGAAGGCGCCGAGCAGGAGCATGGTGAAGCGCTGTGAGGCGACCGACTGGCTGAGGAAGGAGTCGAGCGGCCGCGGATTTGCCAGCGGCACGTCGGCATCCAGCGCGTGCAGCTCCGACGTCACCGGCCGGATGAGCGCTTCGGGCGTCCCCCGCGTGCGGATGACGAGACTCATGAAGCTCCAGGGGAACTGCGCCATCGGCCAGTAGAGCGTCGGGCGCGCCACCGAATCGAGGCCGGCGGCGCGGGTATCGCCCACCACGGCCACGATCTCGCCGTTCAGCGTGTCGCCCCACGGCATGAGGACATGCCGGCCGATGGGGTTCTCGCCGGGGAAGACCTGGTGCGCGAGCGCCTGGTTGATCACCACCGCCTTCCGGATGTGCGGCCCGTCGCGGCTGGTGAACAGCTCCCCGGCGCGGAGCGGGATCCCGAGGGTGTGGAAGTAGTCGGGATCGACGGCGCGGATGTCGGCACCCAGCTCCTGTCCCGGCGCCGGCGCCGGCCGGCCCTCGACGAAGTAGCTGGACGCGGATCCGCCACCGCCGAACGGCAGCCAGTTGATCGCGCTGGCGGCGGTGACGCCGGGGAGCCGGCGGATGCGGGCGAGGAGCTCCTCGAAGAACGCGGCCTGCCTCGGATCGGTGTTGTAGCGGTTCGTGGGCAGGTCCACCTTCGCCGCCAGCACATGGCTCGCGTCGAACCCCGGGTCCTCGCGCGAGAGGCGGAGAAAGCTCCGGATGAGGAGCCCGGCGCCCACCAGCAGCACGAGCGACAGCGCGAGCTGGGCCGCCACCAGCCCGCTGCGGAGCCGGCCGCCCGAGACGCCGCGCCCACCCTCCTTGATCACGTCGTTGAGGTCGGCGCGCGAGCTGTGCAGCGCGGGCAGGAGGCCGAAGATGAAGCCGGTCAGGATCGAGAGCACGGTGGTGAAAGCCAGGGTCCGCCCGTCCACCGAGATCTCCTCGAGGCGCGGCAGCCCCGCCGGGGCCAGTGCCACGAGCGCGGCCGTTCCCCACACCGCGAGCAGGAGGCCCAGTGCCCCGCCGGCGATCGAGAGGACCAGACTCTCCGCCAGGAGGTCGCGGACCAGTGTCCCGCGGCCGGCGCCAAGCGCCGTGCGGACGGCCAGCTCCCGCCGGCGCACCGCGCCGCGGGCCAGCTGCAGGTTGGCCACGTTGGCGCAGGCGATGAGGAGCACGAACGCCACGACGCCCGCCAGCACGAGGAGCGGCGTGCGCGCGCCGCCCACCACCTGCTCGCGCAGCGGGACCAGGGTCGTCGTCCATCCGGCGTTGAAGACCGGGTGTTCGTCGGCGAGCCGCGCGGCGAGCGCGCGAAGCTCTCCGTCGGCCTGCTCGACGGTGACGCCCGGCCGGAGGCGGCCCACGGCGAGCAGGTATCGCCCCGAGGTTGCCCGGTAGTCGCGCGCCGGGTCGAGGCTGAGCGGCGTCCAGAGCTCCGCCTCCTCCGTCGACCGGCCCGCGAAGCGGAAGCCCGGCGGCATCACGCCGATCACAGTAAACGGCGTGCCCCCGAGCGTCACCGACTGCCCGATCGCGCGGGGATCGGCGCTCAGGTGCCGGCGCCAGAACCGGTCGCTCACGACCACCAGGGCGGGTCCGGCGGGGGTGTCCTCTTCAGCCGTGAAGGTGCGCCCGAGCGACGGGGTCACGCCGAGCACCGGGAAGAACGACGCCGTCACCGCCTGCACCGGCACCTGTTGCGCCTCGCCCAGCCCCGTCAGTGTCTCATGTCCTTCCGCCAGCGCCGCCATGCTATTGAACGAGCGGGTTTGCGCCCGCCAGTCGAGGAAATCGGCGGGAGCGACCACGTTGTGGCCCTCCGGTCGCTCGGCGAAGCGCTCCCAGAGCATCACCAGCCGCGTCGGCTCGGCGTAGCCGAGCGGCTTGAGCAGCACGGCGTTGAGGACCGTGAAAATCGCGGTGTTGGCCCCGATCGCGAGCCCGAGACAGAGGACCGCGGCGAGGGTGAATCCCGGGCTCCGCAGCAGGGAGCGGCTGGCGTATCGAATCCTGTTCAGCATGGCATCTTTCGATTCTCGAGTCGCTCCTTACACCGTGCTGAACGCCGCCTGGGCCTCGGGACTGAGTCGCTTCTCCTCGACGATCCGTCCGTCGAACAGGTGGATCGAGCGATCGGCATGCGCGGCGTAGCGCGCGTCGTGGGTCACCATGCAGATGGTGGCGCCACCCCGGTGCAGCTCGCGGAGCAGCTCCATGACGGCCTCGCCGTTGGTCGAGTCGAGGTTGCCGGTGGGCTCGTCGGCCAGGAGAATGGCGGGATCGCCGGCGACGGCGCGGGCGACCGCGACGCGCTGCTGCTGGCCGCCCGACAGCTGCGAGGGATAGTGCTTCATCCGGTGCGACATCCCCACGCGCTCGAGCGCCGCCTTCACCCGGCGCTTGCGCTCCTCGCCGTCCATGCCGCGATAGGTGAGCGGCAGCTCGACGTTCTCGTAGACGGTGAGGTCGCCGATGAGGTTGAAGGCCTGGAAGATGAAGCCGATCTGCCGGTTCCTCACGTGCGCCCGCTCCGACGGCGTGAGCCGCGCGACCGGCTGGTCCGCGAGGAGGTAGGTGCCGTCGCTCGGCGAGTCGAGGAGGCCCAGGATCGAGAGGAGCGTCGTCTTGCCGCACCCGGAGGGGCCCGCGATGGCGATGTACTCGCCCGAGAGGATCTCGAGATGCACGTCGGAGAGCGCGTGCGTCTCGACCTCGTCGGTGTAGAAGACCTTCTTGATCCCCTCGAGACGGATGAGCGGCTCGGCGACAGCGGTCGTCATGGAATGCTCCTCGTGGCTTAGTTGATTCGGATCCGATCCACTGCGTCGAACCGGGAGAGGTCGGAGACGATGACCCGATCCCCCGGCTTGAGGCCGCCCAGGATCTCGACGGCGTTCACGGAGGTGCGCCCGAGCTGCACCTTCACCCGCTCGGCGTACTTGCCGCCGTCGGTCAGCCGGAAGATCTCGGCGGTGCTGTTGGCCTGGCCGTAGGCGGGCCGGCCGGTGAAGAGGACGTCGTTCAGGTGCGCGATCTCGATGGTGCCGTCCACGCTGAGGTCGGGCCGCGCCCCGCGCGGCAGCGGCCCGTCGAGGGCCACGTCCACGGTGACCGTGCCGCCCTGCGATGCGGGATCGATCCTGACTACGTGCCCCGGGATGATCCCGTTTCTCGTGTCGATCGCCGACGGCTGTCCGATGGCGACGTCCTTCGCCTGCGTGTCGGGAATGCGGAGCACCGCCTTGAGCCGGCCCGGCTGCACCACCTTGGCGAGCGTCGCGCCCGGCTGCGCCCACTGGCCCACCTCGAGCGGCAGCTCCTGCACCACGCCGTCGGCGCCGGCCTTCACTTCCATTGATCGCACCCGGTCGCGCTGGAACTGGGTGACCGCGCGAAGGCGCGAGACCTGCGCCCGCTGCAGGACGA
>JAICUF010000098.1 GCA_025935995.1 Gemmatimonadales bacterium
CGTTCGTACCTTGAGCTGTCCCCACCGGAGGTCCTGCCGATGTCGGAAGCATTTCTCAGCTCCGACGACTTCGATGAACAAGCCCATCAACTCTACAACGAAGGCCGCTATGACGATGCGCTGGCCATCCTGAAGGACGGCATCACCCTCTATCCACACTCGATCGAGCTCCATGTCGGCATGGCGTACGCGTACCTCGCGCGCGAGGACTTCGCGTGGGCCCGCCGCAGCTTCGAGGACGCCCTCGCCCTCGACCCCGACCACGAGGACGGGCTCGCCGGCGTCGGCGAGACGCGCCTCAAGCTGGGCGACCGCGCCGGCGCCATCCGCGCCTTCGAGCGCATCCTCCAGCTCGGCTTCGGCGACGACCACGAGCTCATGCTGCAGATCGGCCGCGCGCTCTTCCGCGAAGGGCTGATCCCCGCGGCGCACCGCTTCTTCGATCTCGCGGCGCAGGCCCAGCCCGAGTCGGCCGATGCGGCGGCGTCGCTGGGCTACGCGTCGCACCGGCTGGGAAGCGACGCCACGGCCCTGTACTGGCTCCGTCGCTCGCTCGAGATCGACCCGCAGTATGCCGAAGCGCGCATCTATCTCGCGAACCTGCTCTACGACAAGGGCGAGAGCGAGGCGGCGCTGCACCACCTCGAGCGCACCCAGCCCGATGAGCACTTCGACGAGCTCGCCATCTGGCGGCACATCGAGCTCAAGAAGACGATCTACCGCCTCCCCGACGAGGACCCCGAGCTCGCGCCCTGGATCGCGCGGCTCGGCGAGGTCGCCGGGGAGCCGGATCCGGTGGACATGCTGCTGGCGGAGGTCGAGGCGCAGCAGCCCGACGGCAGCGCGCGCGATCCCAACCAGCTCGAGCTCTTCGGCGTCCTCCTCACCGAGCTGCACGCGATGCAGCAGCGCCCGCGGCAGCAGAGCGAGACCCACCAGGTGGCCAACCTCGCCGGGACCGTCTTTCGCGGGAACTGGGAGGAGATCCTCCTGCAGATGAAGGAGGCGGAGAGCGACTGGGCCGGCGCGCCGCTGGCCGACTACATGGCGAGTCTCGCGCGGCGGGGGCAGGCGGAGACCGGCGTCGTCATCCCGGTGACGGGCGCCGAGGAATTCATCCGCGGCAGCGCCGAGGCGGGCGTGCTGCGCATCATCCTCTGACGGCGGCGCCGCCGCGCTGGACGGCCGGGGTCAGGCGGGAAGTCCTCCCCAACGGCCTCGTCCTGCTGGTCCAGCGCGACTCGTCGGCTCCCGCCGTCGCCGTCGTCACCCACGTCCGCGCGGGCTTCTTCGACGAGCCCGACCGCTGGCAGGGGATCTCGCACGTCCTCGAGCACATGTTCTTCAAGGGGACGCCCACGCGCGGCGTCGGCGCGGTCGCGCGCGAGACCCGCGCCGCCGGCGGTTACCTGAACGCCAGCACCAGCTACGACCGCACCGAGTACTACGTCGTCCTCCCCGCCCGCAATCTCGCCGCCGCGCTCGACATCCAGGCGGACGCCCTCCAGCGTTCCGTCCTCGACGCCGACGAGCTCGCGCGCGAGCTGCAGGTCATCATTCAGGAAGCCCGCCGCAAGCGCGACACGGCCGGCGCCGTGGCCTATGAGACGCTGCACGAGCTCATGTACGATGCGCACCGCATGCGCCGCTGGCGGATCGGTCACGAGGCGCAGCTCGCGGGCTTCACGCGGGACGACCTGGCCGGCTACTACGCCTCGCGCTACGTGCCGGCCCGCACGATCGTCGCGATCGTGGGAGACGTGGACGAGGAGGAAGCGCTCGCGCTGGGCCGGCGGATGTACGGCGGCTGGCCCGCGGCCGACGGCGCCGTGGACCGCTCCCCCGCGGAGCCGGAGCGCCGCGACGTGCGCGCCCGCACCCTCCGGGGGGACGTGGCCCAGGCTGAGCTGGTGGTGGGGTGGCGCACCGTGCCGCCGCTCGATCCCGACGCGATCCCCCTCGAGGTTGCCGCCGCGGTACTGGGGGCCGGCCGGGGCTCGTGGCTCTACCGGCGCCTCCGCGACAGCGGGACCGTCACCTCCATCGCCGCGCACAGCTACGCGCCCACCGAGGTCGGCACGTTCACCGTGGCGGCGGAGGTCGAGCCGGAGCAGGTGGACGCGGCGCTGGCCGGGATCGCGGCTGAAGTCGCCCGGCTCGGCGCCGATGGGCCGGCGGCGGAAGACCTCGAGCGGGCGGTATCGCTGCTGCGGGCCCGCTGGGCCCGGCGCCTCGAGCCGATGGAGGGCCGCGCCTCCGCCCTCGCCACCGCCGAGGCGCTGGGCGACGTCGCGCTCCTCGATCGCGAGTACGCCGCGATCTCGTCGGTCACGCCCGACGCCGTGCGCGCCGCCGCGGCGCGCTGGCTCGATCCGGGCGCGGTGTCCGCCGTCGTCTACCTGCCCGAGGGTCGCGGAACCGATCTGGCCGCCGGTCGCGTCGCCGGGATCTTCGCCGCGCCGGGCGCCGTTACGCCCGACGTTCCGGCGCCGCCGCCGGTCGCGGCCCGGCCGTCGCGGACCGTCACGGCTTCCGACCGCTTCGGCGTCCGGGTTGCCGCGCTCGACGGCGCCGACATCCTCGTCCGCAGGAAGCCCGGTGTCCCGCTCGTCACCCTCGGCATCTACGTCCCGCGGATCGAGCCGGATCCGCCGGAGCTCGCCGGACTCGGCGCGCTCGCCGTGCGGTCGGCAGCGCGAGGCGCCGTCGGCGCGGACGGCGCTTCGCTCGCCTTTGCCTTCGAGCTGCTCGGCGGCACCCTCGCGCCTGCGGCCGGGGCCGACTCGGCCGGTCTGGGCGTCTCGCTCCTGGCGGAGCGGCTCGGGGACGCAGCGGCGCTGCTGCGGCTCGTCTTCACCGAGCCGCGCTTCGATCCCCACGCGGTGGAAGCCGAGCGCCGGGCGCTCATCAACGAGGCCGAGCAGGCGGCGGACGACATGTTCCGCTATCCCTTTCAGCTCGCCTACAGCGCGGCGTTCGGGGAGCGGAGCTACGGCGTGCCCGTCGGCGGGATCCCGCACACCCTTCGTGCCATCACGCTCGCGGATATCCGACGCTGGCACGAGCGCTCGCTCACGGGCCTCCGGTCCGCCGTCATTGCCGTGGGCGACGTCGACCCCGCGCGCGCGGCCGATGCGCTGGCCGGCGTGTTCCACGATCTGCCGTTGCGCGCGGCGCCGCCGCGCGCGGCGCCGCTCGACTGGATCGTGCCGCCGGGCGCGACGGCGGAGCGCGCCGTGACCCGCGACCGCGCGCAGACGGCGTTCGCGATGGCGTTTCCCGGCCCCGCGCGGCGCGATCCCGCGCGATACGCCGCCGAGGTGTGGGCCGCCGTCGCGAGCGGCCTGGGCGGGCGGCTCTTCGACGCCCTCCGCGAGCAGCGCTCGCTGGCCTACACCGTCCTCGCCTCCGCCTGGCAGCGGGCGCGCGCCGGCGCGCTCGTCACCTACATCGCGACCGCCCCGGAGCGCGAGGAGGAGGCGCGCGCCGCGATGCTGACGGAGCTCGAGATCTTTGCCGCCGAGCGTGTGAGCGAAGGGGAGCTGGCGCAGGCGATCGAGTATCTGGCCGGCCAGAGCGAGGTGGAGCGCCAGAGCGGAGCGGCCGTGGCGGGGGAGATCCTGGACGCGTGGCTGCTCGGCGAGGGTCTCGAGGAGACCGACGATCCCGCCGCCGCCTTCCGCGCCGTCACCGCGGAGGAGGTGCGGACGGTGGCCGCGGCGAGCCTGGGCGGCGGTCGCCGCGCCGAAGGGGTGATCCGCGGAGGCCGCCCCGCGGACTGAGCGCTACCGCCGGCTCACCAGGCGGCGAGCAGCTCGTCGGCGTCGGCTTCCGCCGCTTCGCGGTCGCGTCGCGCCGCGGCGTCGGCCCGCCGGCGGAGGGTCGCCAGCCGCTCGCTGTTGGCCCGCACGCGCCGCATGGCCGCCACGCTGATCCCGCCCACCGCCGCTGCCAGCATGATCCCGCCGAACAGCCGTCCCGTCTTCGTCATGGCTCCTCCCGGTCGGATTTTCGTTGTCATCGCCCGATCATTAGCGCGCGGGCCGCGGCGGGGATGTAACGACGCTCACACGTTGCCCCGCGCCGCCTCCGTCGCCAACATTCAGCCCGACACCGGACCCGGGGAGACCGGCATGAACAAGCGGGAGGAGCAGCGCCTCGCGAAGCTGGCGGAGAAGAATGCGGCGAAGGTCGTGAAGCCGCGCGAGGAGCGGGCCAAGAAGTACGACGACACGCTGAAGCAGAAGCCGGACGAAGATCCGGAGCTCAGGGACTTCTTCAGCGACATGAGAAAGCGCGAGTTCTGACGCCGGTCCGGCGGCACGCCGCCACGCTGGTGGCGCTCGTGCTCGCGGTGGACGCGGCGGCGCTGGCGGTCTATTTCATGGCCGGTCTCGCGCGGGCGGCGCCAGCGACCCGGCTCGCCTTCACGGCGGGGTGGACCGCCGCGACCGTCGTGGTGGTGCTGCTCGGTCTCACCCGGATCCGCCGCGCGCGCCTCGGCACCTCGCGTCGTCCGTAGGCTTTGGCCGCGCCCGGACCCGGTGTATCGTTCCGAAACCCTGCGGTCGGGGGCGGAAGCCTGACGAACATCCTGTGGAGGGATCCATGGCAACGAAGCTCGACAAGGCGATCAAGCGGGAGCTCGAGATCGACGGGAAGTCCTACACCATCATCATGTCTCCCGAGGGAATCAAGGTGACGCCCAAGGGCGGGCGGATCGGCCGGGAGACCTCGTGGCGCACCCTGCTCGGCAACGAGGGGATGGGCGGCGGGATGAGCGGGAGCGGCATGGGCGGTGGGATGGCCGGCTGAACGGCTGAGGCGGCGGTGATGGGTCGTCTCGACCTTCGTGCCGCCGCCCGGCAGGCCATGCTCGACAGCGGCTTCGTGCCGGAGCTTCCGGCCGACGCCGCCCGCGAGCTCGCTGCCGCCCCCGACCACCAGCCGGCTCCTCCCGGCGCCCGGGATCTCCGGGACCTCCCCTGGACCTCCATAGACAACGACGACTCGCGAGACCTCGACCAGCTCGAGGCCTCCGAGCGCGTGGGAGACGGCGGCATTCGCGTCCGTGTCGCCGTCGCCGACGTGGACGCGCTGGTGCCGAAGGGCTCGGCCCTCGACCGCTTCGCGGGGGCGAACACGACCTCGGTGTACACCGGCGTCGTCACCTTCCCGATGCTGCCCGAGCAGCTCTCGACCGACCGCACCTCCCTGAACGAGGACGCCGACCGCGTGGCGATGGTGGTCGAGTTCACCGTGGCCGCGGACGGCTCGGTGCGCGACCCGTCGGTGGCCTGGAGCCGCGTCTGCAACCACGCGCAGCTCGCCTACAACGGCGTGGGGATGTGGCTCGAGGAGGAGGGGCCGGCGCCGGGCCGGCTCGCCACGAAGCCGGCGCTGGCCGAGCAGGTCAGGATGCAGGACGAGGCCGCGGGGCGGCTCCGGCTGGTGCGCTACAAGGCCGGGGCGCTCGAGCTCGAGACGATCGAGGCGCGCCCCGTGATGAAGGACGGCGAAGTGGTGGACCTCGACCTCACGAAGAAGACCCGCGCGCGCGAGCTGATCGAGGACTTCATGATCGCGGCCAACACCACGATCGCCGGCTTCCTCGAGCGGGCGCAGGTCCCGTCGCTCCGGCGGGTGGTGCGGACGCCGCGCCGCTGGGACCGGATCGTCGAGCTCGCCGCGGGACTCGGCGCGAAGCTGCCGGCGACGCCGGACGCGCGGGCGCTGGCGGAATTCCTGACGGCCCGCCGCGCGGCCGACCCCATCCGCTTTCCCGATCTCTCGCTCGCCGTGGTGAAGCTCCTGGGTCCCGGCGAGTACGTGGTGGATCGGCCGGGCGAGGCGCCGCCGGGCCATTTCGGCCTGGCCGTCGAGGACTACACCCACTCGACCGCCCCCAACCGCCGCTACGCCGATCTCGTCACGCAGCGGATCGTGAAGGCCGTGCTCGCGGGAGCGCCCGCGCCGTACAGCGTCGGGGAGCTGGAGGTGATCGCGGCGCACTGCACCGCGAAGGAGAACGACTCCCAGAAGGTGGAGCGCCTCCTCCGGAAGATGGCCGCCGCGGCGATGCTCGCGGCCCACGTCGGCGAGCGCTACGACGCGATCGTCACCGGCGACACGGCGCACGGCGTCTACGTCCGCCTCCTCCAGCCGCCGGTCGAGGGCCGGGTCGTCAGGAACGAGGAGGGGCTCGACGTGGGGGACCGCACCACGGTGAAGCTGCTCTCGACCGATCCCGCCCGAGGCTTCATCGACTTCGAGCGCGTGGGCCGATGAGGGTGCTGCTCGTCGCACTCGCCCTCGCCGGATGCAGCGTGCACACGGCGCGGCCGGTCGGGGTGAGCGGAACGGCGGCGATCGACCGGTTCGTGGACGCGTCCCCCTTCGGCCGGATCGAGCTCGGCCAGTACTTCGCCGACAGCAGCCGGGCCAACCGGCTGGCCGACTCGCTCTACCAGCTCCTGCCCGATGCCGCGACCGGGATCCAGGCGCTCACGCTGCACCTCACCCCCGACCGCCGCATCACGGTGATCGACATCACCTACGGCGACACCCGGCGCTACGCCGATGAGGTCGCCCACACGCGCGGCCGCCTGGGCGACCCGAGCCGCACCCGCACCGACGACGACGGGAGCCAGTACACCGTCTGGCAGGACGCGCGCACCCGCTTCGAGCTGGTGGGCCGCGTGTTCAGCAACCGGTCCACCGTCACCGGGCGGCTCACCGACCTCCTCCTCGCGCGATGAGCGCCGCGGCCCCGGGCGCGCGCCTGCTCCGGCTCTGGGGGCGGCTCGCGCCGCTGCCGGGCGGCCGCTGGGCCTTCAGCCGCCTGCTCGCGCGCACCGCACCCTACACCGGAACCATCGGCGCGAAGGTCCTCGAGCTCTCCCCGGGCTACGCGCGCGTCGAGCTCCGCGACCGGCGCGCCGTCCGGAACCACCTGAATTCCATCCACGCCATCGCGCTCGTCAACCTGGGCGAAGTCACGAGCGGGCTCGCCATGCTGGTGGGCCTGCCGCCTGCGGTGCGCGGCATCGTCGTCGGCCTCTCGACCGATTTCCTGAAGAAGGCACGCGGCACGCTCGTGGCCGAGTGCACGGCGGCGATTCCGGTGGTGACGGCGCCGATGGAGCATCCCGTGGAAGCGGTGATCCGGAATGGCGATGCCGAGATCGTCGCGCGGGTGCAGGTGCGCTGGCGGCTCGCGCCGGTGTGAGCGGCCTGCTCGACACTCCCTTCAGCCGCGCGCTCGGCATCGAAGTGCCGCTCGTCTGCGGGGCCATGTACCCCTGCAGCAACCCCGAGCTGGTGGCCGCGGTGTCGGAGGCGGGCGGGATCGGCGTGGTGCAGCCGGTCTCGCTCACGTACGTCCACGGGCACGAGTTCCGCGAGGGACTCCGGCTGATCCGCCGCCTCACGGCGAAACCGATCGGCATGAACGCACTGATCGAGGGATCGTCACGCTACTACCGGGAGCGGATGTCGCAGTGGGTGGAGGTGGCGCTGGAGGAGGGGGTCCGTTTCTTCGTCACCTCGCTCGGCAACCCCCGCTGGATCGTGGACCGCGTCCACCCGCTCGGGGGCCTCGTGTATCACGACGTGACCGAGCGGAAGTGGGCACTCAAGGGCCGCGACGCGGGAGTGGACGGACTGGTGGGGGTCAACCGGCGGGCGGGCGGCCATCCCGGCCCACGCGATCCCGAGGCACTGCTCGCCGAGGTGGGCGACCTCGGCCTGCCGGTGCTCTGCGCCGGCGGCATCGGGAGGCCGGAGGAGTTCGCGGCCGCGCTCGGGATGGGCTACGCCGGCGCGCAGCTCGGCACCCGGTTCATCGCGACGCCCGAGTGCCGCGCGAGCGAGGCGTACAAGGACGCCATTCTCGAGTCCGATGAGGACGACATCGTGCTCACGGAGCGGATCACCGGCGTGCCGGTGGCGGTGATCCGCACGCCCTACATCGAGCACATGGGACTTCGCGCCGGGCCGCTCGCGCGGCGGCTGCTCCGCTGGCGTCGCACCAAGCACTGGATGCGGGCGTACTACGCGGTGCGCTCGCTTCGGCAGCTCAAGCGTGCGTCGCTCGATACGTCGGGGGAGCACGAGTACTGGCAGGCGGGGAAGAGCGTGGCGGGGATCGACCGGCTGGTTCCCGCCGGGGAGGTGGTGCGGAGCTTTGCGGCGGCGGCCTCCGGGGGAGGACGATGATGATTGTGCGCCGGTCAGCGGCTGGTCTCGTGCTGTTCCTCGCCCTCGCGGCAGTCACGGGGGCCTCGGCGGCCGGGAAGGCGGGGGAAGCAGCCGGCAGCGCGCCCTGCGCGGCGCCCGAATACCGCCAGTTCGACTTCTTCTCGGGTGAGTGGGACGCGTACGACGCCGCCGGCGGGGACACGCTGATCGCTCGGAACCACGTGACGCCGATGCTCGGGGGCTGCGCGCTCCGGGAAGTCTACGAGCAGCGCGACGGCCTCAGCGGCGAGAGCTTCAGCGCGTACGACGCGTCCCGGCGGGTCTGGCACCAGTCGTGGGTCACCAACCGGGGGCAGCTTCTGCTGCTCGAGGGCGGGCTCGAGGCCGGCCGGATGGTGCTCACCGCGCGGGAGCGGGGCGACGACGGGCGGGTCTCGCTGCTCCGCGGGGTCTGGTGGCAGGAGGGGGCGGAGGTGCGGGAGCGTGCCACGAGGTCCCGCGATGGCGGGGCGACGTGGGGGCCGGTGTTCGATATCAGGTTTCGGAAGCACGCGAGGTAGCGCGCTTCGGCTGCTCCGCTACCGCCGGCTGATCTCCACCGGGCCGTTGGTGGTCACCGCCCGCACCGTCGGCCCGCCGGAGCCGAGCACGGTGGAGAGCCGCCGTGTCAGCCGTCCCTGCACGGTCATGGTGATCGGAAAGTCCACGCTCATCGGGCCGTTCACCGTGCCGGTCTCGAGCCGCGCGGAATAGTCGGACGGGATCGAGAGCGCGAGCGGGCCGTTCACCGTTTCCGCGTCGAGTCCCTGGCCATCCCAGCGGTGCCCACCCAGCGCCACCTCCAGCGGCCCATTCTCCGCACGGGCACGCACGTCGCCGCCGACATCGGTGAGCCCGAGCGGGCCGTTGACCGTCTGCAGCTCCATCCGCCCGGTCACCCCGGTGACGCCGAGCGGGCCATTCTCGGTGTGAGCTGCGAGATCGCTCCGGCGGGGCACGTACACCACGAAGTTCACCGACCAGGACTCGCGCCGGCGGTTGTCCGGTCCCTGCGCCAGAATCCCCGACGGCGCGCTCACGATCTGCACCCGGCCCGCGAGGGCCCGCGCGTCGTCGGCCGATCCGGCGCCGGCCTGGATGCGCGCGTGGACGGAGACGCTGTCCCGGTCCCAGCCGATGAACTCGACGCCGTTGTTCCGGCCCGGATCGACCGTGATCCTGCCGCCCCACGCCGCAAAGCCCGACACCCGCACCTCGCAGTAGCCCTCGCGATTGTCCCCGAAGTGGTCCCGCTGCTGGCAATCCGCCTTCCAGTCCGCGTCGTCCTGCTGCGCGGCAAGCGCGCCGGTGCCAAGGGCGGACAGGGCCGCGAGCGCTGTCGCGTGGCGAATGAGGGCTCCTGCGCGCATGATGCCTCCGAAGCGTGGATGGACCGGCCGGGACGAACATGGAGTTGGACAGCCCGGCCCGGCCGATGGTTGCTCGGCGCTCTCCGGGGGCCCCCCGATACCCGGCGCTATGCGGCGACCGGCTTGGCCTGCTCCGGATCCCACCGCCACCTCGCCGCCGAGGCGGAGAGATGCACACC
>JAICUF010000088.1 GCA_025935995.1 Gemmatimonadales bacterium
GGAGTTCGTCGAGACCTTCTCGCGGCTCGCCATCCCGGCGAGCCACGCCGACCACCTCTTCTTCATCGAGGGCGGCGCGCTCGCGGTCGAGAACACGCTCAAGACCGCCTTCGACTGGAAGGTCCGGAAGAACATGGCCCGAGGGCTCGGCGCCACCGGCGGGAGCCAGGTGCTGCACTTCCGGAACGCCTTCCACGGGCGGTCGGGCTACACGCTGTCGCTCACCAACACGGCCGATCCGCGCAAGACGCAGTACTACCCCATGTTCAGGTGGCCGCGACTCACCTGCCCGGCGCTCCGCTTCCCCGTCAGCCCCGACGTGCTGCGCGAGGTGGAGCGCGCCGAGGCCGCGGTGGAGCAGGAGATCCGCTCGGCGTGCACCGCGTTCCCGGGCGACATCGCGGCCCTCATCATCGAGCCGATCCAGGGCGAAGGCGGCGACAACCACTTCCGCCCCGAATTCTTCCGTCGACTCCGGAGCCTGGCCGACGAGCTCGAGTTCCTGCTCATCTTCGACGAAGTGCAGACCGGCGTCGGCCTCACCGGCTCGATGTGGGCCTGGCAGGCGACGGGCGTCGAGCCCGACCTCTTCGCGTTCGGCAAGAAGACACAGGTCTGCGGCTTCGCGGCCACGCACCGGATCGACGACGTGGACAACGTCTTCCGGGTCTCGTCCCGCATCAATTCCACCTGGGGCGGGACCCTCGTGGACATGGTCCGCTGCGCCCGCTACCTCGAGATCATCGACGAGGAGGACCTCGTCGCGAACGCGCGAACGGTCGGTGCGCACCTGCTGTCGGGCCTGGACGCGATGGCGGCGGAGTTTCCGGGAACGGTGTCGAACGTTCGAGGGCGGGGTCTCTTCATCGCGTTCGATCTCCCCGACAAGGCGATGCGCGACCGCACCCTCGCGGCGTGCCTCGAGCACGGCCTGATCGGACTCGCCTCCGGCGCGTCGGCCATCCGGTTCCGGCCTTCGCTCGCGTTGTCGGTGGCGGAGGCGGACGAAGGAGTGGCGAAGCTGCGGCAGGCGCTGGCGGCGGCGGGCTCGCCCACCTAGCGCGTGAGCGACAGGGCCGGAGCATGACAAGCGAGCGTCTCGCCGGGCTGGCCGCCGCCGTCTCCGGCCGCTATCGCCTCGAGCGTGAGCTCGGCGCCGGCGGCATGGCCACGGTGTACCTCGGCCACGACCTCCGCCACAACCGGTCCGTCGCCATCAAGGTCCTCCGGCCGGAGCTCTCCGCCGTGCTGGGCCCCGAGCGGTTCCTCAAGGAAATCGAGGTCACGGCCGGCCTCCAGCACCCGCACATTCTTCCCCTCTTCGACTCGGGCGAGGCCGATGGCCTCCTGTATTACGTGATGCCCTACATCGAGGGCGAGACGCTGCGCCATCGCCTCACGCGCGAACGGCAGCTCGCCGTCGTCGACGCGGTCCGGATCTCGTCGGAGGCGGCGGACGCCCTCGACTACGCGCACGCGCGCGGCGTGGTGCATCGCGACGTGAAGCCGGAGAACATCCTCCTTCACAACGGGCACGCGCTGGTGGCCGACTTCGGTATCGCGCTCGCCGTGGTGGAAGCGGCGGGCACCCGCATGACCGAGACCGGCCTCAGCCTCGGCACGCCGCACTACATGGCGCCCGAGCAGGCCGCCGGCGAGCGGAACGTGGACCGGCGTGCCGACGTCTACGCCCTCGGCGCCGTGACCTACGAGATGATCGCCGGCGAGCCGCCGTTCACGGGACCGACGGTGCAGGCGATCATCGCGCGCGTGGTGAGCGAGCAGCCGCGCCCGCTCACAGCCGTGCGACGCTCGGTGCCGGAGCACCTCGATGCGGTCGTCCAGACGGCCCTCGAAAAGGTGCCGGCGGACCGCTTCCCGAGCGCGGCAGCCTTCAGCGCGGCGCTCACCGGCACCTCCCCGATGACGGGTCGCCGGACGGCTCAGCGGCGGCGGAGCCCGCTCGCGCTCGCGGCGGGCGGCGGCGCCGGCGCCGCGCTCGGACTCCTCGGCGGGCTGCTGTTCCGCCCGTCGCGCGCTGCCGCTCCGGTACCGGCGCGCCGCTGGAGCGTGGAGCTGCCGGCTGCCGCGCCCGTGGCCCTCAGGGGACCCAGCGCGACGTCGGGCTGGCAGACCGCCATCGCGCTGTCGCCTGACGGCGACCGGCTGGCCTACGTGGCACCGAGCGGGAGCACGACGCTGCTGGCGGTGCGCTCCCTCGAGAGCGACTCGGTGGTGACGCTGCCGGGGACCGACGGAGCCTATCATCCGTTCTTTTCGCCCGACGGCGCCTGGATCGGCTTCTTTGCGGGCAACCTGCTGCGGAAGGTGCCGGCCAGGGGCGGACCTCCGGTGACGCTCGCGCAGGTGGACCATATCAGTGGCGCCGCGTGGGCGTCGAACGAGCGCATCGTCGTCTTCGAGCGCCAGGGGTTCGATCTCCATTCGGTCGGCGTCGCCGGCGGGCAGCGGGACACGACGCTGCATCTCTCGACCCAGTTCGGTACCCCGGACGTCCTCCCGGGTGGTGAGTGGGCGCTGGGCCAGCTGGGCTCCGGGCAGCTCGGGCTCCTGTCGCTCGCGGACGGGAAGGAGCTCGCGATCACCCGCCGCGGGGTGCTGGCGCTGGATTCGGTGCGGCAGGACGACCTCCTCTTCGGCACGAGCCCGCGCTGGGTCACCGGGGAGTACATCGTCTACGGCTCGGGTGACGGCCTGCTGACCGCGATGCCGTTCGACCTCGAGCGCCGGCAGGTGAAGGGCGATCCCGTCGGCGTGCTCGAGGGGATGCGGATGGAAGCCGGGTTCGGTTACTCCGAGCTGGCCGTGTCGCGCGAGGGCACGCTCGCGTATGTGCCGGGGCAGAACCAGCTCTACGTCACGCTCGCCTTTCTCCGCACCGACGGCGGCCTGGACACCCTCCCCATTCCGCGGGGACCCTACACGCAGGCGCGCATCTCGCCCGACGGCGGGCGCCTCGCGCTGCAGATGCGGAAGCCCGTCGGCGGATGGCAGGTGGTGCTCTTCGATCTCGCCTCGGGGGTTCGCCAGGTGGTCGAGGTGGCGGGCAACTATCGAACCTACCCGGCCACCTGGCTGCCCTCCGGCGATCTCATGATCGGGATGTGGGACCCGGTGCAGTTCCTGTTCTACGGCGTCCGGACGCTCTCGCTCGAGAGCGGGAAGTACACCGACATGCAGCTGCCGGGCGCGTCGTACCTGAACTCCGCACCCGACGGGCGGTCGTTCGTCTATTCGGACTGGCGGAACGGTGACATCTACATCCGCCCGCTGGTGGGCGACACGACCAGCGCTCGAGTGCCCGCGCGCGGATTCGCCGCGACATTTTCGCCCGACGGCCGCTGGCTCGCGTGGGGCGGCGTCAACGGCGTCGGGGTGTCGCCGGTCCCGGCCACCGGCGCCATCCATGCGGTCGCCGAGCGCGGGGAGATGCCGCTCTGGACGCCGAAGGGCGACGCGATCATCTACCGCAACGGGCCCCGCTACTACCGCGTGCCCGTCACCACGTCGGGTGGCTTCCATGCCGGCCGACCCGCCGTCCTCGCTGAGGGCCCGTTCCTCGAGACGTTCGCCTGGACCCACTCGATGAGCCCCGACGGGCGGCTGCTCGTGATGCTCAACAGCCCGGAGCGGCAGGCGCCCGCGCTCCGGGTGATCACCGGCCTGCCGTCGCTGCTCGGCCGACTCGCGCAGGAGTAGCCGGACCGTCCTTCGCCCGAGGTGACACCAGTGGATTCGACACGCATCTCGATGCCCGAGCTGCTGGCCGCCGCGCTGGCCGACCGCTACCGCGTGGAGCGGGAGCTGGGCGCCGGCGGGATGGCGACGGTGTATCTGGCGGAGGACCTCCGCCACGGGCGCCGCGTGGCGGTAAAGGTGCTCCGGCCCGAGCTCGCCGCCGTGATCGGCGCCGATCGCTTCCTCGCCGAGATCCGGACGACCGCAAATCTCCAGCATCCGCACATCCTGCCGCTCTTCGACTCCGGCTCGGCGGGCGGGTTCCTCTTCTACGTGATGCCGTTCGTCGCCGGCGAGTCGCTCCGCGACCGGCTCCGGCGCGAGAAGCAGCTCCCCATTCCCGACGGTGTCCGGATCGCCACGGAGGTGGCGAGCGCACTCGACTACGCGCACCGGCACGGGGTGATCCACCGCGACATCAAGCCCGAGAATATCCTGCTGCAGGACGGCACGGCGCTCGTCGCCGACTTCGGGATCGCGCTCGCCGCGAGCAAGGCGGGCAGCGAGCGCATGACGGAAACGGGGATGAGCGTCGGCACGCCGCAGTACATGAGTCCCGAGCAGGCGATGGGCGAGCGCGAGATCACCGCGCGGAGCGACATCTACGCCCTGGGCGCGGTGACCTACGAGATGCTCGCCGGCGAGCCGCCGTTCAGCGGGCCCACCGCGCAGGCGATCGTCGCCAAGGTGATGACCGACGAGCCGCGGCCGCTCACGGGCCAGCGGCGGACGGTGCCGCCGAACGTCGACGACGCGGTGCTGACCGCGCTCGAGAAGCTGCCGGCGGACCGCTACGCGAGCGGGGCGGAGTTCGCGGCGGCCCTCGCGACGCCGGGCGGGACGCGGACCGGCGCCGGGCAGGCCCGCTCGCGGCGCCGGCGGGGGCGTCGGCGGGCGGTGGGCTTCGCCGCGGCGGGTGTGGCGGTGGCCTGCGCGCTGGTCGGATTCCTCGCGGGGGTCCTGAGCGCCAGGCGCGGCGCCGCGCCGGTGGAGTTCGATCAATCGGTGCAGGTGACCTCGGAGCCGGGGCTCGAGGTGCAGCCGGCGATCTCCCCTGACGGCCGCGCCGTCGCGTATGCGGCGGGGACTTCGGTGAAGACGCGGCTGTTCGTCCGGCAGGTGGTGGGTGGCCGGGCCACCATGCTCACGGACGACTCCGCGGCATCGGAGTCGAATCCGCAGTGGTCGCGGGACGGCACCCGGATCCTCTATCTCGCCCACAACGCCGTCTTCAGCGTGGCGGCGGCGGGCGGCGCGGTGCGTCAGGAGATCCCGGCGCCGGCGCGGGCGGCGGTCACGTCCGCCGCGTGGGGTCCCGACGGCCAGACCATCGCATACGCGGTGCTCGATTCGCTCTACCTCCGGACGCCGTCGGGGACCACGCGCCCGCTTGCGCGGATTCCGGAGGCCGCGCTCTGCAGCTGGTCGCCGGACGGGGCGCTGATCGCGTGTGCCTCCGGGAATGCGCGGTATCTCACGGTGAGTGTGCAGTTCGGCAACCTGTCGCCTACCCGGATCGTGGTGACGCGCATCGAGGACGGCGCCGTTTCCCTCGTGACCGACAGCACATCCATCAACGAAAGCCCGGTCTGGTCCCCGGACGGACGCTGGCTCTACTACGTCTCCAACCGTCGCGGCCGCGGCGACATCTACGCGCAGCGCATCGCGCACAGCGGCCACGCCTCCGGCGGCCCGGTCCGGCTGACCACCGGGCTCGGCGCGCAGTCGATCTCGATCGCGGCCGACGGCTCGCGCTTTGCCTACGGCGTGTACACCGCGCGTGCCAACATCTGGTCGGTGCCGATCCCCTCGGAGGGCACCATCTCCGCCAGCACGGCCACACCGGTCACCACCGGGAGCCAGGTGATCGAGAACCTGCACGTGTCGCGCGACGGCAAGTGGCTGGTCTACGAGTCGAGCCTGTCGGGCAACTCCGACATCTACCGCCTGGCCATCGGCGGCAGCGGCGAGCCCGAGCGCCTCACCACCGACCCGGCCGACGACTTCTGCGGCGATCTCTCCCCCGACGACCGCGAGGTGGCGTTCCACTCATGGCGGGCGGGGTCGCGCGACATCTATGTCCAGCCGCTCGACGGCCGGCCCCTTCAGCGCGTGACCTTCGCGTTGACGCAGGAGCGCATTCCTGTCTGGTCGCCCGACGGGACGGCTCTCGAGTTCAGCGAGGGTGGCGAAGACCGCTCGATCTGGATCGTGCGCCGCAAGCCCGACGGCAGCTGGGGGTCGCCGGTCATGCGCTCGCCGACCGGCGCGTGGGTCGATTGGTCGCCGGACGGGCGTCTCTTCGCCTTTGCCAGCGCCTTTCTGGGCGGCTCGCTTCTCACCATGCCGGTGGATTCGGGGTCGCCCACGGTCGTGCTCGACGCGGCCAGGCCAGGCATGCCGCTGGTCCAGCAGGTCTACTGGGGGCCGGACGGCAAGACGCTCTACTTCAAGAGCCACGACGATGCCGGCAACGCGTCGATCTGGTCGGTGCCGGCGACAGGGGGAGCCCCCCGCCTCCTGGTCCGGTTCGACGATCCGCAGCGCCCATCCTACCGGCAGCAGTGGGCGCTCGGCCGGGACCGGTTCTACTTCCCCGTCGAGGACCGCCAGAGCGACGTCTGGGTGCTGGATGCCGTAAAGCGCTGAGCCGTGCGGTGCGCCAGCGCACAGCCGGGCCCGGCACCCGGTGCCATCGTCGCTGCATGTCGCGCACCGGATTCTTCTCCCTGCTCAAGGCCGCCTTCTCCGATTTCTCGGAGGACGGCTGCACCACGCAGGCGGCCGCGCTTTCCTACTACACCGTCTTTTCCCTTCCGCCGCTCCTCGTCCTGATCGTGCTCGTCGCCGGCGTCGTCGCGGACCCCGCCGAGGTGCAGCGGGCCCTGCAGGGACAGCTGCAGGGGCTGATCGGCCCGTCGGCGGGGCAGGCGATCGAATCGATCCTCACGCACGCGCGGCGGCCCGAGGGGCGGGGGCTGACGACCGTTCTCGGGATCGCCGCGCTCCTGTTCGGGGCCGGTGGCGCCTTCCTGCAGCTGCAGTCGGCGCTCAACCGCGCCTGGGAGGTGAAGCCCGATCCGAGGCAGGGCGGGATCCGGAACTTCGTCGTCAAGCGGCTGGTGTCGCTCGGCATGGTCATGGGGCTCGCCTTCCTGCTCCTCGTCTCGCTCGTGGTGAGCGCGCTCCTCGCCGCCCTGGGGAGCGCGGTGTCGCGCTTCGTGCCGGGTCTCTCCGAGGCGCTCCTGCTCGTCATCAATCACGTCGTCTCCCTCGGGGTCACCACCGCGCTCTTCGCCGGGATCTTCCGCTACCTGCCCGACGCCGAGATCCGGTTCCGGGATGTCTGGGCCGGCGCGATCCTGACCGCTGTGCTCTTCGAGGCGGGGAAGTTCGGGATCGGCTTCTACCTGGGTCGGAGCCGGCCCGGCGAGGCGTTCGGCGCGGCGGGCTCGCTCGCCCTCGTGCTCATCTGGATCTACTACTCGTCGATTCTCGTCCTCTACGGCGCCGAGTTCACGCAGGTCTGGGCCATGCGCCGCGGCAGGGGCATCGAGCCCGAGGAGGGAGCGGTCCGCGTGGTGGAGGAAACGACCGAGCTCCGCTGAACAGTCATCCGCAGCTCCTGCCCGTCCTGACCGTCCTGCCCGTCCGGCCCGTCCTTCTTCCATCGATTATCTTTCCCCCCGACCCCGACCTCACGGACGGCAGCGCATGGCCAGCGGCACCATCACCTCCCAGTTCACCGGCGTGGACTTCCTGGGCTTCGACGCCCTCCTCTCCGAGGAGGAGCGCGCCGTGCGCGACACGGTCCGCAGCTGGGTGGACGAGAACCTGATGCCGGTGATCGGCCAGGCGTACATCGAGGGGAAGTTCCCGAAGCAGCTCATTCCGGCGATGGCCGAGCTGGGCCTCTTCGGCGCCAATCTGCCGGAGACGTACGGCTGTGCGGGCCTCAACAACGTCGCGTACGGACTCATCATGCAGGAGCTCGAGCGGGGCGACTCGGGGATCCGCTCCTTCGCGTCGGTCCAGGGCGCGCTCGTGATGTATCCGATCTTCGCCTTCGGGAGCGAGGAGCAGAAGCGGAAGTGGCTGCCGCTCCTCGCGTCGGGGCAGGAGATCGGCTGCTTCGGCCTCACCGAGCCCGACTACGGCTCGAACCCGGGCGGCATGATCACCACCGCGCGCGAGACGGGCGACGGCTGGGTGCTCAACGGCACCAAGATGTGGATCACCAACGGCTCGCAGGCCACGGTCTCGATCATCTGGGCCAAGACCGGCGACGTGGCCGATGCGAAATCCATCCGGGGATTCATCGTCCCCACCGACACGAAGGGCTACAGCGGGCGCGACCAGAAGGGGAAGCTTTCGCTCCGCGCGAGCGACACCAGCGAGATCCACCTGCAGGACGTGCACCTCCCGAAGGACGCGATCCTTCCGAAGAGCGGCGGGATCAAGAGCCCGCTCATGTGTCTCACGCAGGCGCGCTACGGCATCGCGTGGGGCGCGATCGGCGCCGCCATGGCGTGCTACGACGAGGCGCTCCGCTACGCCCAGCACCGCGTGATGTTCGACCGGCCCATCGCCGCCACGCAGATTCAGCAGGTGCGCCTGGTGGACATGCTCACCGAGATCACCAAGGCGCAGTTCATGACCCTCCAGCTCGGCCGCCTCAAGGACGCGGGGACGATGATGCCGGACCAGGTCTCCCTCTGCAAGCGCAACAACGTCGACATGGCGACCGACTGCGCCCGCGAGGCGCGCCGCCTGCTCGGCGCCAACGGGATCCTGGTGGAGTATCACTCGATGCGACACATGGCCAATCTCGAGTCGGTCTATACCTACGAGGGGACGCACGACATGCATTCGCTCATCGTGGGGCAGTCGGTGACCGGACACGCGGCCTTCTAGGGGAGGACAGTCAGCGTGAAGATCGCGGTTTGCATCAAGCGGGTACCCGACACCGAGCTCCGCTTCTCGATCGCCGCCGACGGCAAGTCACTCGATCAGGCCGGCCTCAAGTACGACATCAGCGATTTCGACGGCTACGCCGTCGAGGCCGCCCTCCGGCTCAACGAGAAGGCGGGCGGGGGCGACGTCGTGGCCGTCTCCCTCGGACCCGACGCGGCGCAGGAGACGATCCGGAAGGCCATCAGCATGGGCGCCGAGCGGGGGATTCACCTGCGCGCGGAGCACGTGCCGATCGATCCGCTGTCGATCGCGCAGGCGCTGGCCGCGGAGCTCCGGGACGGCGGCTGGGATCTGATCCTCTTCGGCCGCATGTCCACCGATTCGGCCAACGGCGCCGTTGGCGCGATGACCGCGTCGCTCCTCGGCCTTCCCTGCGTGACCTCGATCTCCCAGCTCGACGTGGCCGACGGGAAGGGCACCGCGCGGCGCGAGCTCGAGGGCGTCGCGGAAGTGGTGAGCTTCCCCCTCCCCGCGGTGCTCACCATCGACGAGGGCATCGCGCGCGCGCGGCTTCCGTCGCTCAAGGGGATCATGGCGGCCAAGAAGAAGCCGATCGAGACGAAGCCCGCGGTGCTGGGGCCGGTCCAGCTCACGATCGAAACGATGGAGCTGCCGGCGGAGCGGACCGGCGGGCGCATCGTGGGCGAGGGGCCGGACGCCGTGCCGGAGCTGGTGCGGCTCCTTCAGACCGAAGCGAAGGTGCTCTGATGGGCGATACGTTCGCGTTTGCCGAATCGCGGGGCGGAGAGCTCCGGAGCGTGGCGCGGGAAGCCGTCACCGCGGCACGCCGCGCGGCCCAGGCGACCGGCGGTGGGGCGGTGCACGCACTCGTGATGGGCGCGCCGGGCATCGCGGCGAAGGCGGCCGAGCTCGCCCGCTACGGCGCCGACGTGATCACCGTGGTGGAGCACGGCGGGCTCGAGCGCTACAGTCCTGAAGTCTTCGCGGCCACCGCCGCGGCGCGGATCAGGGCGCACGACTATCGCGCCGTGTTCCTCGCGGCGTCGGCGGAGGGTCGCGACCTGGCGCCGCGGGTGGCCGCGGCGCTCGAGCGGACGCTCGCGTCCGACGTCACCTCGTTCGACGTCCAGGGCGACGGCTTCATCGCGCGCCACGCCGTCTACGCCGGCAAGGCGACGGTGACGCTCCGGCTCATCGGCGCGCCGGCGATCTTCTCGCTGCGCCCGGGGGCGATCACGGCGGTGGAAGCGAACGGCGCCGGCACCGTCGAGGCCGCGGCGCCGGCGATCGATCCCGCCGCGGCCAGGGTCGTCGTGATCGAGCACCTCGACCGCGGCGCCGCGAAGCTCGATCTGGGCGAGGCACCGGTGATCGTGAGCGGCGGCCGCGGCCTTCGCGCGGCCGAGCACTTCAGGCTGGTGGAAGACCTCGCCGCCGCCTTCGGCAACGCGGCGGTGGGCGCCACCCGCGCCGTCACCGACGACGGCTGGCGGCCGAGCACCGACCAGATCGGGCAGACGGGCCGCGTGGTCAGCCCCACGCTCTACGTCGCCGTCGGCATCTCCGGCGCCGTGCAGCACCTGGCCGGCATGCGCACCGCCCGCACCATCGTCGCGATCAACAAGGACAAGGACGCCCCGATCTTCAAGATCGCCGACTACGGGATCGTGGGAGACCTGTTCGAGGTGGTGCCGAGGCTGACTGAAGCGGTCAGGAAGGCGCGGAGCCGATAAGGCGGGGCGGGACGGCCCGTCTGCCCGTCCCGCCCGTCCTACTCCCTCACATTTACCGCCCTCTCCCGCGAGACCGCCGCTCCCGTTTCCGTATCCTGCACCGTGAGCACCAGCCGGTACTGTCCTCCCTTGAGCGTCTTCAGATCGAGCGTCCGCCGGACGTGCTGCGCCGGCGCTGTGGCCTTGTCGGTGAACGATACCTTCACCTGGTCTCCCGTCCCGATGGCGAGCGAGCGCGCGAGCTCGATCGTGGTCCGGTAGCTCCGGCCGGGCACTATGCCGCTCACGTCGTAGTACAGCTCCATCGCGCTCGAGCGTGAGTACACGTCGAGCGGGTTGAGGGGCACGGGGTCGCCGCCGTGGGCCCAGACGAGGCCGGCGCCCTGCCGGCCGGAGACGAGATCGCTGAGCGCGAGCGAGCCGGGTGTGCCCACCGTCATGTCGTCGCGGCCCGCCGCGGCCGCCGCGCTGCTGCCCGGCTGAGTGAAGAGCACGCGCACGTCGTGGCGTCCCGCGGGGAGTGGAAGCTCCATCAGCCCGTTGAGCCAGCTGCCGGCCTCGAGGGTGTCGGCCACCCGGAAGAAGCGGGTGGTGTCGCTCCGGAGGACGTCGAGACCGGTCGGCCCCACCGCGATGGTGCGGATCGAGAGCGGGTAGATCACGCCGGTCACGCCGGCGCGCGTCTCGGGATGGAGCCGGTCGCCGGGAATCGCGAAGACCACCAGCAGGTGCGCCGCGTTGCCCGGCTGGCCCACGGCATAGAGCTGCACCACGGGCTTGAGCGAGCTTTCGTAGTGCTGCACATAGGTGTCGGTGTGGAGCGCCGTCGCCATCTGCTTCTGGCCGGCCTCGCGCATCGACGTCACGTCCTCGGGCCGGATGAGGAGTCCCAGGTCGGTGGTACCGGACTGGTAGGTGTTGCCGCCCGCGGCGCCCATCGCGTTCAGCGCGGTCTGCTGGGCCCCGAGCTTGTTGTGCAGGGCCAGGTCCTGCAGCTGCCCGGCGAGGTA
>JAICUF010000057.1 GCA_025935995.1 Gemmatimonadales bacterium
CAAGATCCTCTTCTCGGACGAGTGGGGCGGCGGCGGCCAGCCGCGCTGCCGCGCGACCGACAAGATGGAGTGGGGCGCGGACGCGATCTTCACGCTCGCGAACAACAAGATGAATTTCCAGAGCTACTACAAGATGCCGGCCCCGCAGACCACGCTGGAGAACTGCGTGGCGCACAACGGCTCGCTCATCCCGATCCCGGGCCGGGACGTGATGGTGCAGTCGTGGTATCAGGGCGGCGTGTCGGTGTTCGACTGGACCGACGCGAAGCACCCGAAGGAGATCGCGTTCTTCGATCGCGGCCCGTCGGACTCGACCAGGCAGGGCCCGGGCGGCACCTGGTCGGTGTACTGGTACAACGGCCACATGTACAGCTCCGAGATCGCGCGCGGCCTCGACGTGCTCGAGCTCACGCCGAGCGCGTACATCACGCAGAACGAGATCGACGCGGCGCGCACGGTGAAGTTCGATCACCTGAACGTGCAGGGTCAGCAGAAGATGGTCTGGCCCGCCAGCTTCGCGCTGGCGCGCGCCTACGCCGACCAGCTGCAGCGCTCCAACGGTCTCTCCTCGTCGCGGCTCAGCGCGGTGCGGAGCGCCCTGTCGTCGGCGGAGAGCGCCTCCGGCTCGGCCCGGAGCACGGCACTCAACACGCTGGCCACTTCGCTGCGGACCGACGCGGCCGGCTCGTCCGACCGTACCAAGGTGGAGATGCTCGCGAAGGCGGTGAGCGACCTGGCCGGCATGTAGGAATCAGTCGAGCGGGTGCCGTTCCCCCCGGGGGAGCGGCACCGCCCGGCCGATCGCGGCCACGATGTCCGAAATGCTCATGGGGCGCCGGAGGACCCGAAGCCAGGGTCCGTCCGGCGCTTCGTGCGCCGTGCCGGAGAGCAGCAGAATCGGCGCGCCGGGGTGGCGCGCGATGAAGCGGTCGAGCAGATCGCGAAGGAGCGCGGGGTCGCCCGCGGACAGGGCGGCCTGATCGAGGAGGACGAGGCGGAAGGGTCCGGGCTCGTCGGGCGCACCGAGCGCCTCGAGCAGGTCGCGAGCGCCGACCGCATCGTACCCGGCCTCGCGCAGCTCGGCCCGGATCAGCGCGCGCGGCCACTGCGCGGCCATGACGATGAGGACGCGGGGCGCGCTCATCCTTACATTATTCGTGAGTGCACGGCGGGACACAACGACCGGGACGCGGGCAACCGATGAACCTCACATGGACAGGGGCCGGGACGGTGCTGGCGCTCGGGCTCGCGGCGGCCTGCGGCGCCGGTGAGCGCGCGAAGGCCGCATCGGGCGGCGACGGGCCGCGCCGCGCGTCGCGCGAGGCTCTTTCCTCCTGCCCCGATGCCGGCTACATCGCGACCGCGATCGGCTTTCCGGTCCGGGCCATGCCGGCGCCGCCGGCCGCGGGTCCCGGCACCCTTCTCTGCGCCTACCGTGCGACCGACCGGAAGCTCGGCGCCTTCGTCTCGATCGCGATGGCTCCCGTGGCCCCGGGCGAGGATCCGCTGGCGGAGATCCGGACGCCGGAGAAGGGGGCCGAGCCGGTGGACGTGGGTGAGCGGGCATACGCGTACGGCTCCCCGTCCAAGAGCGAAGCCGCCGCGCTCCGCGCCAGCCGGATCTACCATGTGGATGTCACCGCCGCGACGCCGATCGGCGACCGGAAGGCCGCGGTGATCGCGATTCTCCGAAGGGTGGTGGGGTGATGGCGGAAGCGTGGCTCAGCGGGCCGGTGGACGGGGTGGACCGCGTGCTCATGCCCGCGGCGCATGCGCTGCTCCAGGCTCGAATCGATCTCGCCTCCGCCGCGGGCGATGCGACACCCGAAGAGCTCTGGCTCGCGCCCGGCGGAGCGGCGCCGGCCGGCTTTCACCTCCGCCACATGGCCGGCGCGCTCGACCGGCTCATGACCTACGCCCGGAACGAGCCCCTCAGCGACGCGCAACGGAGCGCGCTCACCCTGGAGAAGAGCACGTCCGGCGAGGGTGCGTCCGAGCTGATCGCGCTCGCGTCGGCGGCGATCGATGCGGCGCTCGAGCAGATCCGCCGCACCCCGGCCACCAGCGTGTTCGACGCGCGAGCGGTCGGCCGCGCCCGACTGCCCGCGACGGTGCTCGGACTCGTCTTCCACGCGGCGGAGCACACGGCGCGGCATACGGGACAGCTCATCACCACGCTCAAGGCGGTGCGAGGCGGGGCATGAGGTGGCGCTGGCCGGCAGTGACGCTCGCGGCCGCGCTCTTCACCTCGTCGGTGTTCGCGACGCTCCTTCGTTGGAGTCGCGATGCATTCATCGGGGTGTGGCTCGGCGTCGCCGTGCTGGTGATCGGGGCATGGGTGCTGAGCGAAAGGTGGAACCCGGTGGTGCAGCTCCGCCGCAGGTGGGTGAGCGGACTCTGTGTCGGCCTCGCCATCGGCGCGCTCGCCGGATGGCTGGGGACCCGCGGCACGCCGGAGCCGGCAACGGCGCGCACGTCGGTGGCTGGGTTCCTCTGGGTCGTCGTGATCTCCGGTGCGGTGGACGCGATGATGCTGAGCGTGGTGCCGGTGCTCGCCCTCTACGGGACGCGGCCGGGTGAGGACGCGGGGCGCCGGAGCCGGCTCCCGCGCGCCGGACTCGCCCTTGCCGCCAGTCTCGCGATCGCCGCGGCGTATCACCTGGGCCTTGCCGGATTCCGGGGCGGCTGGTTCGCGGCGTCGCTCACCGCGTCACTCGCGGGCAATCTCGTCGTGACGCTCGCGTACCTTCTGAGCGGCAGTGCGCTCGCGCCGATCGCGGCGCACATCGTGATGCACGGTGCGCTGGTGGCTCGGGGAACGCCGTGGCCGCGGTACTGAGAGGTTTGCGGGGCGGGGCGGGGGGTCTAGGTTGGGACATGGGCACGGGACGGTCGGGACGCTCGGGACGGGCCGGGCGGGCGGGGGTGGGCAGGGGGCTTCGGCTCCCCGTCCTTGCGATGCTCGTCGCGGGGTGTGGCGGCGGCGGGTCGCCGGGGGCCGGGAAGGCCGAGCCGGCGGCGATCACCGATCGGGAGTGGGAGCTGGCCACGATCGACGGGCAGCCGTCGCCGCTCGGGGCCGGAGGGCGGCCGGTGACGCTCCGGCTCGATGCGGCGGCCGGGCGGGGCGGCGGGTTCGCCGGGTGCAACCGGTACAGCGCGCCCTACCGTCTGCACCACGACAGCCTGAGCTTCGGGCCCGCGATCTCGACGAAGATGGCCTGTGCGGCAGGGATGGACCTCGAGCGCCGGTATCTCGTCGCCCTGCCGGTGATCACCACCTTCGCGCGCACCGATTCGACGCTCACGCTGAGCGGGCCCAGCGGTCCGCTGGCCCGGTTCCGCCTGCGCTGACGCCGCATTAGCCTTTCCCTCACCATGACCATGACATATCCGGAGAACCCGCCGGCCGCGGCCGGCGCGTTCCGCGACCGTCTGCGCGCGGCGACCGAACTGCTCGAATCCATCGTGGCCGACCGCGGCCTCCTCGCGGCCGTGAGCGCCGAGGAGCGCCACCGGCTCTTCCACGCGGCAGGACAGGTGTACCATCCCGATACCGCGGCACGCCGCCGGATGGTGAAGGAGACGGCGCGGCAACGGAAGGCGGCGCGCGTGAGCCGGGAGGAGCGAAAGCTCGCGGCGACCGGCATCCGCACCCTCAGGCGCCAGACGGTGTTCACGACGCCGAACGTCTTCCCGCCGTCGGGCTTCGAGCCGCGGGACCTGCATGGCGATGCGGCGTCGGCGCACGCCGGGCCCGCGCCCGAAACGGCGGACGCCGAGTCCCATCACTGCTACGTGTGCAAGGCCTCGTACGTCGAGGTCCATCACTTCTACGACCAGCTCTGTCCTGCGTGCGCCGCGTTCAACTACATGAAGCGGACGGAGCTGGCCGATCTGCGCGGGCGCGTGGCGCTCCTGACCGGAGGCCGCGTCAAGATCGGCTATCAGGCCGGCCTCAAGCTCCTCCGCTCGGGCGCGCACCTCATCGTCACCACCCGTTTCCCGCGCGATTCCGCCGCCCGCTATGCCGCCGAGCCCGACTTCGGCGAGTGGAGGGAGCGGCTCGAGATCTTCGGACTCGATCTCCGGCACACGCCGAGCGTCGAGGCGTTCTGCCGGGAGCTGATCGGGACGCGGGACCGGCTCGACTTCATCATCAACAATGCCTGCCAGACCGTGCGCCGCCCGCCCGCCTTCTACGCGCACATGATGGAGCGCGAAATGGCGGCGATCCGTGACATGCCCGCCGCGGAACGCAATCTGCTCGGGAGCTGGGAAGGTCTCCGGGGGTACCACATGCTGCCGGAAGCGGGTGCCGGGCAGGCACTCGCGCTCCCCGCCGAGCGGCCGCTCGCGGGCCTCACCCATTCGGCGGAGCTCTCGCAGCTGGCGCTCCTGGCCGAGGAGCGGGAGGCGGCGCGCGATCTCTTCCCCGAGGGGCGGCTGGACCAGGATCTCCAGCAGGTGGACCTCCGCGGCCGGAACTCGTGGCGCCTCCTCCTGGCCGAAGTCTCGTCGGTGGAGCTGCTCGAAGTGCAGCTGGTGAACGCGATCGCGCCGTTCGTGCTCAATGCGCGGCTCAAGCCGCTCATGCTGCGGACGCCGGGCCGCGAGAAGCACATCGTGAACGTGTCGGCGGTGGAGGGGCAGTTCTACCGGAACTTCAAGACGACGCGGCATCCGCATACCAACATGGCCAAGGCAGCGCTCAACATGATGACGCGCACGGCGGCCACGGACTATCACGCCGACGGCATCCACATGAACAGCGTGGACACGGGCTGGGTGACGGATGAGGATCCGGTGGAGATCGCCGCGCGGAAGGTCGCCGACCACCGCTTTCATCCGCCGCTCGACATCGTGGACGGCGCGGCGCGGATCACCGATCCGGTCATCGCGGGCGTGACCACCGGCATGCACGTATGGGGGCAGTTCCTGAAGGACTATCAGCCCACCGACTGGTGAGCGATCCCGCAGAGGATGCGACCCTCATAGCCGAGACGGAGCGGCTCCGGATCCGCCGCCTGGCCGCGGCGGACGCGCCGTTCATCCTCACGCTCCTCAACGACCCGGATTTCCTCCGCTTCATCGGCGACCGCGGCGTCCGGACCCTGGACGACGCGGCCCGATACATCGAGAACGGACCGGTCGCGAGCTACCGCGAGCACGGTGTCGGGCTCTGCCTCGTGGTGGAGCGCGCGACCGGGGCGCCGGCCGGCATCGCCGGCGTCCTCCGGCGGCCCGCGCTCGACGACGCCGATCTGGGCTTCGCCTTCCTCCCCGACTTCCGCGGCCGGGGCTACGCGCTCGAGGCGGCGGAAGCGGTGATGCGCCACGCCGCGTCCGACCACGGCATCGAGCGGCTGGTGGCGATCGTCTCGCCGGGCAACGAGTCCTCGACCCGCCTCCTCGCGAAGCTCGGCTTTCGCTTCGAGGGGCTGGTGCGGCTCTCGGAGGACGCGAAGGAGCTCGAGCTCTACGGCGCCGATCTGACGGGGTGGCCGGCCCGGTAATAGATTTCGAGGGTGACCCAGGCCGTTTCCCTCGCCGGAGCCTTCCTCATTCTGCTCCCGTTCGCCCTCAGCCAGTTCGGCCGACTCGCCGTCAGGAGCCGGAGCTATCAGGCGCTGAATCTGGCGGGCTCCGCCATCCTTACCGTGGTCGCCGTGCTCGGCCGCCAGTACGGCTTCATCCTGCTCGAGGGGGTGTGGGCGGTGATGAGCGCGATCGGCCTCGCGCGCGCGATGCGGGCCGCACGATGAGGGTGGCGGCGCGATCGCGCATCGGGCTGGTGCTCGCCACGGTGGCCGCCGCGGCCTGCGGGCCGGCGAAGAAGGTGGACGCGCCGCCCCCCGCCACGACCGCCGACCGCGCCGACAGCGACTCGATGCCTCCGGTCCCGCCGACCTACGCGAGCGCGCCGGTGAGCGTGGATCTGCGGCTCATCCTGCGCGAGATCGAGAGCACGATTCCGACCCACATCGGGAGCCTCACCGACCGGCTCCTCATCTCCCGGAGCCCGCGCACCTGGGTGGCGCTCGAGATTCTCCGCGGCCCGCTCGACATCGACTTCGGGCCCGGCAGCATGACGGTGACGGCGACGGTCGCGTACCGCGGGCGCGTCTGGCGCAAGGTCCCGCTCACTACGATCTCCGCCTCCTGCGGCACCGGGGAGAAGGCGCCGCTCGCCCGGATCAGGATTCACACCACCTATCGGGTGGACTCGACCTGGAAGATCCGTACGGTCAGCCACGTCGTGAGCGCCGAGCGCGCGACGGCCGATCCGGCGGACGAGTGCCACGTCACCTTCCTGGGCATCAACGTGACCGGGAAGGTGCTCGACGCCGCGAAGGAGGCGATCAACAAGGCGCTCCGCGTCGCCGACGCGCGGCTCGCGATGGTGGACGTGAAGGGCGCCGTGGCGCCGGTGTGGGCCTCCCTGCAGCAGCCGATCTCGATTCGAGACAGCACGATCTGGCTCCTGCTCCATCCGCGCGCGGTCGGCGTGAGCGGAGTGGCGGTGCGCGACTCGATCGCGCACGGCACGGTGACCCTCCTCGCGGAGCCGGCGATCCGCTCGGGCCCGCGGCCCGCGCCCGACTCGACGCCGCTTCCCTTCCTCACCCGGGTGCAGGGCGTCGACACGGTGCTCACCGTCCTGGACGGACTCATCACCTGGAAGTCGGCCAATGCGATTCTCCGGGAATCGCTCCGGGGGCACAAGCTCCGGGTGCGCGGCCGCCGCGTGATCATCGAGGACGTGGCGATGCGCTACATCGGCCACCATCGCATCGCGCTCGGCGTGCTGCTCTCGGGGGCGGTGGAGGGGCGCGTGTACTTCATCGGCACGCCGGCCTACGATCCCGCGACGGACGCCGTCGTCGTCCCCGACCTCTACTACGACGTGCAGACCTCGAACCTGCTGGTGCGCGGGGTCGCCTGGCTCGCGGGCGACAAGCTGCGCGACGAGCTCCGGAAGACGGCGCGCGTGCCCGCCGCGGCGATGCTCGACGTCGCGCGCGGGCTCGCCAACCAGGAGATCACCCGCACGCTGGCCGAGGGCGTCGAGCTGTCGGGCCAGCTCGGGGCGGCGCGTGCCCTCCGCGTGCGCGCGGTCTCCGACGGGCTCCGGGCCCGCGCGAGCGGCACCGGGCGGCTCGCGCTGCAGGTGCGGCTCGAGAGCATCTTCGCCAATACCCACATTCCCCGGCACCCGATCAAGGGTCTCGACACGACCCAGGTGGCCGAGCAGTAACTCACAGCACAAGGAGCATTCCGTGGAACCCGACATGACCAGCACCACCTTCTCGCTCGACGGCTACCAGATCGCCCAGACGCTCGGCGTCGTGCGCGGGATCACCGTGCGGTCGCGCTCGGTGGTGGGCAGCATCGGCGCGAAGTTCCAGGTGATGCTCGGCGGGCATATCTCGATCCTCACCAATCTCTGCGAGCGGGCGCGGTCCGAGGCGTTCGACATCATGGTGGCGCACGCGCACCGGCTCGGGGCCAACGGCGTGGTCGGCATCCGCTACGACGCGACCGAGATCATGTCGGGGGTGACCGAGGTGATCTGCTACGGCACCGCGGTCGTGGTCGAGTCGACCTACCGGATCACCGACGGCCACGCGGGATGACGACCCGCCGCGACTTCCTGCTCGCGGGCGGCGCGGCGCTGGCCGGCGCCTCGGCGCGCGTGCCCGCGCTCCGGCTCGACGCCGAGCACGACATCGTGATCCGGGGCGGGACGGTGTTCGACGGCACCGGCGCCGCGGGCATCGAGCGGGACGTCGCGATCGGTGGCGGGCGGATCTCAGCAATCGCGCGGAGGATTCCCGGCAAGGGGCAAACCGAGATCGACGCGCGCGGACTCGCGGTGGCGCCCGGTTTCATCGACATCCACTCCCACGGGGACGGCTCGCTGGACGAGGACCCGCGCGCGGAGTCGCTCATCCGGGAGGGAATCACGACCATCATCGCGGGGCAGGACGGCGGGTCCGCGGCCACCGGAGGTCCCGAGCGGCCCTTTCCCGCGCTCTTCCGGGAGATCGAGAGCCACGCGCCGTCCGTCAACGTCGCCACGATGGTCGGGCTCGGCACGGTGCGCGGGGCGGTGATCGGCGATCGGGACCGGCCCGCCACCGCCGACGAGATCACGCGCATGGCGGCGATGGTGGAGCAGGCGCTGTCCGACGGGGCCTGCGGCGCCTCCTCGGGCCTCGAATACACGCCCGGCGCCTTCGCCTCGCGGGACGAGCTGATCGCGCTCTGCCGGCCGCTCGCGGCGCGGCGCCTTCCGTACGCCACGCACATGCGGAACGAGGACGACCGCGTGCTCGAATCGATCGACGAGGCGATCGCGGTGGCGGAAGGCGCCCGCGCGCCGCTCCAGATCTCGCATCTCAAGACCCAGGGCCCGCGAAACTGGAAGAAGCTCGACACCGTCTTCGCGCGCATCACGGCAGCGCGGACGCGCGGGCTCGATGTCGCCTTCGACCGCTATCCCTACGTGGCGTACCAGACGGGGCTCACCAATCTCTTTCCGGTCTGGAGCCGGGACGGCGGAATCGACGGATTCCTCGCGCGGCTGGCCGACAGCGCCACCGCGCCGAAGGTCCGCGCGGAGACGCTGGCCAAGATCGAATTGCTGGGCGGGTGGGACAACGTGATGGTGACGAGCGTCCGCGACACGACCGATCGTGCCGCCGAGGGGAAGCGGCTCGGGAGCTACAGCCAGGCGGCGGCGACCGACCCGTACGAGATGGCGACGGCGCTGCTCCGGCGGAGCCACGGCGGCGTCGGGATGGTGGGCTTCGCGATGAGCGAGGAGAACCTGGAGCGTATCCTGGCCCACCCGCTCGGGATGGTCTGCAGCGACGGCGGGAGCTACGCGGTGGACGGCCCCACCCGCCGCGGCAGCCCGCATCCGCGCGGCCTCGGCACCTTCCCGCGGGTGCTGGGGCGCTACGTGCGCGACCGGAAGGCGCTCACGCTGCCCGCCGCGGTGCACAAGATGTCCGGCTTTCCGGCGGCGCGGGTGCGCCTCGCCGACCGCGGACGGCTCCGGCGCGGGCTCGCGGCGGACATCGCGGTCTTCAATCCCGCGACGGTGATCGACCGCGCGACGTTCGAGCAGCCCTTCCAGTATCCCGACGGCATCCCGGTCGTCATCGTGAACGGCGTGATCGCGCTCCGGGACGGGCAGCGCGGCGCGCAGGGCACGGGGCGCGCGCTGCGCCCGTCACCCGCATGAGCGCCCCCGGGCGCGGAGGAGTCGGCATGAGGTGGATGGTGAACGGCATCCTGCTCGCGGCGTTCGCGGTACTGCCCTCGGCGCTCGGCGCGCAGATCGGCTCGGCGGAGTACGCGGCCCGGCGCGACTCGCTCGCGGCGCGCATGGGCGACGGCGTGCTGGTGGCCTTCGGCGCGCGGACTCCCGTGACGGACTTCGGCCCCCCGACGCAGCTGCCGGCCTTTCATTATCTGACGGGCTTCGATGAGCCCGACGCCGCGTTCGTGATGGTGGTGCGGCACGGCGCCGCCACGCCGGTGGTTTACACGACGCCGATCGACCCGCGGGTCGCGATGTACTACGGCCGGCGCCCGGACAGCACGGCGATCCGCCGCGAGTTCGGGCTCACCGCACGGCCGTTCGCGTCCCTGCGCGCGGATCTCGATACACTCGCCGGCAGCGGCCTCGCCTTCTTCGCGCTCGCCGATTTCGAGGACGCCGACTTCGCGCGCGCGGACTCGGTCACGCGAGGCCAGCTCTTCATGCGCGCCTTCCAGCTGGCCCATGCGCCGCTCGCGGTGCGGAACGGGCACACGCTCGTGAACCAGCTGCGCGCGCGGAAGTCCCCGGCGGAGCTGGCCCTTCTCCGGCAGGCGGCGGCGGCGAGTGTCGAGGGCCACAAGGCCGCGATGCGGCTCGCCGCACCGGGGCTCCACGAGTATGACCTGCAGGCGGCACTGGAGTACGAATTCCGCCGCCACGGGTCGTCGCGCCCCTCGTACGGCAGCATCGTCGGCTCGGGGGAGAACGGGACGCAGCTGCACTACATGCTCGACCGCGGCCCACTCAACGCCGGCGATCTCGTCGTGATCGACGCCGCCGGCGAGTACGACGGCTACGCCGCCGACGTCACGAGGACCTTGCCGGTAAGCGGCCATTTCACGGCCGACCAGCGCACGCTCTATCAACTCGTGCGTGACGCCCAGGAGGCGGCGGTGCGGAACGCGAAGCCGGGGATGAAGTTCGCGGCGGCGCAGGACTCGTCGGTCGCGGTGCGTGCCCGCGGGCTCGCGCGGCTGGGCCTCATCGAGAGCGAGGATGCCCTCTACGACCCGCCGGGCCACCCGGACTGCGCGCAGCGGCCCGCCGTCTGCCGCCAGGTGAACGTCTGGACGATTCACGGCATCAGCCACGGCCTGGGTCTCGCGGTGCACGACCCGGCGCAGTTCTACACCGGCGACGGCACCGTCCGCCCGGGCGATGTCTTCACGGTCGAGCCCGGCATCTACGTCAACACCGCGTTCCTCGACATCCTGCCCGACACGCCCCGGAACCGTGCCTTCATCGCGAAGGTGCGGCCGGTGGCCGAGCGGCTCAACCACACCGGTGTGCGCATCGAGGACGACTATATCGCGACGGCCACGGGGCTCGAATGGATCACGCCAGCTCCCCGCGAGATCGGCGAGGTGGAGGCCGCGATGAGCGTGGCGCGGGACACGGCGGGGGGCCGGAGCCGGCCTTAGGGTGCGATGCCGGGGTCGTGGCCCCGGCACAACCCCTGGAGGAGCACGGCGATGGCGACGAAAGGCACCAAGGCCGGGCGACCGGCACGGGCGGGCACGAAGGCGAAGGCGGCCGTGAAGAAGACGCCCTCGAAAAAGACGCTCGCGAACACGGCGCCCGCGAAGAAGGCCGCACCCCGGAAGAAGCCCGCGACGAAGTCCGCCACCACGGCGCTGGCCGAGTACCGGCGGAAGCGCGACTTCACGCGCACGCGGGAGCCCGCGGGCGGCAGGGCGAGCGAGGGGGCGCGGCTCGCGTACGTGATCCAGAAGCACGCGGCGAGCCACCTGCACTTCGATCTCCGGCTCGAGCTCGACGGCGTGATGAAGAGCTGGGCGGTGCCCAAGGGCCCGAGTCTCGATCCCACGGTGAAGCGGCTCGCGATGCAGGTCGAGGATCACCCGATCGAGTACAACAAGTTCGAGGGGACGATCCCCGAGGGCGAGTACGGCGGCGGCACGGTGATGCTCTGGGACCGCGGCACCTATACGGCTCCCGGCGGCGGGGCCGACGCGGAGGACGTGCTGCGCCGCGGCTACGAGAAGGGCGACTTCAAGTTCGAGCTCCAGGGAAAGCGGCTCCGGGGCTCGTGGGTGCTGGTGCGGATCCGCCGCGACGAGGAGCGACGCCAGTGGCTGCTCATCAAGCACCGGGACGAGTACGCGCACGAGGGCGCCGACATCGTGGCGGAGGAGACGACGTCGGTCGCCACCGGACGCTCGATGGAGGAGATCGCGGAGGGCTGAAGTGGCTGCCCGTCCTCGCGGCGGCGGCGCTCCTCCCCGCCTCGCTGGGCGCGCAGCAGGCCGACACCCTCGCCCTCGACCGGATCCTCGCCTACCCCTTTCCCACGGCGCTCACGGCCAGCGCCACCGGCTCGCGCATCGCGTGGGTGGTCAACCGGCAGGGGCGGCGGAACGTCTGGACCGCCGACGGCCCGGACTACGCCGCGCGGCAGCTCACCCGCTACGCCGACGACGACGGCCAGGAGCTCACCTGGCTCGCCCTCACTCCCGACGGCGCCACCGCCGTCTACGTGCGCGGCGGCGATCACGACGGCAACTGGAGCGCCGATCCGCCGAATCCGCTCTCCTCCGTCACCGCACCCGCCGTGCAGATCTGGTCCGTTCCCACCCGCGGCGACACGACACCCAGACTCCTCGTCGACGGCGACGAGCCCGCCATTTCGCCCGCGGGGGACCGCATTGCATTCCTTCGCGCGCATCAGGTGTGGATCGTCCCCGCCGACGGCTCGGCGCCCGCGAAGGAGCTGTTCCACTCGCGCGGCGAGATGGGGTCGCTCGCGTGGTCGCCCGACGGGAAGCGGCTCGCGTTCGTGTCCGACCGCGGCGACCACAGCTTCGTCGGCGTCTACACCACCGACTCGGCCACGATCCGCTGGCTGGCGCCGTCGACCTCCCGCGACCTGATGCCCCGGTGGTCGCCGGACGGGAATCGCATCGCGTTCGTGCGGCTTCCAGGTCGCGGCGGCGCGCCGGTCCCCGCGCTCCGCCTCACGCCGAGGCCGTGGGCCATCTGGGCCGCGGAGGTCTCGACCGGAGCGGGCCGACGCGTGTGGGAGAGTCCGGTCACCCTCCGCGGCTCCTATCCCACGACGGACGGCGGCGCCAATCTCGCGTGGGCCGCGGGCGAACGGCTCGTCTTCCTCGCCGACCTCGACGGCTGGCCGCACCTCTACTCGATGCCGCTCGCGGGCGGGGAGCCCCTGCGCCTCACGCCCGGCCCGTTCATGGCCGAGTTCGTCTCGCTGAGCCCCGACCGGACATTCCTGATCTACGCGGCGAACACCGGCGCCGACAGCTCCGACGGCGAGCGGCGGCACATCTTCCGGGTGCCGGTGGACCGCGCGGAGCCGCGGGCACTGAGCGCCGGCGCCGGCGTCGAGTGGTCGCCGGTGGTGACGGGCGACGGGAGATCGGTCGCGTGGATCGGCGCGGGGACCGCGGCGCCGCCGCTCCCGATGATCGGGCCGGCGGAGGGCGGCGCCGCGCGCGCGATCGGCACCGAGCTGATGCGAGACTATCCGGTGGCGGGGATGGTCGTCCCGCGGCCGGTCGCCTTCCGCTCGAGCGACGGGCTCGTGGTCCACGGCCAGCTCTTCGACCGTACCGGCACCGGGCGCCGCCCCGCGATCGTCTTCGTCCACGGCGGGCCCCCGCGGCAGATGCTCCTCGGCTGGCACTACATGGAGTACTACTCGCACGCGTACGCGATCAACCAGTATCTCGCGAGCCACGGCTACACGGTGCTGAGCGTGAATTACCGGCTGGGCGTGGGGTATGGACACGAGTTCCACCACCCGGAGCACGCGGGCCCGTGGGGCGCATCGGAATACCGGGACGTAAAGGCGGGCGGAGAGTACCTGCGCTCGCTCGCGACGGTGGATCCGGCGCGGATCGGGATCTGGGGCGGCTCCTACGGCGGGCTTCTCACGGCGCTCGCGCTCGCGCGCGACTCGCGGCTCTTCCGCACCGGCGTCGACTTCCACGGCGTACACGACTGGCCCACCGACATGAACCGCTGGCAGGAGAGCGCCGAGCGGACGCCCTACGAGCCGAACGACTCGCGCGAGGCGATGGAGACGGCGTGGCGCTCGTCGCCGGCGGCGGACGTGAAGCGGTGGACCTCACCGGTGCTCCTCATCCACGGCGACGATGACCGGAACGTGGCCTTTCACCAGACGGTGGAGCTCGGGCAGCGTCTCCGGGACCGCGGCGTGCGCTTCGAGGAAGTGGTGCTGCCCGACGAGATCCACGGCTTCCTCCGTCACGCCTCCTGGCTCGTCGCCGACCGGGCGATGGCCGCCTGGTTCGGCCGCGAGCTCGCGGGGCGGTAGGGTCAGCGCTTCCGGGTGTAGAGGAAGTCGTACTCCGTGGTCCACGTCGTGCCGCCGTCGCCGGAGCGCTCGGAGAACTGGCGCACGTGGTCCTTGTCGAGATTGAAGAAGCTGAGCCGCCGGAGCCACGTCTTCCCGTCGGGTCCCTTGAACTCGGCGTGGCGATAGAAGAGCCGGCCGTCCTGATAGATGCCCTGCGTATAGAGCGTCGCCCCCTGCTGGCGGTCGGCCACCCAGTACTGCTGCCACTCGTCGCTCGCGGCATCGTAGACGTTGAAGCTCTTGCCGGTGCCGCCCAGCCGTCCGGTCCAGTTCTCGAATACGACGCACGAGCCGAGGATGAGCTGGACACTGCTGGTGCCGACCGGCTGCGGGCCGCTGGTCACGTCCCATTCTCCCACCCAGAAATCGAGCTGCCGCGCCCTGGGCTCCGAGGCGCAGGGCGTCGCGTTGCGCTGCATCAGCGCCATCACGGGGGCGAACGCCGGGTCGGCGCGGACCGCGACCATGTCGCTGTCGCCCTCGATGAGCTTGGGGAGGGCGAAGCCGGTGTGCGCGAGCGAATCGAGATCGGCGATCGCGGTGGCGGTCTGGCGGGCGCGCGCATAGGACGCGGCGGCGTTGTAGAGGGAGAAGGGCCCGCCCGCGGCGTGAAAGGCGTGCTGATACGCGTCGGCGGCCTCGGGGAAGTGCGCGAGCTGATAATAGCTGGCGCCGAGCCGGTTCCAGACCGCGCCGTTCGCGGGCGCCTGCTGAACCACCTGACGGTAGAGGGAGACGGCGCCGACATAGTCCTTCCGTGCGAAGGCGCTGTCGGCGCGGGCCTGCAGGGGTGACGGGGCGGGCGCCGGCGCGCCCTGCGCCGCGAGCGGAACGGCGCCGGCGAACGCGAGCGATGCGAGCGCCGCACTCACGAA
>JAICUF010000051.1 GCA_025935995.1 Gemmatimonadales bacterium
ACCGCCCGCGATGACGCCGACGACCTGGCCGGGCGGGCTGCCGTAGGTCGGGGGACACTCCGTCGCGTCGAGCACGCCGAGCCGGCCGCTGGTGCCGGCGCCGACGTAGACCAGACGGCCGCCGGAGCGAAAGGCGGCCTCGACGAGATCGATCGTGCGCGCGATCGGCGCGCGCGCCCGCGCCACGGCCCCGGCCACCGTCGCGTCCTCCGCGTTGATGAGGTCGACGATCTCGAGGGACGACGCGGTGTCGATCGATTGCGTGCGGGGATTGCGGCGCTCGGTGAGCCGGGCATCGCGGAAATCGTCGGCCATGGGCTCGGAGGCGGAGGAGTATACAGCAGCCGCGGACGGGCTAAATTAGGAGGCGTCCAATCCCGGGGGCAACCTCCGGCACCCCGCTTCCACAACCCGTCGAGGACCGCGTGCGCATCCCTCCCGCCAGCCTCCTCCTGCTCGCGCTCGCAGCCGCCTGCTCCAGCCACCCCGCCGCAGCGCCCGCACCGACCGCGGACGGCACCGCCGGCGCCTCGGGGATTCCGTCTACCTGGCGGTTCACCGGCAAGTCGAGGGTGGCGGAGGGCGGCTCGGCGATGGTGGTGTCGGGGAGTCCGATCGCGAGCGAGGTCGGGCGCGACATCATGCGGAAGGGCGGCAACGCGGTGGACGCGGCGGTGGCGGTCGGCTTCGCGCTCGCGGTGGTGCATCCGGAGGCCGGCAACCTGGGCGGCGGCGGCTTCATGGTGATCCGGCTCAGGGACGGCACCACGCAGACCCTCGACTACCGGGAAACGGCGCCGGGGCGCGCGACGCGCGACATGTATCTCGACGCGTCGGGCAATCCGACCGAGAAGAGCATCACCGGACACCTGGCGGCCGGAGTGCCGGGCTCACCGGCGGGCCTCGTGGAGGCACAGCACCGCTACGGCAAGCTCACGCTCGCCGAGGTGATCGCTCCGGCCATCCGGCTCGCGAGCGAGGGCTTCGTGGTGGACTCGCACCGCTTCCGCTCGATCCGGGGCGACAGCGACCGGCTTTCGCGGTACGAGGGGTCGCGCGGGTCGTTCCTGCCGAACGGGGCACCGCCCGCACCCGGCAGCACGCTGGTGCAGCGCGATCTCGGCCATACGCTCGAGGCGATCCGCGACAGCGGCGCCGCGGGATTCTATCGCGGGCGCGTGGCGGATCTGATCGTGGCGGAGATGGAGCGCGGCGGCGGCATCATCTCGAAGGAGGATCTCGCGGCGTACAAGCCGATCTGGCGCGACCCCATCAGGATCAGCTACCGCGGCTACACCATCTTCTCGATGCCGCCGGCCTCGTCGGGCGGGGTCACGATGGCGGAGATCCTCAACATCATGGAGGGATACAGGCCGCTCCCGCCCTTCGGCTCCGCGGAGCTGGTGCACCGGGAGGCGGAGGCGATGCGCCGCGCCTTCACCGACCGCAACACCGAGCTGGGCGACCCCGCGTTCGTGAAGATGCCGCTCGACCGCCTGCTGTCGAAGCCCTACGCCGCCACCCTCCGCGGCCAGATCGGCGAGCACGCCTCGAAGACGGCGGCATTCAATCCGTCACTGCCCACCGGCTCCTCCACCACGCACTACTCGGTCGTCGACGCCGACGGCAACGCGGTGAGCACGACGACGACGCTCAACAACAGCTACGGCAGCGCGGTGACGGTGACGGGCGGCGGCTTCCTGCTGAACGACGAGATGGACGACTTCGCGACCGCGCCGGGCAAGCCGAACATGTTCGGCCTCGTGCAGGGCGAGGCCAACGCCGTCGTGCCCGGCAAGCGGATGCTCTCGGCGATGACGCCGAGCATCGTGCTCGATCCGAAGGGACAGCTCTACATGGTGGTGGGGACGCCGGGCGGGCCCCGGATCATCACGATGGTGTACCATGTGATCTCGAACGTGATCGATCACCACATGACGCTGCCGAATGCCGTGGCGGCGCCCCGGATGCACCATCAGGCGCTGCCCGATCGCATCTCGCTGGAGCGGGGCGGGTTCGCGCCCGAAGTCATCGCCGACCTCCGCGCGCGCGGGCACCAGGTGGCGGAGGGCGGGGCCGGCGGCGACGTCGAGGCGATCATCCGGCACGGCGGCGGTTGGGAGGGCGTCAGCGATCCGCGCTCCGGTGGCGGCGGCGCGGGGTACTGAGCGCGCGGCGCGCATGCGCTTCTGGCGGAAGTTCGCCCGGACGGCGGGGCATGTCCGCGACCTGCTCACCCCGGGCGGCGAATCGGGGCTGATCGCGCTCGAGATCGACTCGCCCGCGGCGCTGGTGCGGGCGATCGACGCCGCGATGCCGCGCGGGGCCACGCTGTGGATCGATTTTCCGGGCGATGATGCGGTGGAGCTGTTCCTGGCGGAGCGGACGCGGCGCGCGGAGCGCGCGCCGGACAAGGCGGAGGGGGCGGACGTGGCGGGCCGGTCCTACCGGCTGACCATCCGCGGCGACAACCTGCCGATGCTGGCGCGGCTGGTGGACGGGTTGCCGCCGCGGGCGCTCGGGATTCACGTCGGGGTCGATCATGACCGGAGGCGGCTGCTCTCGGCCTTCGACCTGGATGCGGAGCCCATCGAGGTGGGGCTGAGTCCGAGGCTGAGTGCGGAGGCGCTGAGGATATTTCGAACGGTGGGGACGGAAGGGCGGAAGGACGGAGGAACGGAAGGACCAGGATGAAACAAGGGGCCGGCATCGGAGCGATGCCGGCCCCTTGTTTCATGCGACTGGCTCAGGTGGTCAGGCGATTCCGGAGCTCGACGCGGATGGGAGTGCCGGAGGCGACGACGATGTCGCGGTCCTTGGTCTCCACCGCGCGCTGGGCACCGACGGCGCCGCCCAGCACGCCGCCGATGATGGTGCCCTTCGAGCCGCCGAGCACGCGGCCGACGATCGCGCCGGCGGCCGCGCCGGCGCCGACCTTGGCGACGTCACCCGCGGCCACACCGTGGCTCACGAGCTTGCCGGTGACCATGACGTCGGCATCGAGCGGGTAGGTCTTGCCGTTCATCTCCAGGCTCTCGACCGCGAGCGCCAGGGTGCCGGTGGAGTCGCTCTTGTTCTCCGATTCATGGATCTGCGTGATGCGGAGGTTGATCGTCGAGCCCGACGGAACCACGACGTGGCCCGACGCGTCCTTCACATCCTCGGACACCGTGGCGGTCACCGTCTCGCCCACCTTGTTGGTGTGGGACGAGATCTGCGCGTTGGTGGTGGCCGGAATGGTGGTGCCCGCCGCGAGCGAGCGCGAGGTGGTCGCCGGCGCGGGGCTGGTATTCGACGTCTGCGCCGGGGTGGTCTGGCGCGGGGTGGTGGTCCGCGGCGGCGTAGTGCGCGGCCGGGTCGTCGTCGCGGTGGACGGCGTGGTCGCCGCCGGGGCCGGCGTCGCGGTGTCGGCGGGCTGGTCGTTGAGCGGGCGCGTGGTGTCGACCGGCGCCAGCTGCAGATCGCGGTTCAGACTGTCGGCCGCGGCGGTATCCCGCGCGTCGCCCTTGGCACAGGCGGCCATCGCGGCCATACCGAGGACTGCCAGCAACGTTCTCGACATCAGTGTGCCTCCTTGATGGTTTGACTTGCCGGGCCCCCGCGGCCCCGTGAAATTGCGCGGGCATGCGAGAGCTCAGAACCCTGCTTCCCTATCTGCGGTCCCACCAGCGCACGCTCGGCGCCGGCCTCCTGCTGGTCCTGATCTCCAACTATCTGAACACGCGGGTGCCGGGCTACGTCCAGCAGGGCATCGACGCGCTGCATCAGGGGGGCCCGTTCGCCGCGGTGCGGACGGCGGTGCTCCTGCTCATCGGCGTGGCGCTCGCGGGCGGCGTCGCCCGATATGGCATGCGGCAGCTGCTCAACAGCGCGAGCCGCCGCGTCGAGTACGACGTCCGCAACGCCATCTTTCGGGAAATACAGCTGATGTCGCCCGAATTCTATGACAGATACCCGCTGGGCGATGTGATGGCGCGCACAACCAACGACCTCGGCAACGTCCGCATGGTCGCCGGGCCCGCCCTCATGTACCTGGTGGACACCATCGTCCGGGCCGCGATCGTCGTCCCGCTGATGCTCCGCATCAGCCCGACCCTGACCGGCATCGCGCTCCTGCCGCTCATCTCCCTGCCCCTCGTGATGACCATCGTGGGGCGCATCATCCATCGGCGGTCCGAGGCCATCACCGAGCAGTTCAGCACCATCACGAGCCACGTGCACGAGAACCTGTCGGGGGTCCGGATCATCCGGGCCTACCGCCAGGAGCGGGCGGAGGGCGAGCGCTTCCGCGACCTCAACGAGGAATATGCACGGAGGAACCTCTCGCTGGCGCGGGTGCAGGGGCTGTTTCATCCCCTGCTGGCCCTGCTGGGCGGACTCGGCGCCGCGGCGGTGCTCTACTTCGGCGGGCGGCTGGTCATGGCGGGCCGGGTGTCGGTGGGCGCCTTCGTGGCGTTCGGCATCTACCTCGTGACGCTGGTGTGGCCGATGATCGCGCTCGGGTGGGTGGTGAGCCTCGTGCAGCGGGGCGCCGCGTCGATGGGCCGGATCAATCAGCTGATGGACGAGGAGCCGGCCGTCACCGACCCGCCCGCCCCGGTGCACCTGCCCGCTGCCACGGGTGCGCGGTCCCTCGCCTTCGAGCATGTCTGGTTCCGCTATCCCAACGCGGTCGAGCGCGGCTGGGTGCTCGAGGACGTGTCGTTCGAGCTGCCGGCCGGGCAGGCGCTCGCCGTGGTCGGCGCGACGGGTGCCGGGAAGACGACGCTGGCCGATCTGATCGTGCGAGCCTACGACCCGGATCGGGGCCGCGTGCTGATCGACGGCGTCGACATCCGGACGATCCCGCTGGCGGAGCTCCGGCGCGCGGTGGGCTTCGTCCCGCAGGAGACGTTTCTCTTCAGCGAGACGCTCCGCGAGAACGTGCTGCTCGGGGCTCCGGACGACGGACGGCTCGAGCGCGCGTCGGAGACGGCGCAGCTCACCGAGGCGCTGCCCGCGCTCCCGGCCGGATACGACACGATGCTGGGGGAGCGCGGGATCAATCTCTCCGGCGGGCAGAAGCAGCGCGCGGCGATCGCGCGGGCGCTGGCCCAGGATCCGCCGATCTTCGTGCTGGACGATTCCCTGAGCGCGGTGGACGCTCAGACCGAGGCGCGCATCCTCCGCGCACTCCGCGGCGCGCTGGAGGGGCGCACCAGCGTCACGATCTCCCACCGCCTGGCCGCCGTCCGCGACGCCGACCTGATCCTCGTGCTGGACGGGGGCCGGATCGTGGAGCGCGGGACGCATCACGACCTGATCGGGTCGGCAGGGCGGTACTGGGAGCTGCTCAGGCGGCAGCAGCTGGAGGAGGAGCTGGAGGTGAGGTAGAGGCGGACGGGGCGGACGGAGGCGGGCGGGGCGGGCGCGCTGGTCACGTCTCAACTCCGCCAGCCCTCGGCGCTCCCGGCCTTCCGATCGTCCGCCCGGTCCGCCCTGTCCGCCCTGTCCGCCCTGTCCGCCCGCCTAAAGCCTCTCCCGCAGAAATTCCGGCGTCAGTCCCGACATCCATGCCGCGAGGCGGGTGAACTCGCCGCTCGCCATCAGAATCCCGACGGCGACGAGGAGGATGCCGCTCACGGTCTTGACGGTCCCCAGGTGGCGGCGGAAGCGCTGGAACCAGCCGAGGAAGGTCTCGAGGGCGAGGGCGGCAAGGAGGAAGGGGACGGCGAGGCCGAGCGAGTACGCGCCCAGGAGCACCATGCCGCGGCCGAAGTCGGCCTGCGTCGCGGCGAGTCCCAGGATCGCGCCGAGGATGGGGCCGATGCAGGGGACCCAGCCGGCGGCGAAGGCCATGCCGACCAGCGTGGACCCGAGGAAGCCGACGGGCTTCCGGTCGAGCTGCACCCGCTGTTCCCGCTGGAGCGCGTCGAGCCGGATGACGCCGAGGGTCCAGAGGCCGAACAGAATGATGAGGACGCCGCCCACGCGCGCGATGACCGGCTTGTAGTACTTGAGGGCGGAGCCGAAGGCCGACGCGCCGGCGCCGAGCGCCAGGAAGACGAGGGTGAAGCCGGCGACGAAGCAGAGCGCGTGCAGCACGGCGATGCGCCGGCGGCCCGAGACGTCCTCGACCGTCATCCCGGTCAGAAAGCCGATGTACGAGGGGACGAGCGGCAGCACGCACGGGGAGAGGAAGCTCAGGAGCCCCGCGAGGAAGGCGACCAGCACACCGAAGGTGACGGGCTCGCTCATGCGGCGAACCAGGCGTCGGGCGGCACCGGCGTGGGCGGCACGTCGTCATCGGTGCGCTGATGCACCTCCTGGAGGAGTGCCGGGATTGCGTCCACCGGGCCGCTGCCCACCTCCTCGATCGTGGACTCGAAGCGGCCCCGCTCCTTCCCCTTGATCATCAGCGAATATCGCGCGGTGTAGATGCGGCGGCGCTCCCCGTCCACGCGCGAGATGACCGCGGTGCCCCACTCGCGCTGCTGCTGCCGGAGCACCGGAAAGACCCACACCGCGTCCACCTCCGCCGGCGGCACCTGTTCCGCCACGACGCCCGCGAGGCGGCTCCAGCCCGGTCCGGTGCCCGGCTCCTCGACGCTCACGAGGCCTGCCGGCGGCGCTCGGTGTAGAACCGGAGCACGTGCATGAAGTCCTGCGCGTTGGTGACGACGCCGTAGGCCTGGTGGGTGCCGCGGTCCTTGAGCTTGTTGACCACGAACTCGGTCTGGTCCACGCAGATCGTCATGAGCGGCTCGGGAAACCCGTTCCGCGTGTGGAAGGCGGGCAGCATGTTCCCCACCCCGATCGCATGCAGCGCCGTGGCGACGAAGATGGCGCCGGTGGCGAGCACGGTGTGCTCGCGCATGGCGTCCTGCGCCGCGAGCGAATCGGAGATCACGCCGGGGAGCGGTCCGTCGTCCCTGATCGATCCCGCGAGGACGTACGGGATCCCGCGCGTCACCAGGGCGTGCATGATGCCGCTCGTGACCACGCCCGACCGCACCGCCGCCTCGATGGATCCCGCGGCGCGCACCTTGTTGATCGCGCGCATGTGCGTGCCGTGGCCCCCCTCGGTGGGCTGCCCCGTGCTGGTCATGCCGAGGGTGGTGCCGAAGATGGCGGCTTCCATGTCGTGCACGGCGACGGCGTTGCCGGCGAGCACGGCCTGCACGTAGCCGTTGTTGATGAACCACTCGAAGTCGCTGCGGGCGCGGGAGTGGACGAGCGCGGGCCCCGTCACCCAGATGAGGTATCCGCCCCGATCGCGCTCCTCGTTGAGCCGCGTGGCCAGCTCCTCGTAGTTCACCGGCCGTTCCCGGCTCACCTCGGTGGACATGAAGCGGAACTCGTTGGCGCCGTGCGACCCGCCGATGAATCCCTCGCCGTACACGACGATGCCGTCGGTGCCGTCCTCCGCTTCACCCATGGCGATCATGTCACCCCGGCGGAGGCGGCGGGGCTCGATCGTCTCGAGGTGGTCCGGTCGGCGCACGATCACGCAATCCATCCGCGGCCGGGTGGGCGCGAGCCACTCCGCGCCCAGGCGGACGTAGGTCGGGAGGTTCGACGTCGAGAAGAAGCCCTCCGGCAGGATGCCGTCGGCGGGCAGCGGCGCGAAGCGGGCCTCTGGCGCGCCGGCGAAGGGTGCCCGGCTGAAGTCCGGCCCGGTATGGGAGGGGGTCATAGAGGGATGGAAAGTAGTCGGCGCCCGGCGGCGGTTGCAGGGGGCGTCAGAGGACCGACGCGGGATCGCGATCGATCACGTAGCTCACCTCGCCGCGGCGGCGGAGGCGTCGCGCCGCGAAGCGGACCACGCGCCCGATCTCGGCCTGCGGTCCCTTGAGGAGCACGTGCCAGCGCCAGCGGTCCTTGATGCGGACGAGCGGACAGGGCGCGGGGCCGAGCACCGTGAGCGGGAGGGCGTGCCGCACGACGAGCGCGTTGCACCAGTCGGCGAGGCGGGCCGCGGCGCCGCTCACCTGCGTCTCCGCCGGGCCCGACACGATCAGATTGGCCAGCGCGGTCTCCGGCGGGTAGGCCGGCTCGCGCCGGTGCTCCAGCTCTTCGCGCAGGAACTCCTCCGTCGCGTGACGGGCCGCCCAGACGAGCGCGTGGTGACTGGGACTGCGAGTCTGGACCAGCACTCGCCCGCCCCGCGGCCCGCGGCCCGCGCGCCCCGCGACCTGCGCCAGGAGCTGGAAGCTCCGCTCCGCGGCGCGGAAATCCGGCAGATGGAGCCCCGTATCCGCCTCGACGACGCCGACCAGTGTCACGTCGGGGAAATCGAGGCCCTTGGCGATCATCTGCGTGCCGATCAGGATGTCCACCTCCCGCCGCTCGACCGCGCCGAGGATCCGCTGGTGCGACCACTTGGTGCTCGTGGTGTCGAGATCCATCCGCGCGATGCGCGCATCGGGAAACCGCGCGGCGACGAGCTGCTCCAGCTGCTGGGTGCCCACGCCGCGCATCTCGTGCACCGGATTGCCGCAGCGGCGGCAGGTGTACGGCATCGGCTCCTCGTGGCCGCAGTAGTGGCACTTGAGCGAGGGCGGGGACTGATGCACCGTGAGCGAGATGCTGCAGCGCGGGCACTGCCACACCTCGCCGCAGTCGGGACACTGAAGAAAGGCCGCGAACCCCCGGCGATTGAGCATGAGGAGGGCCTGTTCGCCGCGGGCCAGGCAGCGGGCCACCGCCTCGTCGAGCGCGACCGACCAGGCGAGCGGCCCCATGCCCGGCACCCGAGGCGCCGAGCGGAGATCGATCAGCTCGACCGGCGGCAGCGGCCGGGCGCCGATCCGCTCGGGGAGCTCGAGCAGCCGGAGGGAGTCGCCGGTGCGCGACATGGTCTCGATCGAGGGCGTCGCGCTCCCGAGGATGAGACGCGCGCCCTCGAGCCGCGCGCGGACGGCGGCGACGTCGCGCGTGTTGTAGCGCGGCGTCTCGCCGTTCTTGTAGCTCGCCTCGTGCTCTTCGTCCACCACGATCATGCCGAGTCGCGCGACCGGCGCGAAGACGGCGGAGCGCGCGCCGACCGCGACGCGCCGCTCGCCCCGGCGGAGGAGGCGCCACGCGTCGGCGCGCTCGCCGTCGGAGAGGCCGCTGTGCAGCACCGCGACCTGGTCGCCGAAGGCACCGCGGAAGCGGCTGACCGTCTGCGGCGTGAGCGCGATCTCCGGCACCAGCACGATCGCGCTGCCGCCCGCCGCGAGCACCCGTCGCACGGCCTCGAGATAGACCAGGGTCTTGCCGCTGCCGGTCACGCCGAACAGCAGCGCGCCCTCGCCGGGGCCGAGTGTCTCGATGGCGTGGAGCGCCGCCGCCTGGTCGCCGGTGAGCTGCGGAGGCGGTGGAGAGGCCGGCAGGTCGGCGAACGGATCCCGCACCCGCTCGGCTTCCTCGATGCGGATCAGGCCTTCGGCGGCGAGGGCGCGGATGACGGCGTCGCTGAAGCCGAGCTGCTCGCGGAGATGCCTCAGCGGCGCCCGGCCGCCCAGGCCCTCGAGCGCTTCGTGGAGGGCCCGCTGGCGCGGGCGGCGGCGGAAGAGGGCGTCACGCTCGAGGAGCGTCGGCCGGTCATCGGGAAGGACCGCCACGCGCTCCGCCAGCGCGGCACCCCCGGCGTCCGGCGGCACGACGGTGAGGGTCACCGCGCCGGCATCCGCCATCCGGCCGACGACCTCCCAGAGCGGCCGGCGGAACGCGCGAGCGGCCGTCGCGACGGCGCCCTCCCCGCCCCGCGACTCCAGCCACGCGGCGACCTGTGTCCCGAGCCCCGCGGGCACCCGCTCGGCGTTCGCCAGGTGCATCACGACCGACGACGAGCCCCACATGCCGGCCGGCAGCATGCAGCGGAGTGTGAGCCCGATCGGCGCGCCGTAGTAGCCGGCGACCCAGCGCGCGGTCTCGAGGAGCGGCGCCGGAACCGCGGGCTCGTCGTCCGGCGCGGCGAGCACCTCGCGCGCCGCCACGTCCGGCGCCTTCGCGTCGGCGTCGAGCACGATGCCGATCATCTCGCGCCGGCGCACGGGCACGACCACGCGCGCGCCGGCGCCGCTTCGCGGCACGAGCGCTTCGGGAACCCGGTAGGTGTAGGAGGACGCGATCGGGAGGGGAAGAGCGACCTGAACGTACCGGTCGCTCATCGCCGCGTGACGCCGAGCCCCGGGCCGGAGGGAAGTCGGACCTGGCCAGCGTGGATCGTCGCGCCGACGAAGGGATCCTGGGCCAGCAGGGCGGCGCCGTCGAGGTCCACGATGTCGACGAGGGGCGTGAAGTGCGCCGCGGCGGTGATGGCGAGCGAGCTCTCGATCATGCATCCCACCATGACCGTCAGGTGATGGGCCCGCGCGATCGCGATCATGCGGAGCGCCTCGCGGAGGCTCCCGCACTTGGCCAGCTTGATGTTGATCCCGTCCACCCGGCCCGCGAGCCGCGGAATGTCGTGCGAGGTGAGGCAGCTCTCGTCCGCGATGAGCGGGATCGTGGCGCGCCGGCGAATCTCGGCCAGCCCGTCGAGGTCCTGCGGCACCAGCGGCTGCTCCAGCACGGTGACGCCGAACTCCTCCAGCACGGGCAGCATCGCGATCGCGTGCTTCACCGTCCAGCCGCAGTTGGCGTCGACGCGAAGCTCGCGGTCGGTCTCGTTCCGGATGGTGCGGAGGATCTCGATGTCGCGATCGGTGCCCAGCTTGATCTTGAGGATGGGGTACTCGGGCGCCTCGGCCACCTTCGCGCGCACCCGCTCGGGCGTGTCGAGGCCGATCGTGAACGTCGAGCGCGGCGCACGCGCGGGGTCGAGCCCCCAGAGCCGGTAGAGCGGGACACCGAGCCGCTTGGCGGCCAGGTCGTGCATGGCGGCGGAGAGCGCCGCCCGTGCCGACGGGTTGCCGCGCATCGTGGTCTCCCAGACGCGCTCGGCATCCTCCAGCTCGAACGGACTTTCGGGCATCGCCTGCCCGTACACCGCGAGTGCCGCGACGACGCTCTCCGCCGTCTCGCCGTAGAAGCGCGACGGCGCCGCCTCGCCCCAGCCCTCCAGTCCATCGGCGTCGCGCAGCGTCACCATCACGGTGCGGTACTGGCTGGAGCCGCCGCGCGCGATGATGAAGGGATGGCGCGTGGCCAGGGTGAGAATCTCGCTGTGGAGACGGAGAGGGGGCACGGTATCCTCTGAGACGGAGCGGGCTAGCCGAGCGCCTGGACGTGCGCCGCGACGCCCTCGGCGAGCCGGGCTGGAATGTAGCCGCCTTCCATGACGCCGACGAGCGGGGCGTCCGGGAACCGGTCCCTCAGCCGCGTGGTGAGCGCGGCGTAGTGGCCCGGCTCGAGGGTGAAGCCGCCCAGCGGGTCGCCGCGCATCGCGTCGAAGCCGGCGGAGACGAGGACGAAGTCCGGCGTCCAGTCGGCGGTGGCCGCGGAGATCGCGCTCCAGAGCGCCTCGACGTACCGCTCGGGCGGCTGCGCGGCCGGCATCGGCACGTTGAACACGTTGCCGACACCGCGCTCGGTCGCGGCGCCGGTGCCGGGCCACCAGGGCCACTGATGCATGGAGACGAAGCGGACCGACGGGTCGCGCTCGACCAGCGACTGCGTGCCGTTCCCGTGGTGCACGTCCCAGTCGACGATCAGAACCTGCGGCCGGCCCAGCCGCTGCGCCTCCCGCGCACCGACGACGACGTTGTTGAGCAGGCAGAATCCCATGGCCTGAGCGGCGGAGGCGTGGTGACCCGGTGGACGGACCGCGGCGAAGGCGTGACCCTCGCCCGCCGCGGCGTGGCGCACCGCGTCGATCGCCGCGCCGGCCGAAGCACACGCGGCGCTCCAGCTGGATTCGTTGAGCACCGTATCCGAGTCGAGCGCCCCGCCGCCCCGGCGGCTCAGCGCCTCGAGCATCAGGAGATACGACTCGGGATGCACCGCCTCGAGCGTCGGCCGCTCCGAGCGTTCCGCCTGCCGGATGGCGGCCCCGGGCTCGGCGGCGAGGCGCGCGAGCACGGCCTCGAGGCGCGCGGGGGCCTCGGGATGCAGAGGTCCCGCGTGGTGCAGCAGGCAATCATGGTGGGTGAAGACGGCGACGGGCACGCAGCGTGGCCCGCGAGCTCAGTTGCGCTGGATGAGGTTGCGAAAGGCGCGGGCCTGCTCGCGGAGGGCGCGGCGGTCGGCGGCCAGGTCGGCGGTCCGCCGGCGATGATGCTTCCAGTAGACGAAGACGAGCCCGCTCGAGACGATCAGGGATCCCCCGACGATGAGCAGCAGCACGCGGCCGAGCATGGCACCGGCGACCACGAGGCACGCGCCGTCGAACGCGAGCAGCCCCGCGGCGAAGATCGTCAGCGTGCGGTTGGCGATCGCGGCGCGGGATGGCATCTGGTCAGCGGACCGGCCGGCGGCGCCGCGGCATCACGATCAGCGCCGCGTTGGGAACCACGCCCGCGGCGTCGAGCGACAGCGACTCGTCCGCGAGCTCGGCACCGCGGTACTTGAGCAGGTAGGACGCGGGGTTGCCGGTGACGCGGGTGACCGCCAGCGCGTTCCACTTGAGCTCGCCCAGGGTGAGCGTGGGCGCGACATCGAAGCGGACTTCGTCCCAGGCATCCTGGACCATGACGCGGATCGGCATGGTCATGGGGCCGCCGGGACGGGCGGGACGGGCATGACGGGCGGAGACGCCGCGCCGGGCGCAGAGGGGAGCGTCGAGAGGAACCGGTCGAGCTGCTGATCGAAGAGGAGGGTCGAGGCGCGGATGCGGACGCCGGACTCGGCCGGGAACGTCGCAAGGGCGACCTCTTCCCCGCCCTGGCCGCGGAGGACGAGGTAGGCGGGCCCCTCCTTCTCCGGGTACGCGGCGTACTGCGGCACGCGCTCGGCGAAGAAGCGCTTCGCGCGGGCGATCACGTCCGCTGCGGGGAGGGTGGTGACGGTCTCGAAGATCATCGTCTCGTGGCCGCTAGCGGCGCCAGATGGTGATGCCGGTGGGCTGGAGCGGCACCGGCACGCTCGCGACGACCTTCCGCGTCGCGAGATCGATCATGTCCACCGAGCCCGGATCCGATCCGACGGATTCCGACGAAATATAGGCGTAGCGTCCGTCGGGCGAATAGGCGACGCCGTGCACGACGGGCTTGGCGGTGGGCACCCGCGCGAGCTCGGTGAGCTTGTCGGCGTCGAGGATGCTCACGCTCCGGTCCTTCTTGTTGGTGACGATCACGTACTTGCCGTCGGCCGAGGCCTCGACGTTGTAGGCGCCGTGGCCGACCGGGACCTCCCGGATGCGCGTCATCGACGCGGCGTCCCACACCTGCACCGTGTTCCCCGTGTTGCAGGCCACGTAGAGACGGCGGTCATCCGGAGAAACCGAGACGAAGGTGGGCGCGCACACCGCCTCGGCAGCGGCGGCCGCGGGCGGAGCGGCCGGCGCCGGGGCACTCGGCGCGGACGCGCGCGCGGGCGCGCCGTGGCTCATCCCGGCCATCCCCGCCATCTCGTGCCCGCTCCCGGCGCGGCCGCGGCGGGTCACGCTGAAGGTGCCGGGATCCATCTCCAGGATCTCGTCGCTGTGCATGCAGGTGATGTACACGTGGGTCCCGCCGTGATTCACCTTCACGCCGTGCGGCATGTCGCACGCCGGCACGTCGGCGATCTTGGACATCGTGGAGGTCTCGATGATCGAGACCGGATTGATGCGCGGGCGATCGCCGTAGAAGTCGGAGTTCGCGACGAAGGCGATCCCGCCGTCGGGCGTGACGGAAATGGTGGTCGGGAACAGCTCGAGCGGCGCCCGGCCGATGAGCGTGTCGCCGGGAAGGGAGAGCCGCCAGAGCGAGCCGTACGGCGTCCCGTGCGCGATCGAGATGTAGTAGCTCTTCCCGTCGGGCGCGACGGTGACGTTGTGGGGCCCGTCGATGTCCGACGGCATGATCCCGACCGGGACCACGTGGTCCACGGTGAGCGTCCCCTCGCCCGGCCGGAGCCAGGTGACGATGTCGCCCGACTCGCTCACGACGCCCACGCGGTACCCGGGGTCGGCCGCCTGCGCCTGCAGCGAGGTGCCCGCCGCCACCAGCGCCGCCGCCAGAAGGAACCGTGTCATCGCCATCCTGCCGCCCTCCTGTGGGGGAATCAGACCGCCGGCGTCACCCGTTCGCCCACGAACGCGGCGAGCTGATCGAGCGCCACGCGGTCCTGCCGCATCGAGTCGCGGTGCCGCACCGTGACGGTGCGGGCAGCCAGCGTCTCGCCATCGATCGTCACGCAGAACGGGGTGCCGGCCTCGTCCATCCGCCGGTAGCGCCGGCCGATGGCGCCGCTGTCGTCGTAGAAGCAGGGGAACTCGCGGCGGAGACCGTGATACACCTCCGTGGCGAGCTCGGGCATCCCGTCCTTCTTCACGAGCGGCAGCACCGCCGCCTTGATCGGCGCCACGGCGGGATGGAACCCGAGCACGACACGCGTCTCGCCTTCGACCTGCTCCTCGCGATAGGCATCGACGAGCACCGTCAGGGTCACGCGGTCGGCGCCCGCCGAGGTCTCCACCACGTTCGGGAGGTAGCGCTCGTTCGCGGCCTGATCGAAGTACTCGAGCTTCTTGCCCGAAAACTCCTGATGGCGGCCCAGGTCGAAGTCGCCCCGGTTGTGGATGCCCTCGATCTCGTTCCAGCCGAAGGGGAACTCGTACTCGATGTCGTAGGCCGCGCGGGCGTAGTGGGCCAGCTCGTCGCCCGCGTGCTCGTGCCAGCGGAGCCGCTCCGGCGTGAGGCCGAGCTCCACATGCCATGCCATCCGGATCTCGCGCCAGCGCTCGAACCACTCGGCATCGGTGCCCGGCTTCACGAAGAACTGCATCTCCATCTGCTCGAACTCGCGGGTCCGGAAGATGAAGTTGCCGGGCGTGATCTCGTTCCGGAACGCCTTGCCGATCTGCGCGATGCCGAACGGCACGCGTTGCCGGGAGCCCTGCAGGACGTTGAGATAGTTGACGTAGATGCCCTGGGCCGTCTCCGGCCGGAGGTACACCACCGCCGCCGACTCCTCCACCGGCCCCATGAAGGTCTTGAACATGAGGTTGAACATGCGGGGCTCGGTGAGCGAGCCGCGCGTGCCGCAGACGGGGCACTGCGCGTCGGGCTGCCCGGGCGTGCCCTTGATGCGGGGATCGTCGGCGCGGAAGCGGTTCTTGCACTGCCGGCAGTCGATCAGCGGATCGGCGAACCCCGCGACGTGCCCCGACGCCTCCCAGACGCGCGGGTGCATGAGGATCGCGGCGTCGAGGCCCTCGATGTCGTCGCGCGCATGGACCATCGCGCGCCACCACCGGTCCTTCACGTTGCGCTTGAGCTCGACACCGAGCGGCCCGTAGTCCCACACCGAGCCGAGCCCGCCGTAGATCTCGGACGACTGGAAGATGAAGCCGCGCCGCTTGCAGAGCGACACGAGCTTGTCCATCACGGTGGTGTCAGGCATGCCCCAAGATAACTCAGACTTCGATGATCTGGTCGCGGCGCGTGCCGACGCTCACGTAGCGGATCGGCGCGCCGGCGAGGGCCTCGAGCCGGTCGAGATAGATGCGGGCCGCGCGGGGGAGATCCGCCAGCTTGCGGGCGTCGCCGGTGCGAGTGCGCCAGCCCGGCAGGGTCTCGTATACCGGCTTCACGCGCTCGAGCTCGTCGACCGCCGCCGGCAGCTCGACGCAGGCGGCGCCGTCGAGCTCGTAGGCGGTGCCGACCGGGATTTCGGCGAAGGTGTCGAGCACGTCGAGCTTGGTGACGGCCAGATGGGTGAGCCCGTTGACGCGCACCGCGTAGCGCACCACCGTGGCGTCGAACCAGCCGCAGCGGCGGGGCCGGCCCGTCACCGCGCCGAACTCGCCGCCCAGCTTCCGGAGGAGCGCGCCCTGCGGGTCGGGCGCTTCAGTCGGGAGCGGTCCGTTCCCGACGCGCGTCGTGTAGGCCTTCACCACGCCGAGCACGGCGTCGATCGCGGTGGGTCCGATGCCGGCCCCCACCGAGGCGCCGCCGGCGGTGGTGTTCGAGGACGTCACGTAGGGGTAGGTCCCGTGGTCCACGTCGAGCAGCGCGCCCTGCGCTCCCTCGAGCAGCACGCGCTTCCCGTTCCGGAGCGCCTGGTGCACGAGCAGCCCCGTGTCGGCGGCGAGGGGAAGGAGCCGGGGCGTGATGGTCTCGAGCACGGCGACGTGCTCGTCGGCGGATGCGCGGGCCGACGCGCCGAGCACCTGCAGCAGCTCGTTGGCGCGCTCGACGCGGTCGCGGACGAGCGCGGCGGCGGCCTCGGGATGGCGCAGATCGCCCACCCGGATGCCGCGGCGGCCGTACTTGTCTTCGTAGGCGGGTCCGATGCCGCGCCCGGTGGTGCCGATGTTCTGGCTCTTTTCGCGGGCGGCGTCGAGCAGCTTGTGGTAGGGAAGCACGAGGTGCGCGCGCTCGGAGACGAAGAGCCGGCCGGCGGTGGTGATGCCGCGGGAGGTGATCTCGTCGAGCTCGGTGAAGAGGGTCGCGGGGTCGAGCACGACGCCGTTCCCGATGATGCAGGTGACGGACGGCTGCAGGATGCCGGACGGAATCTGGCGGAGGATGAACTGCGCGTCGCCGATGACGACGGTGTGGCCCGCGTTCGCGCC
>JAICUF010000209.1 GCA_025935995.1 Gemmatimonadales bacterium
CTCGGCCTGGTAGCCTAGGGCGCGGGCGTCGATTCCGTCGAACAGCTTCTCGCCGGCGCCGAGGATGACGGGGCGCACGGCAAGATGGATCTCGTCGATCAGGCCCGCCTCGAGGTACTGCCGGATCGTCGCGACGCCGCCACCGATCCGGATGTCGCGATCGCCGGCGGCCTGCCTGGCGCGCTCGAGCGCCTCGTGGATGCCGCCGGTGACGAAGTGAAAGGTGGTGCCGCCCTTCATCTCGACCGGCTCCCGCGCGTGGTGCGTCAGCACGAACACCGGCACGTGATAGGGCGGCTCGTCGCCCCACCAGCCCTTCCAGCGCTCGTCCGGCCACGGCCCGCGCACCGGACCGAACATGTTGCGGCCCAGGATCCACGCGCCCATCCCCTCGAGCCCGCGCCGTGCGATGGCGTCGTCGGTCCCCGTTTCGCCGCCTTCCTGGCCGTGCATCTCACGCCAGGCGCGGGTCTCGAAGAACCACTCCATCAGCTCCGGGCCGCGGACCCCGAGCGGATGCTCGAGGTCCTGCGACGCCCCGGCCGAGTAGCCGTCCACCGAGATCCCGAAGCTCTGGACGCGGACCGTCATGGCCGCACTCCCACGCCCACGCCGTCGGGCGAGGCCTCGGTCGCGAGCTGTCGCCTGACCGTCGCCGTCGCGACGTCCACTTCGGCCACCTGTCCCGCGCCGACCGTCACCCACGCCGTCCGGCCGTCGGGCGCGAACGACACGCCGCGCGGATCGTCGAGGTGCACCGTGCCGGTCGCCTTCCGCGTCGCGCGGTCGACGAAGAGAATCTGCCCGCCCTTGCCGTCCACGATCGCGATGCGCTTCCCGTCGGCGGAGGCGTCGAGCCGGTAGGGGAAGGTGGCGCCGCTGAAGGTGAAGACCGGCTGGCCGGTCGCGGTCGAGATCACCGTCACGGCACCCGTCGCGTTGCTGCCTACCCACACTTCCTCCCCGTCCGGCGTCACCGTAATGCCTTCCGGCTCGGCCGGCACCGCGAGCTTCCGGACGAACGCCTTTCCCGCGAGGTCGAGCTCGGAGACGCTGTTGTCGCGCACGTTCGAGGTCCAGGCGCGGCGCCCGTCGGCGCTCACGGCCACCATGTGGGAAGCGCGGCCGTTGGTGGGCACCGGCGTCACGCTGTCGGTCGCGAGGTCGACGAGCAGTACCGCGCCCGCGACCTCCGACGTCACCGCGATCCGGTCGGAGCGGCCCGCGAGGAATCGCACGCCGTGCGGCCGCCCGTAGCGCCCCAGCTCGATCGTCCGGACCACGGTGTCGTGCACCAGGTCCACGATGGCGAGGCGGTTGCCGGGCGTGCGGTCGCCGTAGATCGTGACGACCGCCGTCCGCCCGTCGGGCGAGACCTGGGCCTCGTGCGGCCCGTTGCCCACCGCGAGGACCTTCATCGTGAGCCCGTCGGCATTCAGCACCGAAGCGGAGCCCGATTCCTGGTTGGCGACGACGACCACGGGCGCCCCGCGCGGGCGGGCGGGCGACACGGACGACGGCGCCGCGTGGCTGCACGCGGCGATGACTGCGAGTGACAGAACGGCGGGGAGACGCATGGGTGCTCCGTTGCGGGTGGCATGGTGGCTTGGCATGCGTACGGAGCGCGCGCGAGGTTCGTTTCGGTGACGCCCGGCGGCTCAGCGGCGCTCGCCCGGGAGACCGTAATCGGGGACCGCGAAGTCATCGTGAAGACTCCGCCGCACGAGGAGCTCCCCGAGTCGCGGGATCCCGAGGGCGCGGCTGAGCAGATCCCGTGCGGCGACGCCGAGGCCGGTCGCCGGGGCGAAGCCAGCCGCGAAGCGGGCCGCCGCCTTCTGCTGCTTCCCGATGATCGGGCGCAGCCGCGCCTCGTACCGCGCGAACGCAGCCGTGAAATCATCCCCCGCCGCGGCCAGCTCGCCCGCCAGCACGTACGCCTCGAGCATCGCGAGCCCGGTGCCCTCGCCGGCCAGGAGCGATACGCAGGCTCCCGCGTCGCCCACGAG
>JAICUF010000115.1 GCA_025935995.1 Gemmatimonadales bacterium
ACCTTCCGCGCGGGCCTGCCGCACTCGGGCGAGCGCGGCTCGCTCAGGAACCGGTTCGTCGGCACCCCGCTCGAGGGGAAGGTGCGCGCGAAGACCGGGAGCATCGCGCGCGTCAACACGCTGTCGGGCTACATCGAGCTCCCCGCGGGCCGCGTGCTGACATTCTCGATCGAGGCCAACCACCACAACCTTCCCAGCCGGACGATCCTGTCGCAGATCGACAGTCTCGTCGTCCAGATGGGGAAATAGGAGGGGATATGCTGCTGCTGCTGGTCCGCCACGCCCAGGCCGGCGAGCGCGACGCCGAGCGCTGGCCCGATGACTCGCTCCGCCCGCTCACCAACCCCGGCCGCGCCGCGCAGGCGCGCGTGAGCCGCGCGCTCCGCCGGCTCGATGCCGTCCCCGACCTGATCGTGTCGAGCCCCTGGGTGCGCGCATTGCAGACCGCCGAGATCATGGCTGAGGAGCTCGGGCTCGACGCCGATCCGGTGGAGTGCGAGGCCCTCACCACCGAGCCCAACGTGCAGGCCATCGCGCAGTGTCTGCCCGAGCTCGAGGGCGATACGACCGTGGCGCTGGTGGGACACTCGCCCTACATCGAGGATCTCGCGTCCCTGATCCTCTCGGGCGCGCCCGCGCGGGTGGCGGTGGATTTTCCCAAGAGCGGCGTGATGGGCATCGATGCGGAACGGCTCGAGGGCTCGGCGGGAACGCTGCGGTTCTTCCTGCGGCCGAAGCAGATGGAGCGGCTCAGGCGCCGGCGGAAGTAGCCGGCGCCCTTCCGGTCAGTCGTCGGTCTGGCCGAAGATGGCGAGGTTTGAGGAGTGGCCGGGGTTCACCTTGGCCTTCGGGTTGATGAGGTGCACCGCGTTGTTGACCGCGATGCACGCCTCGGCCACGCCGGTGGCGATGAGCTTGAGCTTCCCGGGGTAGGAGGTGATGTCGCCCGCGGCATAGATGCCGGGGACGTTGGTGGACATGACCTGGTCCACCTTGACGTCGGCCTTCTCGGTGTCGAGCCCCCACTCCTTGATGGCGCCCAGGTCGGAGTGGAATCCCAGGAGCGGAATCACCGCGTCCACGCCGAGCTCGTGCTCCTCCTTCGTCTTCGCGTGCACCAGCGTCACGCGCTCGATCCGGTCGCCGCCGTGGATCGCCTTGACCTCGGTGAAGGTGTGGAGGTCGCACTTCCCGCACGCCCGGAGCGCGTCCACCTGGGCCACCGTGGCCGCGTGCGCGCGGAACTGGTCGCGCCGGTGCACCAGCGTGATCTCCCGCGCGATCCCCTGCAGGTTCACCGCCCAGTCGAAGGCCGAGTCGCCGCCGCCCACCAGCAGCACGCGCTGGCCCTCGAAGGCGCGCGGGTCGAGCACCTTGTCGTAGAGTCCCCGCCCCTCCCACACCTCGGATCCCGCGAGCGGCAGCTTCCGCGACTCGAAGGCGCCGATCCCCGCGGCGATGACGATCGTGCGGCTCGGATACACGCCGGCACTCGTCTCCAGCATGAAGTGCCCGATGCCGTCGTCATCCACGCGCGTGAGGCCGGTGACGGTCTCGCCCAGGTGGGTGGACGCGCCGAACTGGAGCCCCTGCGCCACCATGTCGCGCACCAGGTCCTTGGCCAGCACCTTGGTGAAGCCGGCGACGTCGAAGATGTACTTCTCGGGATAGAGCGCCATGAGCTGGCCGCCGAGTGCCGGGAGCGCGTCGATGATGCGACACGACGCGCCGCGCATGCCGGCATAAAAGGCGGCGAAGAGCCCGGTAGGCCCCCCGCCGATCACGGTGATGTCCCGGATCTCCTGCTCGTCCACTCTCTCTCCCGGTGAGGTTCGGCCGGGCGCGACGGCGCCCCGCGAGCCTCGAATAATAATCGCGGGCGGCTTATTCTCCGGCATCCATTCGGGGAGCGCGCGATGCGGATCTACACGCGGACCGGCGACGAGGGCGACACCGGCCTCTTCGGCGGCGGCCGGGTGCCGAAGGACCACCCGCGCGTCGCCGCCTACGGCGACGTGGACGAGCTCAACTCCGCCCTCGGCGTGGTCCGCGCCGCTGCGCCCGCGGAGCTCTTCGACGAGCTGCTGGCATCCATCCAGCGCGATCTCTTCTCGATCGGCGGCCACCTCGCGACACCCGACCCCGAGAAGGTGCGGAAGGCGCTCGCGCGCGCCGAGCTGTCGGAGGAACGGGTCGCCGTGTTCGAGCGCGCCATCGACGACGCCGACGCCGAGCTCGCGCCGCTCCGCGCCTTCATCCTGCCGGCGGGAACGCCGAAGGCCGCGACGCTGCATCTGGCGCGCACCGTCTGCCGGCGGGCCGAGCGGAGCGTGGTGGCGCTCTCGCACCAGGCCGAGGTGCCCGAGCTCTTCCTCGTCTACCTGAATCGCCTGTCCGATCTCCTCTTCACCCTGGCCCGCGTTGCCAACCACCGGAGCGGCACGGGCGACGTGACCTGGTGACGGTGCGCCGGTGACCTGCCCCGTGCTGGTCGAGCCGGGAATCCTCGAGCGGCTTCCCGCGCTCGCGGCGGAGTATCTCCCGGGCCGCCGCACCGCGCTCGTCTCCGACGACACGGTGAGCGAGCTCTACGGCCGCTATCTCGCCGGTGCGAACCCCGCGTGGCAGAGTCGCGGCCGCATCTGCTCCGACGGGTCGCCGGCGGGATGGCGCGAGCGATTCACCGTCCCGCCGGGCGAGCACTCGAAGACCCGCGAGATGTGGGCGGCACTCACCGACCGGCTGCTCGCGGCCGGGCACGGCCGCGGGTCCGGCATCGTCGCGATGGGAGGTGGAGTGGTGACCGATCTCGCCGGCTTCGTGGCCGCGACGTTCGCCCGCGGCGTCCCCACGCTCCTCGTCCCCACCACACTCCTCGGCATGGTGGACGCGGCGATCGGCGGGAAGACGGGCGTCAACACGCCGGCAGGCAAGAATCTCGTCGGCGCCTTTCATCCGCCCGCCGCCGTCGTCGCCGATCCGCTCACGCTGGCGACACTTCCCGGCTCGGTCCTGGCCGACGGCCTCGCCGAATCGCTCAAGCACGGACTCGTCGCGGATGAGGGCCACCTCGACTGGATCGTCGCGCACGCGGCCGCGATCGAGGGACGCGACGCCGTGGCCCTTGCCGCGCTCATCGAACGCAGTGTGGCGATCAAGTCGGGCATCGTCGCTGCCGATGCGCGGGATGACGGGAAGCGCGCCCTCCTCAACGCCGGCCATACCGTCGCGCACGCGATCGAGCACGTCTCCGGCTTCGCCGTGCCGCACGGCCGCGCCGTGGGACTCGGCCTTCTGGCGGAAGCGATCCTCGCCCGGCGCATGAAGCTCGCCGGCCAGCCACTCGAGGATGCCGTACGCCACGCGCTCCGCGCGTTCGGCCTCGCCACGGCGCTCGCGCCCTCCCTGCCGGCCGCCGATCTCGTGGCCGCGATGCGCGCCGACAAGAAGGCGCTCGCGGGTGAGATCCGGTTCGCCCTCCTCGCGGCGCCGGGCCGGCCCGCGGGAGGTCCCCATTGCTGGACGCACGCGGCAGCGGAGGGCGAAATCGTGGCGTCGCTCCGCGCGATCGGGGCCGAATAGGCGCTCCGGAGCCACAACTCGCGGTCTTCCACATTCCCCCCACCGGTGGACAAAGCGGGGAACCCGTCACCCGCAAACGATTTGTGATGTGGACAGCGGGATTCTATTGACTGCGCCTCATTTTTTTCCCATATTCGCGCATCCCTTCACAGGCCCGCCGGGCCACCGAACGCTGCCACTGCCTGCGTCCGTCGCACCAACTTGCGCTGGGGTTCCTCGCTCATGGCTCAGGTCCGTCCCGGAAAGGCGCGCCCGGCAGTCCGTGCCGTTCGCGCAGTCCCTACCGCCTCGTTCGACCAGTACCTGCACGACATCCAGAAGCTCCCGATGATCACCGATGTGAACGAGGAACGACGGCTGGCCCGCCTGGCCCAGCTGGGCGACGAGGCTGCGGCCGAGCGGCTCGTCACGGCCAACCTCCGCTTCGTGATCTCCTACGTGAAGCGGTACCAGGGGCACGGGCTCGAGCTCTCGGAGCTGGTGGCCATCGGGAACGAGGGGCTGCTCAAGGCGGTGCGGAAGTTCGATCCCGAGCACGGGGTCAAGTTCATCTCGTACGCGGTGTGGTGGGTGCGGCAGGCGGTGCTCAAGGCGCTGGCGGAGCAGACGCGGACGGTGCGGATCCCGCTCAACCAGAATGCGGCGCTGGTGCGGATGTCGCGCGTCGCAAGCCTCCTCTCGCAGGAGCTGGGCCGCGAGGCCACCGACGCCGAGCTGGCGATGGCGCTGGGCGAGACGGCGGAGGGGATTCGTGCGGCGCGGCGGATGACGACGGTCGAGGTGTCACTCGACGCGCCGGTGGAGCGGCAGGACCGGGCCGGCGCCACCTTCGGCGAGCGGGTCCCCGGCACCGTCGGCAGCGACATCGAGGAGCTGACCGACGTCCGGCTGATGCGGGAGTTCATCAACCGCCTCTTTGCCCGCCACCTCACTCCCCGCGAACGCAAGATCCTCTCGCTCTACTACGGACTCGACGAAGGCTCCGAGGCGCTCACGCTCGAGAAGATCGGCGAGCTCCTGGGCGTGACGCGCGAGCGCATCCGGCAGATCCGGGAGCGGGCGTTCGAGAAGCTGCGGGAGTCGCCGGATGTGCGGCTGCTCGAGCGGTTCTGCGGGGCGGCGTAGGGGGCGGAAGGACGGAAGGACCGGCGCGGACGCCCCCGCTCAGTGCGCAGGGCGCCACGCCGGGCTGGTCCCGTCGGCGATGATGAGCCCGTGCCGACTCCCGTCGGCGCTCACCCACTCGATCGATCCCCCGGACGCGAACGCGATCACCTGCCCGTCGGGCGACCAGCTGGGGTGGGCGAGGCCTTTCGTGGCCGCGACGTCCACGAACCCTGAGCCATCCGCGTTCATCACGGCCACCGTCCCCACCGCGCACACCGAGTAGGCATAGAGGCACGACTCCACCGCGATCTGCCGGCCGTCCGGCGACCAGGCCGGCTGCACGCGATCGAACGCCACCACCGACTGGCTCCCGAGGAGCAGCGTCGGCGCCGATCCATCGAGCCGCATCACCCACAGGTCGAGCTCGAAGTCGTACAGGTTCCAGTCGCTGCTGAAGGCGATCCGGGTCCCATCGGGGGACCACGCGGGATAGGCCGCCGCCCCGGCGCGGGCCAGCACGGTGGCCGGTGCGGCTCCGTCGTCGTCGGCCCTCACCTTGCAGATGCCTCCATCGGCCCGAACCTGGCACGCGAAGGCGACCCACTGACCGTCAGCAGACCAGGTGGGACTGCTCCCCGCACTCGCCCGGCGCACGGCAGTGCCGCCATCGGCACCCATCACGTAGATCCCCCCCGCATCGCCGCCCCGTGAGAATGCAATGCGGCTGCCGTCGGGCGACCACGCCGGCTCGCTGTCGTCCGGCCCCGCGGAGAGCTGCACCGCGCCGGTCCCGTCGGTGCTGGCGAGGTAGATCCGGCCGTTCCGGCTGAACGCGATCTGCCCTGCGACGGGCGCTGGCGCGTCCGGCAACTCCGCGTGCACGGACCGCGTCGCGGTGGCCGTGCGGCCCTGGACGTCGGTCACGGTGAGGGCGGCGGTGAAGTCACCGCCCGGCGCGGCGTACGCGTGCCCCGGGTTCCTCTGCTCGCTGACCAGGCCGTCGCCGAAGTCCCAGTCCCACGACACGACGGGGTCCGGGGCAGTGCTCTGGTCGGCGAAAGTGCACACGAGCCCGGTGCAGCTCACCGAAAAGGCCGCGACCGGCGGCTGGCCGGACGGGGCGTCGTCGCTCACGCTCAGCTCCTGCGACGCGGTGGCCGACGCGCCGTCGTCGTCGGTCACCACGACGGTCACGGTGAACCGGCCGCCCGGCGCCGCGTAGCTGTGCGCTGGGCTCGCCGCGCCGCTGGAGGCGCCGTCGCCGAAGGTCCACGCGTAGGCGCCGATGCTGCCGTCCGGGTCGGTGCTCGCGTCCTCGAAGACGCAGGCGAGGCGGTCGCAGCGGGCGGTGAAGGCGGCGACGGGCGGCGTGTTCGACGGCTCGGTGCCGCAGGCAGCCGCGAGCGCGACGACTACCGGCCCGGCCAGGCCAGGCCGCGCTCTCATCGCCAGCTCGGCGACTGCGCGTCGGGGATGAGCGTGACCAGCCGGCTGCCGTCGAGCGAGACGTACTTGATCGACCGCTCGAAGCAGCCGGTCGCCGGCGGCTCGCACCCGAAGAACGAGAAGGCCACCCCGCTCCCGTCGGGGGACCAGGCGATCGACCCGGGGTTCTCCGCGCTGCTCGGGCCGGCCGAGGCGAGGTCCTTGAGGAACGTGCCATCCGCGGCCATGACCGCAACCCGGAAATCGCTCGCGCCGGTGTGGTAGACGAATGCAATCATGCTGCCGTCGGGCGACCACGCAGGACGCTGGGCCTCCATCCCCGACGTGCTGGACGTCAGCGGGGTCAGGCCGCTGCCGTTCGCATTCGCGGTGGCGATGCTCATGAATCCAGGACCCATGCTGGCAAAGGCGAGCTTGCTGCCGTCGGGCGACCACGAAGGCTGCATAGCGCCGCGGATCAGCTGGGCCTCGATGCTGGCCCCATCCGGCCCGGACCCGACAACCTCGACGGTCGCTACGGACGGCGGGGAGTCAGACAAGTCCGTGAACGCGAGGGTGCTGCCATCGGGCGACCACGCCGGCGAGAAGGCGAGTTGAGTGCCACTCTTCACGAAGACGTTCGTGCCGTCGGCGCTCATCACGCTGATCAACATCGAGGACTCATCACCGATCCCGGGCCAGTGACCCGAGAATGCGATGCGGGAGCCGTCGGGCGACCAGGCAGGATCGAGCTCGGGTCCGGGACGGCTCAGCCGCGTGAACCCGCTGCCGTCGGCATTCGCGACCGCGATATCGAGGTACGGGTCGGCGTACGACACGAACGCGAGCTTCCCTGCGAGCGTCCCGGGCGCCGGTGCAGCGAACGCGCGAAATTCTGCCCTCGGTTCGTGGGGGTCGGAGCCCAACGCGGCCCTCACATGCTGCACGCCTGCATCGAAGCCGAGGCGCCAGGGTAATGCCGTCGCCTGCCCCGCCGCATCGGTGACAACTGCCGCCCCATCGATGCTGCCGTCGCCGACGTCCACCGAGAAGACGATGGGGACCCCGGCGACCGGATTGCCGAATGCATCGGTCGCGGCCGCCACCAGCGGCTGCTCCAGGACCTTCCCAACGCCGGCCAGTTGGCTGTTGCCGCTCACCGGCGTGATCTGCGCGAGCGGCCCGGGATTCGCCACCACCGTGAAGGTCACGCCGGCCGCGTCGCCCAGAGCCGCCGTGAGCGTCTGCGTTCCTGCCGCGCCTCCCAGCGTCCATCTGCCGAGCACCGCCAGCCCATCGGCATTCGTCGTCACCTTGCTGGTGCTCACCGTACCGGCTCCGGTCGCCACCCGGAACGTGACGACGGTGCCGGCTACCGGGCGATCCTGGTCATCGGTGGCGCGCACCGCGGGCGCC
>JAICUF010000056.1 GCA_025935995.1 Gemmatimonadales bacterium
CAGTTCGCCCCACGCGGCGACTTCCGCGAACGTTCCCCGGCCGACCCCGGCGGCCGTCGCGAACGCCTCCAGCTTTTCCGGACTGCGGCTGCCGATCCGCACGTCGTGCCCATGCGTCCGGAACCCCCCGGCCAGCGTCTGGCCCACCCCGCCCGACCCCAGCACCCCGATCCTGCTCATGTCAGCCTCCTTGATCTCCAACGCGTGCAATCAGCCGCGTCCGATGTCCACCGCGATGCCCCGCCACTTCCCCTGATTGAAGCGGACCACGCTCAGGGCGCAGCGCGTGACGTGCCCCGCCAGGATGGCGAGCCAGATGTGGAGCGGCGCGAGCGTGGTCACCCGCTGCACCACGAAGCAGATCCCGAGCGGCACCACCACCTGCGACACGATCGAGATGTAGAGCGGGCTCTTGGTGTCCCCGGTGCCCTGGAGGCCGCCGGTGTACGTCAGCGCCACCGCGATGAAGAAGCCCGAGACGCTGAGTACATGGAGCAGCTGCACGCCGATGGAGACTGCCGCCGCGTCGTGCATCCCGAAGATCGCGAGCAGCTGGCGCGGCAGCAGCGCGAAGAAGATCCCCACGAACGCGGCCACCGCCGCGCCGAACCAGGCCGCGACGTGAACCGACCGCTCGGCCCGATCCGGCTTGCCGGCACCGAGATTCTGGCCCGCGACGGCGGCCGCGGCGCCCATGAGGCCCACCGACGTCCACGTGATGAGCGAGAAGAGCTGCGAATAGGAGACGGCGAAGGCCGCCTGCGCCGCCGCGCTCTCCGCCAGCGAGCCGATGAACGACAGCATCAGCACCCCGCCGATGTTCATCGCGATCCCCTGGATGCCCGTCGGCAGGCCGAAGCGGAAGAGCGCGCGGATGATCGCCCAGTCGGGGCCGTAGCCGCCGTGCCGCGGGAACGACACCGCCCAGCCACCGCGCCACAGGCGCACCAGCGCGTAGCCCGAGACGATCGCGCTCGCCGTCACCGTGCCCATCGCCGCGCCGCGCGTGCCGAAGGCCGGGACCGGTCCCACGCCGTCGATCAGGATGACGTTGAAGATGATGTTGAGCACCGTGAGCGCGATGCCGAGCCGCATGGGCGTCCGCGCGTCGCCGGCCGAGCGCAGCGCCCCGCCCAGCATGAAGAAGACCATCATCCCGCTGCTGAACAGGAACATGATGCGGAGGAACGGCAGCGCCTCGGCCTTGACCACCGGTGTCGCGTTCACCACGTCGAGCAGCGTCGGCGCGAGCACGTAGCCGAGCGGCGCCATGATGAGCACGGAGATGCCGATGGCGACCAGGAAGGCCTGATAGACCGTGCGGTTCACCTTCGCTTCCTCGCCCGCGCCGGCGAAGCGTGCCACGAGGACGCTCATCCCGATGAAGATCGAGGTGATGAAGATGATGACGACGAGAAAGATCTGCCACGCGACGCCGATCGCCGCGTTGCCGGTGAAGCCGACCAGGTGGCCCACGAGGATGTGGTCCACGATCCCCTGCAGGCCGCCGATGATGTTGGTGAGCATCGTGGGCCAGGCGATCCGCCACACGGCGCTCACCAGCGGCCCCTCCACGATCGAGCGATCGTAGCGCCGCGGCACCACGTGGGCGGGCCGGCCCGCCGGCGGGATCTCGAGTTCCGCCGTGGACGAGAGCGATTCCGTCATGCCGGGCGGCCCTCCCGCCGAAGGCCCGGCTCAATAGCCCGCGGCGTATCCGTCCTTGCGGGGATCCGACCCCGCCGCGTATCCCCGCGGGAGCCGGATGATGGCCTGGCTGCCGCCGAACTGGATCGTCCGTTCGTCCACGATCGTATGTCCCATGGCCCGGAGCGCGGCGCGCACGCTGTCGGCGATCGGCGGCTCGAGTGCGACACGGGTACCGTCCAGGTGGCGGAAACGGGCGGCGTCGATCGCCGCCTGCAGGTCCATGCCGAAGACGAACAGGTTGAGCAGCACCTGCACATGCCCCTGCGCCTGCATCGAGCCGCCCATGACGCCGAAGCTCATGTACGGCTCGCCGTCGCGCGTGACGAAGGCCGGGATGAGCGTGTGAAACGGCCGCTTGCCCGGTGCCACGGTGTTCGGGAGATCGGGATCGAGCGTAAACCCCGCCCCGCGGTTCTGCAGCGCGAACCCCGTCCCCGGCACCACGATCCCCGAGCCGAAGAGGTCGAAGAGACTGTTGATGAACGAGACCATGTTGCCCGCGCTGTCCGCGGCCGTCAGGTAGATCGTCTCGCTCGCGAGCGCCTCGCCCGGGTCCACGTGATCCGCGGCGCGCCGCTCGTCGAGGTGACGGCGCCGCGCGGCGATGTAGTCGTCGGAGAGGAGCCGCTCCGCCGGCACGGTGAGATGGTCGGGATCGCCCACGTAGCGGGCGAGATCGGCGTAGGCGAGCTTCTTCGCCTCGATGAGGTGATGGAGGTACGCCGCCGAGTTGAGGCCCATCGCCTTGAGATCGTAGGGCTCGAGCAGGCGGAGCATCTCGAGCGCCGCGACCCCCTGGTTGTTGGGCGGAAGCTCCCAGACCCGGTAGCCGTGGAACGGCACCGAGATCGGCTCGACCCACGTCGGCCGGTTCCGGCGGAGATCCTCGAGCGTGAGGAAGCCGCCGAGCTCATGGACGCGCTTCACGATGCGCTCGCCCAGCGCGCCGCCGTAGAGCGTGGCCGGCCCGCGGGCGGCGATCTCGCGCAGGGTCCGGGCGTAGTCGGGATTCCGGAACCAGGTTCCCGCGGCGGGCGCGTGCCCGGCGGCGTCGAGGTAGGTCGCGCGCGCCGCCGAGTCGTGCATCAGGTATTCCGTCTGATCGCGCCAGTCGGCGGCGATCACCGGCGTGACCGGGAACCCCTCCTCCGCGTACCGGATGGCCGGCGCCAGGGCCTGCGCCAGCGTGATGGTGCCGTACTTCCGGAGGAGCTCGTCCCAGCCCGCGAGCGCCCCCGGGACGGTGATCGTCTCGGCACCCCCGACCGGCATCCGCGTGCGGCCCCGCCGCAGCAGCTCCTCCCGGGTCATGAGCGCGCCCGCGCGCCCGCTGGCATTGAGCGCCACCAGCCGGTGCTCCTTCGCGATCCAGACCATGGCGAACATGTCGCCGCCCACGCCGGTCATCATGGGCTCGACCACCGAGAGCACGGCGGCGGCGGTGACCGCGGCATCCACCGCGTTGCCCCCATGCTCGAGCACGTCGAGACCCGCCGCGCTGGCCAGCGGCTGGCTGGCGGCGACTACACCGTGGGGCGCGTATACGGTCGAACGAGCGGCCATCGAGAGTGGGCGTTGGGCGTGAAGGGTGACGGGCAGCACCATGGCGGCGAGCGTCGCACGGCGGATCATGCTGCTCATGCCTCCTCCGGTCGCAGGTGATGCACCCGCACCGGCCGCAGGCGCGACAGCTCGCTCGCGACGATGCTGCGGTGGCAATGGGCGGGATCGGCCTCGAAGCACAGAATGCAGACCTGGCGGTTCCCGACCAGCTCGGCCAGCGCCGCAAGCTCCGCCCGCGCCGCGGACGTCTCCATGTGATCGAGGAAGATGTCGCGCATCGCCTGGTGGCGGCCCGCCCGCGCTGCCGCGCGGCCCTCCGCCGGCGTGCCGAGCGCCCGGAGATGCAGGTAGTCGATCCCCGCCTCGCGGAGGTTCGCGGCGAGCGCGGTCTTGGAGAACCCCGGGCGCCGCGAGCTCGCGACGGCCCGCACGTCCACCAGCAGGTTGACGCCTGCCTCGCGGAGCGTGCCGAGAAAGTTCTCCATCGTCGTCGCCTGGTAGCCGATGGTGGCGAGGGTGCGCATTCAGGAGGCGGCAGTCTCGTCGGGTGGGCCGGCGGCCCGGGCCACCTGGTCCGCCTTGATCCGCCCCGCGTCGAACCGGCGCGCCGAGGTAAGCATGCGGTCGATGGTTTCGTCGAACTCGGCGGTGGCGCCGCGCTTGAATCGAAGCGGATTGATGCGCGCCACCACGAAGGCACGGAGATACGGGCTTTCGAAGCCGCGCTCCCTGAGCGCCCGCACCGCCTCACTCACCGTGTCCTCGAGCTCCAGCAGCCGTTCGGCGCGGCCCCGCCGGATGTCGAGCGCCTTCGGCAGCGCCGAGCCGAGGAAGCGGTCGATGCGGCGGAGCACGGGATGATAGGCCCCGCCGGCAAACCGTCCGTTCTGCATGTAGCAGAGACCCAGCGTGAGGAGCGCAGCCTCCTCGAACTCCGGCTCGAACTGCCGCTCGGGCCGGTCGTCGAGCTGCGCCAGATTCTCCGCCAGCCGCGCCACCTCGAGCGCGCGCTCGCGCAGATTGTGGGCCTTCTCGGTGTTGAGGAGCAGGATGCGGTGCGCCACCTCGACCTCGGGCACCACGATCGCCACCGCGGCTCGTGCGCCCAGGGTGCGGAGCGCGGCGAGGCGGTGATTCCCGTTCGGCGTCCAGTAGTGGCCGTCGTCGGTCCGGACGACCACCATCGGATCCAGATAGCGACCCAGGCGGTCGATGGCGCTGCAGAGGCGCGCCACGTGGGGATCCGACAGGTCGCGCTGATAGGGCGTCGGTTCCACAAGGTCGATCGGCAGCCCGACGAAGAGCTGCCAGTTTCCGCCCAGCGGGTCACGGTAGGTGGCGAGCACGCTCCCGCCGTCGGCATCGATCGCGGCCGCGAGCCGGGTGACCGCGGCGGGCGGTGACCCGTTCCCGAGCGCGTCGGCCGCGATGCCCCGCGAGCGCGGGGCGCCTTCCGGCCGCTTCTTCCGTCGCGGCGGCTTCTTCACCGTCTTCGTCGTCGCCATCGGGGCCTCCCCGGACCGGTCGCCCAATAGTATCGCATTGACCGCCAACCCGCCGCATGTAAGTTGCGGGACCACCGTCCCTCGAACCCCAGCCGTCGCCATGACCGTCGCCTTCGCCCTGCTCGATGATACTGACCTCTCCGAGCCCTGGCGGCCGGAGCCGCGGCCGTCGCCCGACCCGCACGCCGTCCCGGCGCTCGGGCGCGTGCTCGTGGTGGACGACGACGAGCTGCTGCGGCGGGTGATCGGGCGCATGCTGGAGGAGGCGGGGTACGAGGTGATCCTCGCCGCCGACGGGGTCGACGCGCTCGCGTGCCTCGGGGAGTCCCCGGGATTCGACGCCGTCGTCGCCGATCTCCGCATGCCGAGGATGAGCGGCCGCACGCTGGGCGAGCACCTCGCCCGCCGGGACCCCCGGCTGCCCGTGCTGTACATCTCCGGATACGCATCGGACTGGGAGCCCGATCTGGCCGCGCGGCCCGCGCGAGCGTTCCTGCCCAAGCCCTTCGCCGACGCCGAGCTGCTGGCGAGCCTCCGCGATCTCCTGGGCCGGGGCTGATGCGGCGGGCCCTCGGCATCGCGTGCATCCTCGCGCTCACCGGCTCGGCGGCGCGTGCCCAGCAGCGTTCGGGCGGTGACTCGCTCGCCGACCTCGACCTGGAGCAGCTGGCCCGCGTCAAGATCACGTCGGTGTCCCGCGCCCCGGAGAGTGTCGGTCAGGCCATGGCGGCGGTGTTCGTGATCTCGCAGGAGGATATCCGGCGCGCCGGCGTCACGTCGCTCCCCGAGGCGCTCCGCCTCGCCCCCGGGCTCCAGGTCGAGCGGCTCGGCGCCCAGAACTGGTCCATCACGTCACGTGGGTTCGCCGACTTCACCACCAACAAGCTCCTCGTGCTGATCGACGGCCGGGCGGTCTATTCCCCGCTCTTCGCCGGCGTCTTCTGGGACTCGCAGCTGCTTCCGCTCGACGACGTCGAGCGCATCGAGGTCATCCTGGGACCCGGCGGCGTGCTCTGGGGCTCGAACGCCGTCAATGGCGTGATCAACGTCATCACGCGCGCGGCGACCTCGACCACCGGCGGCCTGCTCGCGGTCCGCGCCGGAACGGAGCAGCACATCAATACCTCGGCCCGCTACGGCGTGCCGCTCGGCGGTAGCGGCGCCCTTCGCGTCTACGGCAACTACCTCGATCGCGAGCCGATCGAGCTGGCCGACGGGTCGGACGCCGAGGATGCCTGGCAGAGCGGCAGCGGCGGTTTCCGGATGGATCTCGACGCCGGCCCCCGCAGCCACTTCACCGTCCAGGGTGATGCCTACCGCGCCTCGAGCGAGCAGACCGTGCGCGAGGCCCTTCCGGATCCGCCATTCGCGCGGATGGTCACCGGTCCGGTGGACCTGAGCGGGTTCAACGTCCTGGGACGGTGGAGCCGCCAGACCGGCGAGGCCTCGGACATCCAGCTGCAGGTGTACTTCGATCGGGCGATCCGCGATCAGCAGCCGAGCGTCGGTCGCACCGCCGTCAACATCGGCGACATCGAGCTGCAGCACCGCTTCAAGGTCGGACGCCGCCACTCGATCGTCTGGGGCGCCGGCTACCGGATCGGCGACGGCGGCCTCGACGGCACCTTCACGACCGCGCTCGATCCTGCGCAGCGAACCACCCACCTGGGCATGGCCTATCTGCGGGACGACATCGAGCTCGTCCCCGAGCGGGTCGCGCTGTCGGTGGGATCGAAGGTGGAGTGGAACTCCTACACCGGCATCGAGCTGCAGCCGGGTGTGCGTCTGCGCTGGACGCCCGGATCGGGCCACACCTTCTGGGGTGCGCTGTCGAGCCCGGTCCGGTCGCCCTCCCGGCTCGACACCGACATCCGATTCATCGCGGGCGGGTTCGCGACCTCACCGCCAACGTATCTCGAGGTGCGGGGCAATCCCGACTTCGAATCCGAGCGGCTCGTCGAGGCGGAGCTCGGGTATCGGGGCGAGCTCTCACCCCGCGTCTCGCTGGACCTCTCGGGTTACTACGGCTGGTATGACCGCCTCCGATCGCTCACCCCCGGCGCGGCGTTCGCGGAGGACGGTCACGTCGTCCAGCCGGTCACCATCACGAACTTCGGGACTGGCCACAGCGCCGGCGGTACGGCAGCGATCATCTGGCGGCCGGCGACGCGCATGCAGGTGCGCGCGAGCTACACCTTCCTCGACATGGCCGACACGCTCGACGCCGAGGCGGCGGCCGGGACGACCACGAACGTCAATCCGGGCTTGAGCCCGGAACATCAGGCGGGCCTGTCGTTCTATGCATCGCTTCCCGCCGGCGTGTCCGTGACGCTCACGGGACGCTACACCTCTCCGCTCCGGAATCCGCGCGTCGGCCCCTACGCGGAGGCCGATGCACGACTCGGCTGGTCACCCTCGTCCAGGCTCACGATCGCGATGGTGGGACGCGACCTCCTGCAGCGGCGGCATGCGGAGTTCGCCGGCGGGCACTATCTGCCCCGGCGCGCGGAGCTGCAGGCGACATGGCGCTTCTGACCCGGCTCAGCCGCCGCAGGCCCCTTGCCGCGATCTCGTTCCTGACCCTGGCCGCGCGCTCCGCCTCCGCCCAGGTGCCGCATCCCGAATACGAGGTGAAGGCGGCCTATCTCCTCAACTTCGCACGGTACGCGCAGTGGCCCGGGCCCACCGACCCGGGCGCCGCCCTCGTGATCTGCGTCGTGGGCCACGACCCCTTCGGCGCCGTGCTCGACCGCACCGTGGCCGGGCGACGCGTCCTCGGGCGCGAGGTGCGCGTGCTCCGGCCCGCCAGCCGGGCGGAGGCACGCGAGTGCGGTCTCGCGTTCATCGGCGGCGACCGCCGCTCGGAGGTCGACACCTGGCTCGCCGAGCTGCGCGATCGACCCGTGCTCACCGTGGGCGACGGCGCCGAGTTCACCGAGGCGGGCGGCGCCATCGGCTTCGTCGTGAGCGACCGGTCCGTCCGCTTCCAGGTGAATCTCGCGGCGCTTCGCCAGTCGGGCGTGACGCTGAGCTCGCGCGTGCTGGCGCTCGCTACCCGCGTCGAAGGTGAGGAGGCAGCCCCGTGATCACGCCCCTCCTCCGCGGGCAGCCGATCCGGCGAAAGCTGCTCCGCGTCATCGGGCTCGCGGTGGTGCTGGGGCTGGTGCTCGCAGCGGTGGCGGTCTTCGTGTACGACGCGACGACCATCGGCCCGCGCCGCCGGCGCGACGCCCATGCACAGTCGGATCTCATGCGGAGCATCACCACACCGGCGCTGCTCTTCGACGATAGCACAGCCGCCGGCGAGAATCTCGATACCTACAAGGCTCGGCCCGACATCGCGTCGGCCACGCTGTACCGGACGGACGGACGCGTCTTCGCGCGCTACGTGCGGCCCGACGCCGTCGCCCCCGCGCCGCCCTCGAAGTTCGGGAAGCGCGAGCAGGTCACCGCCGGACACCTCGAGCTCATGGATTCGGTCGTGTCCGACGGTCGCCTCCTCGGATGGCTCGGCCTCAGATACGACATGCGGCCGCTCCGGTATCGACTCGGGCAGTACGGGCTCATCGCCATCGTGGTCCTCCTGGCGCTCGCCGCCGCGGCGCTCGTCCTCCTCCGCGTGCTCGACCGCGCGGTCACGGCGCCGATCCAGCGGCTCGCCGCCGCGGCCGGGGACGTCGAGCGCACCGGCGACGCCCGCGTCCGCGTCCCCGCCTCGGGCGACGGGGAGATCGGCGTGCTGGGCGATGCGTTCAACCGGATGCTCGAACGGCTGCAGGAGCAGCAGGGCGTGCTGCAGACGAACGAGGCGCGGCTCCGGCTCGCCCTCGAAGCCGCGACCATGGAGCCGTGGACCCTGCCGGCATCACCGGCCGGGCTGGCCGCGCTCGACGCGCAGGTCCACCCCGACGACCGCGAGCGCGTCAGGGCCGAGGTCGAGCGCGCGCTCCGGGAAGGCGAGCTCGACGTCGAGTTCCGCTCCGCCGGTCCCGAGGAGCGGTGGACCGCCCTCCGCGGCCACGCGCAGCAGGGGCCGGGCGGTGACGTGCGGCAGTTCGTCGGCGTGGCGCAGGACGTCACCCGCCGCCGGCGGCTCGAGCTGCAGCTCATCCAGTCGCAGAAGATGGAGGCGATCGGCACCCTCGCGGGCGGTATCGCCCACGACTTCAACAATCTCCTGACCGGCATCATCGGCTACATGGGGTTCGCGCAGCGCGCGCTGCCCGAGGGCAGCCGCGTCCGCGACGACATCGAGCAGGCGGAAAAGGCCGCGCGGCGCGCGGCCGAGCTCACGACCCGCCTGCTGGGATACGCGCGACGGCAGATGGTGACGCCCGCGCCGGTGGATCTGAATGGCGCCGTCTCCGCCGTCGAGCCCCTGCTCCGCCGCATTCTCGGCGAGCATGTCACGATCGAGACGGAGCTGGCTCCCAACCTCTGGCGCACGACCGTCGACGCGACCCAGCTCGAGCAGGTGCTCGTCAACCTCGCCGTGAACGCCCGCGACGCGATGCCGGAAGGCGGCCTCCTTCGCTTCGCGACGCACAACCGCACGGTGGACGAGCGCGCCGCCGCGCGGGAGGCGGAGCTCGCCCCCGGGGATTACGTCGCGGTGGACGTGACGGACACCGGCATCGGCATGGATGCCGCGGTGCTCGCGCGGATCTTCGAGCCGTTCTTCACCACCAAGCCGGTCGGCCAGGGCACCGGGCTCGGCCTCGCGATGTGCTTCGGGATCGTGAAACAGGCGGGTGGGCACATCCTGGTGGAGAGCGAGCCGGGCAAGGGCAGCTGCGTGAGCGTCCTGCTGCCGCGCCTGGTCGAAGCCGCCGCTGCCGCGGAGCCCGCCGTCGGCGGGCTGCTCGTCGAGCTGGTGCGCGGCTCGGAATCGGTGCTGGTGGTGGAGGACGACGCCGTGGTCCGGGAGCTCGTCGTCCGCACCCTGCGGGCGGCGGGCTACGGCGTGCGAGAGGCGGCGGGCCCCGCCGATGCCCGGGCCTCGGCGCTCGCCGCCGAACGCCTGGACCTGCTCGTGACGGATGTGGTGATGCCCGGCGAGACCGGGCCTGCCGTGGCAGAGGCGGTACGCGAGCGGCATCCGGCCGCGCGCGTCCTCTACATGTCCGGCTACGCCGCCGACGCGCTGGGCCAGCGCGGTGTCCTCACCGCCGAGATTCCCTTCCTGCCCAAGCCCTTCACGCCCGCCGCGCTGGCACGGGCGGTCCGCGCCGCCCTCGACGACGCGAGCTGACCCGGCGCTACGCCGCGCCGACCGTCGCGTGCTCCACCCGGTCGATGGCCGCGTCGGGATGCTCCCCCAGATACTCCACCCACTGCTTCTTGAGTCCCGGGTAGTGCTTCGCCGCCTCGACCAGGTCGATGAAGCATTCGATCGTGCTCTCGAAGCGCGACTGGAGCGTCGCATTGGCGATCCGCCCGTTCTCCCCGAACGCCTGATGCGCCTGTGACAGCGAGAACATGTCGGGATAGACCCGCGCGCCCAGGTGCTCCAGCGGCACGCGGAGCGACCAGAGGCCGCGGTTGCCGCCCACCATGGACGGCGATGCCGACATGAGGAGCCCCTGCCGGCCGTTGAAGGGCTGCGGCCGCATGCGGGAGACCCAGTCGATCGTGTTCTTGAGCATCCCGGGCATGGACGCGTTGTACTCCGGGGACACGATCAGGAACGCATCGGCGGCGACGAGCCGGTCGCGGAGGCGTTCGGCGCCGGCCGGGATGCCCTGCTCCGTTTCGACATCCTGATCGTACCAGGGGCAGTCGAAGTCGGCCATGCGGGCGCGATCGACGTCGGCCCCCTTCTCCGCCGCGACGGTGGCGGCGAGCCCGGCGAGGCGGTCGTTGTACGATCCCTCGCGAAGCGACGCGCCGAAGACGAGCATGCGGATGGAACAGTGGGGAGCGGCCATGGCGAATCCTCAGGATCGGGGGAGGGGCATCGCCTTGAGATATGGGGCGCTGCGAAGTCCGGCGATGTGACGCGTCACACGCCGATCCGCGGACTAGGGCGCCAGCAGGCGGTAGCCCACGCCGGCTTCGGTCGTGAGCAGACGTGGACGGGTCGGGTCGGCTTCCAGCTTGTGCCGGAGCTGCGCCATGTAGACCCGGAGGTAGTGGGTCTGGTGCTCGGAGTTCACGCCCCATACCTCGTGCAGCAGCCGCCGGTGCGTGACGACCCGCCCGGAGTTCCGAATCAGCGCGGTGAGCAGCTTGTACTCGGTTGGGGTGAGGTGCACCGCCTCGCCGCCGCGCAGGACCTCCCGCCGGACGAAATCGACGCGGAGTTCACCTGAGGTGAACACCTCGATCGGCGGTCCGTCATCAGGAGTGGCCGCGCGGCGAAGCGCGACCCGGATCCGGGCCAGGAGCTCCGGCGCCCCGAACGGCTTGGTCAGGTAGTCGTCCGCCCCGTTGTCCAGCGCTGCGACCTTGTCCTGCTCCTTTCCCCGCGCCGAAATGACGATGATGGCAGCGCGAGTGAGGCGACGGAGCTTCCGCGCTACGTCCACTCCGTCCGCATCGGGCAGACCGAGATCAAGCAGAATCACCTCCGGGTTTCGCCCGGCGGCCTGTGCCAGTCCCTCGCGCGCCGTCTCGGCCTCGGCCAGCTGGTAGCCATTGCCGCGCAGCATGGCGCGCAGGAAGCGGCGCATCTGCGGCTCGTCCTCGATCACCAGTACCAGCGCGCCGGGCACCATCTCAGCCGGCCGCCTCGGGCGGAGGTGACGGCAACGGGGGACCGTCGAACGGCAGGAAGAAACGGAACGTCGCGCCACCGGTCTCGTGCTCCGTCCAGATCCGGCCGCCGTGCGCCTGGATGATGCCGCGGCAGATGGTGAGGCCGAGGCCCGAGCTGCCCGTCGCCCCCTCCCTGGTCGCGGCGCGATAGAACTTCCGGAAAACGTCCTGCTCCGATCCCGCCGGAATACCCGGTCCGCGGTCGCTGACCGCCACGATCACCCCGCCCGGAGCCGCCTCCGCGCCGACGACGACGGGCGTGCCGGCGGGCGTGTGCCTCACGGCATTCTCCAGCAGATTGATGAAGACCTGCTCGATGAGAAGCCCGTCGATCGGGACGAGTGGGAGCTCCTCGGGCAGGCGTACCGTCACGGGATGATTCGCGAGCCCGTCCTCCAGCCGGAGAAGCGCGACGCCCAAAGCCTCTTCGAGCGGCTGCCACTCCTTCCGCACCGCGAGCGCGCCCGCTTCGACCCGCACCATATCGAGGAGATTGCTGACGAGGCGGGTCATGCGACGTGATTCCTCGACGATGGCGTCGGCCAGATCGCGCCGCACAGGTGCGGGAAGACTGTCCGCGCCCTGGAGCAGGCTGCTGGCCGCCCCCTCGATGCCCGCCAGCGGCGTGCGCAAGTCATGCGACAGAGAGCTCAACAGCGCCGTGCGCAGCCGCTCGGCCTCTACCTCGGCTCGCGCGCGGTCGTGCTCACCGGCAAGACCGGCGCGCTCAAGCGCAACTGCCAGCTGGTCGGCCATCGCTTCCGCCGTCAGGCGCGCCGAGCGCGAGGGGGTGGCGCGCGGCGCCGGCGCGTCGAAGACGAGCACCCCCAGCCGTGATGCAGCCGTCCGCACCGGCACCACCAGGGCGTCGGCCTCCGCACAGTGTCGAGTGCCGGCACCCGCGGAGAGGCCGTGCTCGACGGCCCACGCCGCCGCGATCCGCACCGCGATGGCGTCGAGGCCGCCGACGGCATCCGGCGGCAGCATCGCTGGCTGGATCTCGACCGCGGCCCCGATGTGCGCCAGCGCGATGGGCACGAGCCGCTCCGGCGGCGCGTCCGCCAGCTCGCGGCTCAGCGCAAAGGCCGCCGTAGTGCGGCATTCTCGCTCGCTGGCGTCCGCCGCCTCCTCCCGCACCCGGCCGGTCAGCCGGCTCATGGCGACGGCAACGGCCAGCATCACGCCGAAGGTCAGGATGTAATCGGTGTTGCGAACCGCGAAGGTGTAGTACGGCGGAACGAAGAGAAAGTCGAAGCACGCGATGCTGACCACCGACGCCAGCAGCGCCGGCCCGAGCCGCGTCCAGCTCGCCGCGGAAACCACGCCGAGGAGCAGGAGCATCGCGGCATCGACGGTCTGAAGGCGCGGACGAAGCGCGAAAGCGACGCACGTCGCGACCAGCACCGCGCCCACGGCGGTGAGGTAGTCATGCCAGGGTGGCCGAGTCGTCAGCGGGGCACCCGCGGGAGGATTCGTCACGTCGTCAAACCTTTCGGGTCCCGTTGTGCCAGGCGAAGCCGGCAAGGGCGCGGGGCGCCCGCGCCCCCCGCCGCACGGACGGAGACGGCCGCGCCACCGATCTGGCGGGGCATCGGAAACGTCCGGACGATGCGCACCCGGCCAAGCTATGGACAAGCCGCCTCAAGATTCCATCAGGATTTCCGCCGCGGCCCTGACGGGGCGGCGGCGGCCCCCCAGTATTGTCGCATGTCACCCGTCCAGGGTCCGGGGCACCGCATCCGTCGCGCCATCTTTGGTCAGCCGCGCGACCTGCACGACCGGCGCCTGTTTCATCGCCTGTCCCTGATCCCCTTCCTGGCCTGGGTCGGACTCGGCGCGGACGGGCTGTCATCGTCTTCGTACGGCCCCGACGAGGCATTCCGCGCGCTGGGCACGCACACCTATCTGGCGCTCGGCCTCGCCGTGCTGATGGCATCGACGGTGCTGCTCATCTCCGCCGCCTACCGGCGGATCATCGAAGAATTTCCCTCGGGCGGCGGCGGCTACGTGGTGGCCACACGTCTGCTGGGCGAGCGAGCCGGCGTGGTGTCCGGCTCGGCGCTGCTCGTCGACTACGTCCTCACCATCACGACGTCCCTGGCCGCAGCGGGGGATGCGCTCTTCAGCTTCCTGCCGCCGGCCTGGTACTCGGCCAGGCTCCCGACCGAGCTCGCGCTCACGCTGCTCCTCATCGGCATGAACATCCGCGGTGTTCGCGAGTCCGTCCTGGCGCTGCTGCCGGTCTTCCTGCTGTTCCTCGTCACCCATCTGCTGGTGATCGGCGGCGGCGTGCTGGGCCACCTGCCCCAGCTGGCGCGCACCTTCCGCACGGCGAGCCGGGGCTACCACGAGGGCCAGTCGACGCTGGGGCTCCTCGGACTCGCCCTGATCTTCATCCGCGCGTACTCGCTGGGCGGCGGCACCTATACCGGCATCGAGGCGGTCTCCAACGGTCTGCCGATCATGCGCGAGCCGCGAGTGCAGACGGGCAAGCGAACGATGATCTACATGGCGGTGTCGCTCGCCTTCACGGCGTCGGGTCTCCTGCTCTGCTATCTGCTCTGGCAAGTGTCACCCGTGGAGGGACGCACGATGAACGCGGTCCTCGTGGCGCGGATGACGGGCGGCCTGCCCGGCGGCCACCTCTTCCTGGTACTCACGCTGTTCTCCGAAGCGACGCTGCTCGTCGTGGCGGCGCAGGCCGGATTCATCGACGGCCCGCGGGTACTGGCCACCATGGCGGTGGACTCATGGGTGCCGCACCGCTTCGCGGCGCTTTCCGAGCGGCTCACGACACAGAACGGGATCATGCTGATGGGGGCCGCGGCGCTCGCCGCTCTGCTCTATACCAGGGGCCAGGTGAGCCGCCTCATCGTGATGTACAGCATCAATGTCTTCCTGACCTTCTCGCTCTCGATGTTCGCGATGCTCCGGTTCTGGCTCCGGCACCGCGTCGAGCGGCCGGAGTGGCGCGGGCGGCTGGTGCTGTTCGGCGCTGCCTTCGTCCTCTGTGCGACGATTCTCGTGATCACGGTGTTCGAGAAGTTCGCCGAGGGTGGCTGGGTGACGGTGGTGGTGACGGCGCTGGTGATCGCAATCTGCTTCGTGGTGCGCCGCCACTACCGCGACGCCCGCAGCACGGTGGATGCCCTCTATCGGGAGCTGGGCGAGCTGCCGGAGGCGTCGCGATCGGAGGCGCCGCGCCCGCTTCCCTTCGATCCGTCCCGTCCCAGCGCCGCCATCCTCGTCAACAGCTTCGGCGGCGTCGGGATCCACACCGTGCTCAACGTGTTCCGATCGTTTCCCGGACATTTCGGCAACGTGATCTTCCTGTCGGTCGGAGTCGTCGACTCGGGGGAGTTCAAGGGAGGCGACGCGATCGCGGACCTCACCAGGCGCACCGCCGACATGCTCGACCACTATCAGGCACTGGCGACGAGACTGGGGATTCCCGCGATCACCCGGATGACGATCGGTACCGAGGTTGTGAGCGAGGCC
>JAICUF010000073.1 GCA_025935995.1 Gemmatimonadales bacterium
CGACGTGGACCGCCGGCTCGGGCACGAGTGGGACGAGTGGAACGGCCAGCCGCTGCCCAACCAGGGCAACTACGATTCGCCGCCGTCGCTCTTCTTCACCTGGTCGGCCGGCACGCTCATCGCGGGCCTCGCGGTCGTCACGCTCATCATCTTTCTCCTGGCCCCGCGGCTCGCCCTGCTGCATCCGGCGGTGCCCCGGACCCTCTGGGTCGCGCTCGCCGTCGTCGCGGCGGGCGCGCTCGTCTGGTGGGCGCTCCTCGCGCTCGCCTTCCTGCTCCGCCGGCCGCTCCTGCCCGAGCACCTGGCGGAGCGGGGACCGTTCCTCGGATTGATGGGGCTCACGTCGCGGCTCGCGGCCCGCTTCGGCCGGCGGGACTGGGTGGAGAACGCGAGCGTGAAGGTGTACAACCGGCTCGCGCTCATGCGGAAGCGGAAGGTGGGCGAAGGCGAGCTGCTCGTGCTCATCCCCCGCTGTCTCTCCAAGGCGACGCTCGACGGCGTGCTGGGCATCGCGGGCAGGTATGGCGTCCCGGTCTTCGTGGCGACGCGCGGCCAGCTCGCCCGGCGGGTGATCCGTGAGCGGCGGCCCCGCGCCGTGGTCGCGGTGGCCTGCGAGCGTGACATGGTGAGCGGGTTACACGACGTGGCGGGAAAGATTCCCGTGCTCGGTCTCACGATGACGCTGCCGGCCGGCCCCTGCAAGGACGCGCTGCTCGACCTGCCGAAGCTCGAGGAGTGGGTCCGGAGCTATCTCGTCTAGCCGCGCCCGCGGCTACTCGCGCACCACGAAGGGCGCTCCGCCCCGCTGCCTCCTGATCGCCCGGCGCGCCGAATCGGCCTGGGCCGCCGACCCGTAGTCCCCCACCCATACCTTGAACCAGCCGCCCGCGGTCGCGACGCGCGCCGGCAGGCCGCCCGCCACCAGCCCCGCGGCGATGGGATCGGCCTCGGCGCGCGTGCGGGAGGCGGCGACCTGGACGGACCAGCGGCTGCGCCGGGCGGGCGGGGCGGAGACGCGGGACTGGCCGCGGGTAGTGTCGCGCGGCGGGGCGGCGCGCAGAGTCGTGTCGCGTCGCACGGTGACGCTGCCGGTCGTGTCGTGTCGTGGTGGGGCGCGATGCGCGGTGTCGCCCTGGGTGAGCGCCCGGCGGGTCGTGTCGCGGGGAATGCCGGCGCGGCCGGTCGTGTCGCTCGGCACGGTCGGAGGGCGAGTCGAATCTCGGCGGGCGGCGCGGCGCGAGGTATCGGTCCGCGTGGTGTCGCGACGCGGAGTGATGAGCGGCGGCGGCGTCGCGCGCTGGCCCTGGTTGGGCGCGGCGGTCGGCGCGGTGCTGCGGACGCTGTCGCGGGTGCCGCGGAGGAGCGCGCCGGAGTCCACCGATACCGGACTGGGGATCGGCGGCGGCGCCGTCCTCGCCCGGGTCGTATCCGGCCGCCTCGGGGCGGTGGCCTGGGATGCGAGGAGCTCCGGCTCGTCCACGGGCGTGCCGCCGAGCTTCGCGAGCAGTGTGCGGACACGGGTGCGCGCCGGACTGGCCCACGGAGCTTCCGTCTCGGTCTCGCGCGGGGTGAGCGAGGGATCCACGGTGGTGCGATAGACGACTTCGACCGTGAGCCGGCTGAAGCCGTAGCGCGACGGGTCCACCCATCCGCGGAGCCGCACCACCGATGGCCCGAGCGGCCGGCGCGATGCCGGGCGCATCGTGGCCGCGTCGAGCCACGGACTCTCGACGAACCCGTCGCGCTGCGCGATCCGCGCGACGGGGATGCTGTCGGCGGCGAGCGCCGTGGCCAGGGCCTGCGTGGCCGCCGGCACGGCCATCTCGAGCTCGGTGGTGGCGGCCTCGGGGCGCGGAGTGAAGGTCGGCCGCCGGGTACCCGGATCGCACGCCGCCGCGGCGATGCCGAGGCCGAGCGCGGCCCCGCGCGCCAGGGCGCGAAGCGGCCGTCTCACGACTTGAGCGCCTTCCGCACTTCGTCGGCCAGGAGGTTGACGATGCCCGGCCGGCCGGAGGGGAGCTGCGGGGCTCGCACGCCGTCCTGCTGCAGGTGATCGAGCGCGCGCTCGAGCCCGAGCTGGATGCGTTCGAGCTTCGGGTGATACTGGCGCACCGCGCCGTAGCTCACGCCGGCCGCCAGCGGGAGCGGTGCGAGCGCCACCGCGATGAACGGCGTCAGCACGCCGAGGATGGCCGTGGCGGCGACGCCGACGGTGAGGCTCGCGATCCCGCCGATCAGGAAGTTCCGCCGGAGCTGCCGCGCGTCGGCGGCGAGGGTGACGTGGACGTATCCCGCCTCGAGCGGCATGAGCGTGGCCGCGACCACCTCGGCGCCGGACAGCATGAAGGGCTTCTTGCCGGAGCCGAACGCCGCGGTGGAGCGCCGCACCGTCGCCTGGAATCCGCCGAGCGGCTCCCAGGTGATGCGCCCCGGCTGCTGCCGCTGTATGCAGAACAGCTCATGCGCCTCCATGTACGCCAGCAGCGCCTCGGTCACCTCCGCCTGCGTGCCGGCGACGACGCGCTGAGCGCTGGTGGACGCCGGCCCGGCCAGCCGGTCGGCGACGCCGCTGGGAGCCGCGGGGACGATCCGCGCGCGTTCCTCCACCATCGCCTGCTGGAGGTACTGTCCGGGAATGCCGACCTCGCGGCCGAGCGCGAGCACCTCGTCGGACGTGAGCCGCTCGCCGATGTCCCGCTCCGACGTCTGGAGCTCGGCGGCGCGGCGGAGGATCCGCTCGAGAGCGGCGCGGTCGATGGGGCCGTGCGGATCGGTCACGTTACTTCGGCCGCGCCGCCTCCACCGGGTCGATCTTCACCTGCGGCAGCACGGCGGCCATCGAGGGCTCCGGCAGCGCCGGCCGCTCGGGAAGCGGCGACGCGGTGCCGCCGCCGGACGCGCCGGCGGTGAGACTGCCCATGAAGGGCCGGAGCATGTCGATCGGGATCGGGAAGATGGTGGTCGAATTGTTCTCGGCCGCGATCTCGGTGACGGTCTGGAGGTAGCGGAGCTGAAGCGCGGTGGGCTCGCCCGCGAGCATGTGCGCGGCCTGCGCCAGCGTTTCGGATGCCTGCAGCTCGCCCTGTGCGTTGATGACCTTGGCCCGCCGCTCGCGCTCGGCCTCGGCCTGCCGGGCCATGGCGCGCTTCATGTTCTCGGGCAGGTCCACGTCCTTCACCTCGACCGCCGAAACCTCGATCCCCCACGCCTCGGTCCGCTCGTCGATGATGCGCCGGAGGATCGCGTTGATCTTCTCGCGGTCGGACAGGAGCTCGTCGAGCTCGACCTCGCCCAGCACGGAGCGGAGCGTGGTCTGCGAGAGCTGGCTCGTGGCGTAGAGGTAGTCCTCGATCTCGATCACCACTTTCTGCGGGTCCTTCACCTTCATGTAGAGCACGGCGTTCACCCGCACCGAGACGTTGTCCCGCGTGATCACGTCCTGCGCCGGGATGTCCAGCGCCATGATGCGGAGCGAGACCTTCCGCATGTTGGCAAAGGCCGCCGGGATGAAGACCAGGCCCGGCCCCTTCGTCCCCCAGAACCGTCCGAGGAAGAACGACACGCCGCGCTCGTACTGCTTGAGAACGCGAAGGCTCGCGAACGAGTACGCCACGGCGGCGCCGAGCACGATAACCAGCGGTTCCATCATCACTCCTGGTCGGGGAAGACTTCGACGATCACGGCGGCGCCCTGCCCGCCGCCGATGCACGCGCTGCCGAGCCCGTAGCGCCCGCGCCGGCGGCGGAGCGCGTGCAGCAGGTGCAGCGTGATCCGGGCACCGGTCGCGCCGAGCGGGTGGCCCAGCGCGACGGCGCCGCCGTCCACGTTGGTGCGCGCGCGGTCGAGCCCCAGCTCCTTCTCCACCGCAAGATACTGCGCCGCGAACGCTTCGTTCACTTCGACGAGATCCATCCGGTCCAGTTTCAGGCCGGCGCGCGCGAGTGCGAGGCGCGCCGCCGGCGCGGGGCCGATGCCCATGATCGAGGGATCCACTCCCGCCACGCCCCAGGCGACGAGCCGGCCGAGCGGCCGGAGCCCTCGTCGCTCGGCGAAGGCGGCGCTCGCGACGACCAGCGCCGCGGCGCCGTCGGTGATCCCCGATGCGTTTCCGGCGGTGACGATGCCGTCCTGCCGGAAGTACGGCGGCAGCTTCGCGAGCCCTTCCGCCGTGCTGTCGGGACGCATGTGCTCGTCCGCGGCCCAGGGGCGCGGCTCGCGCTGGCGCCGTTCGTGGATCGCGACGGGCACGACTTCCTCCGCGTAGGCACCCGCGGCCCAGCCGTCGCGCGCGCGCTGCTGGCTCAGGAGCGCGTACGCATCGGCGTCCGCGCGGGTCACGCCGTACTGATCCGCCAGCTTCTCGGCGGTCTCCGCCATCGTGAGCCCGCAGCGCGCGTCGCGGAGCGCTTCCCAGAGCGTGTCCTCGAACGGCGCGCCGCTTCCGAGGCGCAGGCCCCAGCGCGCGCCGCGCACCACGTGCGGTGCCTGACTCATCGACTCGGTGCCGCCCGCGAGCACCACCTCCGACTCGCCGAGGCGGATCTGCTGGGCGGCCTGGATCACCGCCTCGAAGCCGGAGCCGCAGAGCCGGTTCACGGTGACCGCGGGAACCTCGACCGGGATGCCGCACTCGAGCGCCGCATGTCGTGCGAGATAGGCGGCGTCGGCCGACGTCTGCAGCACGTTGCCGATGACGACATGATCCACGTCGGCGGGCGCGATGCCGGCGCGCTCGATCGCCGCCCGCGACGCGATCGCGGCGAGATCGGTGGCGGAGAAATCCCTGAGCGTGCCGCCGAAGGCGCCGAAGCCGGTGCGGGCGCCGCCCAGGAAGACGGCGTCGGGGAGCGGAGGCGGGGAATCGGTCATATACTAAGGAAAGATACCGGACTGCCGGGCGCGGATCAGCCTCCCAGGGCAAACCCGCAGGTAATGCAGTGCCGCCAGCCGAGCTCGACCTCGGTGCGGCACTCGGGGCAGTGGGTGACCGACTGGCTCTGTCCGCAGTGCGGGCAGAAATTCACGACGCGGCCGGCCGGCAGCGCGCCGCCGCAGAAGCTGCAGTGCTCGGCCAGCGCGTCGGCGACGCCTTCCTCGTCGGACGACGCGCCCGACTCGGCGTCGGGCGCCGGCGCGGCGGCGAGCCGGACATCGTCGAGCGGGAGCGCGTCGTCCGCATCGACGATCTCCACGGCGGCGATCGGCGGCGGCGCGTAGCTCTGGTGCGGATCGGCCGCGCCGCCGAGCGCCTGGGCGACCCGGCGCGGGGCCAGGATGAGGGCGGCGCCGCTCACGCGGCCGAGCACGCCGAGGTCGGGGTTGGGCGATGAGGCCTCCGCCTGAAAGAGCGCGAGCGCCTCGGGCGGCTCGGTGTGGGCCAGCCCGCCTTCGCCCGCGGCCAGGCGAAGGAGCGCCAGCTCGTAGTCCTCGCTGGTGTCGAGCTGCAGCGCGCGGCGGTGCGCGCGATACGGCAGGATGGTGCCGCTGATCTCGCTGACGGTGACCGGCTCGCGGAGGCGGTCGGGACCCGCTGCGGCGAGCGCGCTCACGAGCTGCCGGAAGAAGCGATCGACCTCGCTCACGGTCTGCCTGGGTGGTGGGGGCATCGGACGCTACCGGCCGCCGCCACCGGTGTCAAGCGAGCGGCGCTTAACGAAGATCGGCTGCGGGCGTCGAAGCGACGGGTTACTGGACGGCGTCATCCACGCGGAGGAGGATTCCATGCGCGGTCACCTGTGCGGCATCTCCCTGGGCCTCTCGGCCCTGCTCGCCCTGGGCGGGTGCGGGTCCGATGCCACGGCCCCCCAAAACAACGAGCTCAGCGCGGCGACCGCCGCGGACGCCGGCGCCGCGGCGCAGGACGAAGTGGAGGAGGCGACCGAATCGTTCACCGTCGGCGGACAGATCGACCCGGCGGCGTCGTTCGCGAACGCCGCACCGTCCGCGTTCCGGCCGTCGGTGGCCTTCCTGCAGGACTGCGCCAGCATCTCCTCGGCCACCGATACCGACGGCGACGGTGCGCCCGACAACGCCGTCTTCACCTTCGGTCTCCCCGCCTGCCACTTCGAGAACTTCCGTGGCGGCACGCTCGATCTCACCGGCGTCATCACGCTGAGCGACCCGACGCTGGCGGCGCCCGACTTCGCGTGGCACGCTGACCTCGACGACTTCACCTTCGCGGCGACGAACGTGCGCTCGGAGACCTTCACCGCCGTCCGGAACGGCACCCGCGATCTCACCGGCAATGCCGACGGCATCACGCTGGCCAACAACGTGACGACCGTCCGCACTGCCTCGGGCCATCTCCCGCTCCAGGTGACCCACAATCTGCAACTGGCGTTCACGCCCGCGACCGCGCTCACCGCCGGCCAGCCGCTGCCGAGCGGCACGGTCACCGTGACCGGCACGCTCACCTTCGTTCGCGACGACGTGAGCCGCACCTTCACCGTCACGACGCCGGTTCCGCTCGCGTACGACGCGAGCTGTACGGGCCCGCGCCGCTTTCGCATCCGTTCGGGCGAGGTGCGCTGGACGCTTCCCTCCGGCGGCTACGTCAGCGTCACCTGGCCGGCCTGCGGCGAGCGTCCGCATCGCGACTACGTCCCCAACCCTTCGGCCTAGCGGCCGGCCCGGCCGCTCTCACAGCGCCGCCGCCTCCCGATCGAATTCGCGGTCGGGATCGTACCCCTCGAACATTCCCTTCGCCTGCCGCGCGGCGAGCCAGTCCAGAAAGCCCGACTCGACGATCCCCGCCGACGTCTTCTGCTCGCGCGCGGCGGCGATGGCGAGGTCGTTGGCGTATTCGTTCTTGGGATGGCCGCGATGGCCCCGCACCCAGGTGAAGCGCGTCTCGTGCAGCCGCGCCGACTCCACCAGCGCCTGCCAGAGGTGGAGGTTCTCGATCGGCCCGCCCTTGCGCTTCCAGCCGCGCGCTTCCCATCCCGGCGCCCACTCGTTCATCCCCTTCACCAGGTACTCCGAGTCCGACACGATGAGCACCCGCAGCCTGGCGCCCTTGCCCGCCAGCAGGCGGAGGGCCGCGATCGCGCTGCCCAGCGCCATCCGGTTGTTCGTGGTCGCGGGCGCATGGATGTAGAGATCCCGGCGCTGCACGCCGGACACGGTGCGGATCTCGACGAGGCCGCCGCCGCCGCCCGGATTGTCGCCCTCGCGGCCGTTGCCGAGACAGCTCTCGTCGAGATGGAGGACGGCGATGGGGAGCGGCGCCACTAGTCGCCGATCACCTGGAAGTCGTCGATGTCGTCGAGCAGGAAGGTGAGCTCCTCTCCCGTCATCGGGAGATGTCCGACGAACGCCTCGCTGGTGCCGACCGACGTCATCCGCCGCGCCACCACGATGTACTCGGTGCCGCGCCGGCTGAGCGCGACGCGGAGTCCGCGCCGCGAGGCGCTTTCCAGCCGGTCCATGCGCTCCGGCGTCCAGCGCAGCGGACTCACGCGGCGCGCGCCACGCGGATCGTGCCGGGCTCGCCGGCCACGAGGCGACCGATGGTCGCGACCGCCGGCGTGCCCTCGCGCCGGAGCGCGGCGAGAAGCGCCGCGTGGTTCTCCGGCGGCACGGCGAGGAGGAGGCCGCCCGAGGTCTGCGCGTCGCAGCAGATGAGCCGGTCGGCGTCGGCGAGCGACCCGTCCCAGGTCACGGCGGTCGCGGCCGCGAGGTTCCGCCGCGTGCCGCCCGGCACGAAGCCGCGACCGACCAGGTTCCTCACGTGGGGCAGGACCGGCAGCTCGTCCACGAAGAGCTCGGCCGCGAGCCCGCTCGCGTTCACGACGTGGGTGAGGTGCCCGATGAGGCCGAAGCCGGTGACGTCGGTGGCGGCGCTGATGCCGGCTTCGCGCGCCGCGCGGGCGGCGCCGTCGTTGAGCGTCGTCATCGACGCGACCGCTTCCATCATCCCGGTCTCGAGCAGCGCATCGCGCTTGAGCGCCGTCGAGAGGATGCCGGTGCCCAGCGGCTTGGTGAGGACGAGCAGGTCGCCCGCGCAGCCGCCGGCGTTGGTGAACATCTCGCCGGGGTTCACTTCGCCGATCACCGCCATCCCGAACTTGGGCTCGGCGTCGTCGATCGAGTGCCCGCCCAGGATGGGGCAGCCGCCCTTCTGCGCCACCAGCGCGGCGCCGCGGAGCACCTCGCCGAGCACCTCGAAGGGGAGGGTATCGCGGGGCCAGGCCACGATGTTGAGCGCGAAGAGCGGGCGGCCGCCCATCGCGTACACGTCGCTCATCGCGTTGGCGGCGGCGACCGCGCCCCAGGCCGCGGGGTCGTCGAGGATCGGCGTGAAGAAATCGAGCGTCGCCACGAGCGCGCGGTCGGGCGCAAGCTGATAGATCGCGGCGTCGTCGCGCGTCGCCGCGTCCACCAGCACGCGCGCGTCGTCCACCACTGGCAGATGCCGCAGGACCTCCGCGAGCTCGGCGCTGCCCAGCTTGCAGGCGCAGCCGGCGCCGTGCGACAGCGACGTGAGCCGGACGGAAGCCGGTGCGGGAACGGGGTGCGCCATGTCGCCCTCGATCAGGGGGGGTGCGGCGTAAGGTATACGGCGGGAGGGGAGGGGCAATGTGGCGGCGCCGCGACCACATCGGCGTGCAATCGCCGGCGCTACCGCATCCTCCACCAGAGGATCGCGCCCGCGCCGACGATGCGGAGGATCCCGGCGAGCGTGGCCCGGGCGCGCTTCCCCGGCGGCACCGCGTTGCGCTGGCCCCTCCGGAGCGGCCCGGGCCATTCCATGAGGAGACCCAGGAGAGCGAAGACGATGACCCAGCCGCCGCTGCCGAGGCTCGCGAACCAGAGCGCGCCGAAGAGGCTCAGGATCAGCGCTTCGCCGACGTAGACCTGCGCCGGCGCGCGGAGCCAGCCGCCGGCGTTGCTGCCGCGCTCGAGCCGTCCGGCCACCAGCTCCCAGGCCAGGAACCAGACGGCCACCAGCAGCCACCCGAGCACGACCTCGCTGAGCGGCACCGGCCTACCAGGAGCGGCGGATCGAGTCGGCCTTCATGAGGTTGCCGCGGAGCATCACGCGGTCGATGGCGCGGGTGTTGGTGATGTCGGCCAGCGGGTCGGCACGAAGGACGAGCAAGTCGGCGACGCGCCCCGGCGCCACGACGCCGAGCGAGTCGGCGCCGATGAGACGGGCCGCGTCGCGCGTCGCGGCGATGATCGCGGCGTTGGTGGTGAGTCCCGCCTGCACCAGGAGGCGCAGCTCCTCGTGCTCGCTGTAGCCGGGAACGAGCATCTGGTTCGATGCGTCGGTGCCGGTCACGACGATGCCGCCTGCGGCCCGGAAGAGCCGGATGAAGAGGTCCTGGATCGGCCGCCCCTTCCGGAAGGCGTCGAAGTCGGCCGCCGTCCAGTTGGCGCGGCGGATCATGTCGGGGGTGTTCCAGCGCGCCTGCTCGGAGTCGGGCACGGCGGCGAGCGCGGGGTCGCGATAGATGAGCGAGTCGTCCAGCCGGCTGAAGGTCTCGTGCAGGACGAGAGTCGGCACCATGACCACGTGCTGCCGCGCGAGCCCCGCGGCGACTCGGGCGAGCCGGGACGAATCGAGGCCGGCCCAGCTCCGCTCGAACCAGGTCCAGCCGGCGAAGAAGCCGCGCTGGTGTGCCGCGTAGAAGGGGCCGGGGTCGTCGACGGCGGCCTCGGGGACGCCGCTCAGATGCTCGATCGAGGCGACGCCGATCGACGCCGCCGTAAGCGCGTCGGTGAGCCCGAGATGCGCCGCGATCCGCAGGTTGAAGCTCTTGGCCTCCTCCGCAATCGCCCGGAGCAGGGTGGGCGTGATGCGCGTGTAGACCTTGACGTAGTCGACGCCCGCCACGGCGAGCCGGTCGACGTCCTTTCGTGCCGCGCCGGCGTCGGGCGCGGGCAACGCATCGGGATAGGTGGTCGGCACGCCGTCGATCATGGCGCCGGCGGCGTAGATGCGCGGGCTCTCGAAGCTGTTGAGTGCCGCGCCCCGGCGGAGTGCCAGCGCCGTGTCGAGCTGATTGTGGAGGTCCCGCACGGCCGTCACGCCCCACCCGATGTAGCGCGGCAGCGCCCATCGCGCCACGTGGGCGTGCGCGTCGATCAGGCCGGGGATGATCCAGCGCCCGCTGACGTCGACCTGCTCGGTGTGCTTCGGCATCCTGAAGCCGTCGCGCGAGGCGACGGCTTCGATCCGCGTGCCGCGGACGACGACGACGGCATTGCGGAGCGGGGGGCCGCCGGTACCGTCGATCACCGTCGCGCCGACGAGCGCGATCCCGGCCGGTCCCTTGTCGCGGCAGCCGAGGACGGTGAGCGCGGCCGCGAGGACGGCGGCCGCGCGCGGCAGGGTCGGGCGGAGTGGGGCAGGCATCGGTCGTGGAAGGTGTGACCGCCGGGCGGTCCGTGCAAGGTGGCGCCGTGTTTTATTAGGTGATGGCTCAGCAACCGATTTCCTCGTACGGAGTGATCGGCGACATGCGGACGGCGGCGCTCGTCGGTCTCGACGGCGCGATCGACTGGTGCTGCCTGCCGCGCTTCGACAGCGGGAGCGTCTTCGCCGCCCTGCTCGACCCGGAGCGCGGCGGGACCTGGGCGGTGCGGCCCGCATCGGCCTGGCGTTCCAGCCAGCGCTACATGGCCCGCACCAACGTGCTCGAGACCACCTTCGAGACGCGGACGGGCCGCGTCGTGCTGACGGACTTCATGCCCGTCGCCGCCGACGGCCGCCCGGCCGGCGAGCGGCCCGAGATCCACCGGCGCGTGCGCTGCACCCGCGGGCAGGTCGAGATGCGCATGATCTTCATGCCGCGCTTCGACTACGCATCGCGTTCCACGCGCCTCGAGCCGCTGGCCGGCGGCCTGATCGCCACCGACCGCACCGACCAGGTGGTCACGCTCACGAGCGCGCGGCCCTTCCAGTGGACGCTCGAATACGGCACGGCCACGACCACGTTCCAGGTGGAGCGCGGGCTCGACCGGTGGATCGTCCTGCGCTACGACGACGACGACGTCTATCCGGTGGACATGTACGAGAGCGGGGAGAAGCTCGACGTCACCGTGGAGTACTGGCAGCGCTGGTCGGCCGGCGTCCGCTACAGCGGGCCGTATCGCGGCATGGTCAAGCGCTCGGCGCTCGCGCTCAAGCTGCTGACGCATGCGGGGAGCGGCGCCATCATTGCCGCGCCCACCACGTCACTGCCCGAGACGCTGGGCGGGAGCCGGAACTGGGATTACCGCTTCGTCTGGCTCCGCGACGCGGCCTTCACGCTCGAGGCGCTCGACGCGGTCGGCCATCACGCCGAGGCCGATCAGTTCATGCGGTTCGTGAAGCGGGTGTGCCGGCACGAGGGCGGCGGCCACCTGCAGATCATGTACGGGATCGACGGACGCCGCGACCTGGTCGAGCGTCAGCTCGAGCACCTGTCGGGATACCGGAACTCGCCCCCGGTGCGGATCGGCAACGGCGCCGCGGGCCAGCTCCAGCTCGACGTCTACGGCGAGGTGCTCGAGACCGCCGATCGCTGGCGGCGGCATCACGGGATGAGCGAAGGAACGTGGCGCGTGCTCCGGCCGCTGGTGGACTGGGTGGCGTGCCACTGGCGGCAGCCCGACTCCGGCATCTGGGAGGTCCGGGGGGAGATGCGCCACTACGTCTTCAGCAAGGTGATGAGCTGGGTGGCGCTCGATCGCGGCGTGGGGATGGCGGAGCAGCTCGGTCTCCCGGGGGATGTGGCCGGGTGGCGTGGCGAGCGCGAGGCGCTGCACGCGGAGATCATGCTGCGCGGCTGGAGCGACGCGGCGGGGGCCTTCACGCAGTCGTATGACGATGCGGCGCTCGACGCCGCGGCGCTCGCGATCCCGATGGTGCGGTTCCTTCCGTGGCAGCATCCGCGGGTCGTGAGCACCGTGCGCGCGATTCAGCGCGGCCTCACGACCCCCGACGGCGAGCTGGTGTACCGGTACCGGAGCCCGGACGGGCTCGAAGGGGAGGAGGGCGCCTTCTCGATCTGCACCTTCTGGCTGGCGCAGGCGCTCGCCGGGATCGGCGACCGCGACGCCGCGGACCGGGTCATGCGCCGGATGCTGCGCCACGCCAACCACGTGGGGCTCTACTCGGAGGAGATCGATCCCGCGACGGGGGAATTCCGGGGCAACTTCCCGCAGGCCTTCACCCACATCGCCCTCATCAACTGCGCGACGGCCCTGGCGCGGCCGGCGGGCGCCGGCCGCGCGCGCTCCGCCTAGCGGCGGCGGCCCGACTTCCTGGCCGACTTCCGCGAGCTCTTCTTCGCGCCGCGTCCGGCGGACTTCTTCGCGGTCTTCCTGGCGCTCTTCTTCGCGCTCTTCTTCACGGGCTTCCGGGCCGACTTCTTCGTCGCCTTCTTCGCGGACTTCCTCGCGCTCTTCTTGGCCGTCTTCTTCGCGCGCTTCCCGGCTCCCTTCTTCGCCGACTTCTTCGCGCGCTTCGTCATGCTTCCGCCGCCGCTCCGCGTGCCCGCCTTCTTCGCCGCCTTCCGGCGTGCCCCGCCGCTGGAGCCGCCCCCGCCGCTGGAGCCGCCCCCGCCGCTCCTGCTCTCCCCGCCATTTCGTCCTTCCGCCTTTCCGCCCTTCCGCCCTTCCGTCCCCGTCATCCCCGCG
>JAICUF010000095.1 GCA_025935995.1 Gemmatimonadales bacterium
CAACCGATCCGGGTCCAGCTCGCCGGCGACACGGCCGCGGGGACCTATCACGCCGGGCGCGTGGTCGGGGTGGGCACGTGCTCAGCCGTCCGCCTCGAGGCGGAGCAGCCGGCGGACGCCGAACGCTTCCAGGCGCACCTGTTTCGCGCAGTGCTCCGAGCCCAGGTGTCCGCGAGCTCCGCGCCGGCAAGCCCGGCGGACTCGGGCTGGATGTCGGTGACGCCGGCCCGCCTGGCCCAGCTGGCAGCCTGCGACCCGACGAAGTAGCGTCGTGCGCACGGTGCATCGGTTGCCATCCTGGCTGAGCGCTCGACTCGGGCGCGCACTTCTCGCCGGCTCGATCATGGGCGTCGCGGCGTGCGGAGGGAGCCGGATGGCGGAGCCGGCCAGTCCGGACCCACAGGTTCGTGACGAGATCACCGCGCTCCGCGAGGCGACGCGGCCCTTCCATGACGTCACCGCGGCGATCCGCGCCGGCTACGCCGCGGACGTCGCGGCGTGCATCGTCCATGAACACCATGGCGCGATGGGCTATCATCACATCAACCGCTCGTACATCGAACGCGACATCTCGGTGGAACGGCCGCAGTTTCTGCTCTATGAGCGGATGCCGGGCGGCCGCTACCGGCTCAACGGCGTCGAATTCTTCATTCCCTACCGGCTCTGGCCGCGCGACTCGACGCCGCCGGTGTTCCTGCGGCAGCGCATGAAGCCGGAGGACAGCTTCCAGTACTGGTACCTGCACGTCTGGGTGTGGCGGGACAATCCGGAAGGCACGTTCGCCGACTTCAATCCCGTGGTGCACTGTCCTGACGCCGCACGCAAGGTATATCGGCCGAACCCGCCGCCCGCGGAGCCTGCGCCACGGTGAGTCTGGCCGGGCATCCGGTGACCCCGGGCTAGACGTGCGAATGCGCTCAGCGTGGACCGCGACGGGCGAAGTGATTCGCTTCCACGTGCGCCGGCCGGATGAACACGGAGGCAGGGGCCCAAGCCGGTGGCTGGCCCGTCACGTGCGGCCCCGCTCCCGGATCGACTGGCGCCGGCTGCTCGCCTACGCGGATTCGCTGCAGATCGAAGCTTTCGTCGCGCCGGGATACGACGTGCGGCGGGCCGCCGCGCCGGCACTCCGGCGATGGCGGCGCTTTCCCCTACCGTGACTGGAGCGGCGTCCCGGCGTTAGACTATCCGGTCCCCCGGAACCCTACGCCGAGGCGCCCATGACCCCGCTCGCGTCGCTGCTGCTGCCGATCGTCCTCTCCGCCGTCGCGGTCTTCGTGCTCACCATGGTCATTCACATGAGCCCGTGGCACAAGCGCGACTATGTCAGGCTTCCGGACGAGGACGGCGTGATGGCGGCACTCCGCCCGTTCAACATCCCGCCGAACGACTACACCGTCCCCCATCCCGGGTCGGGCGAATACATGCAGTCGCCGGAGTACGACGCCAGGCGCAACGCGGGTCCCGTGATGAACCTGACCGTCATTCCGTCCGGACCGTGGAAGATCGGCACGATGATGGGGTCGTGGTTCCTCTTCACCCTCGCGGTCTCGGCGATCGTGGCGTGCGTCGTCGGCGCGGTGGTACCTCGCGGTGGCCCCGCGCACACCGTGTTCCACCAGATCGCGGTCCTCACGTTCCTCAGCTACGCGATGGGTGCGGTCCCGCTGTCGATCTGGTACCACCGCAAGTGGTCCACGACCTTCAGGAACGCCGTGGATGCGCTGCTGTACGCGCTGGCGACCGGGGTGATCTTCGCGATGATGTGGCCGAAGGGTTAGGCCGCGACCGACCGATGAAGCGCCATGTCCTCATCTTCGGCCTGGTCGGCGGCCTTCTCGTCGCCACGCTTCAGTACACCCAATACCGCTTCATCGTCATCGAGCACTCGGTCGAGCTCTACGGCGCTCTCGTCGCGATCCTCTTTGCCACGTTCGGCATCTGGCTCGGGCTCCGCATCACGCGCCGCCGGGAGACGATCGTGGTGAAGGAGGTTCTCGTCCCGGCCCCCGAGCCGGGCGGGGGGCCGGCTTCGGCATTCCTTCCGGACACGGCCCGGCAGCAGCGCCTCGGCATCACGGCCCGCGAGCTCGAAATCCTGAGCCTCGTCGCGCGCGGTCTCAGCAATCGCGAGATCGCCACGGAGCTCTTCGTCTCCGAGAACACGGTGAAGACCCACTGCTCCCGCGCCTTTGCCAAGCTCGGCGCCGCGCGCCGCACCCAGGCGGTGCGGCGCGGCAAGGAATTGGGCCTCCTGCCCTGAGCGGCTCACCAGAAAGGACGATTTCCGCCGCGCTCCCGCAAAATCATCCGAAAGGGTGACGACACCGGGCGCGCCCTGCGGTATCGTGACGCCGTCCTCACCCACCTCCAGGAGCCTCACGTGAAGAAGATCGTCCTCATCTTCGGCCTCATCTCCGGCCTGATCGTCTCCATCCTGATGGGCTGCACGCTGCTCCTGGCGGACCGGATCGGCTCCGGCCACAGCATGGCCCTGGGCTACACCATCATGGTGGCGTCGTTCCTGCTCATCTATTTCGGGATCCGGAGCTACCGCGACAACGTCCTCCTGGGCCGGATCTCCTTCGGCCGCGCCTTTGCCTGCGGGATCCTCATCGCCCTCATCGCCACGGTCTGCTACGTCGCCATGTGGGAGATCCTGTACTTCAACTTCATGCCCCATTTCATGGACGGCTATTTCGCCGCCCAGGTTCGGCGGGTACAGGCGGCCGGCCTCGACTCCGCCGCCACGGCCGCGCAGGTCGCCGCGATCCTGCGCTCGCAGCAGGCCTATCAGAATCCGCTCGTCAACATGGCCTATACCTTCATGGAGCCCCTGCCGGTGGGCCTCCTCGTCACGCTGATATCCGCGGCAGTCCTCCGCCGCGGGGCGCCGACGCAAGGCGGCGAGTCGACCGACCGCGCGAGCGCTTCCACTCGCCTTGCATGATCGACGCTCAGAAGACGCTGGCTCGCGACGGATCGTCGCGCAATTGACGACCGGCCGCGGGGGAGGCACTCTCCCTCACTACTATCCGCCTTGGGAGGTTCCATGAAGCGAGTCACGGGCATCGGCGGCATCTTCTTCAAGGCCAGGGACGCCAAGGCGCTGCAGGCCTGGTACAAGCAGCACCTCGGCATCGACGTTCAGGAATGGGGTGGCGCGGCGTTCGACTGGACCGACGCCGACGGCAAGCCGCTGGCCGGAACGACCGCATGGCTGATCGCTCCCGCAGAGAGCGACCAGTTTGCGCCGAGCACCGCGGCGTTCATGGTCAACTACCGGGTGGATGATCTCCACGCCCTGGTCGCGGCGCTGCGGGAGGAGGGCTGCAACGTTCTCGACAGGATCGACGATTCCGAGTACGGAAAGTTTGCGTGGGTCATCGATCCGGAAGGCAACAAGGTGGAGCTCTGGCAGCCGGTCGCGGGCCAGTGACCGCCCGGGCTCGCTCGACATCCCGCGGGACGATCGTTTGATTGGTCGGGAATCCGCTGCAACGCGGCGCAGGCTGGCTCATCACGAGGGGGATGCGGCATGGCGAATCCAGCGAAGAACACGATCTGCCTCTGGTACGACCGCGACGCCGAGGAGGCGGCGCGGTTCTATGCCAGTACCTTTCCCGATTCGTCCGTGGGTGCGGTGCACCGCGCGCCCGGAGACTTCCCGTCCGGGAAGGAGGGCGACGTCCTGACCGTCGAGTTCACCGTGCTGGGCATTCCCTGTCTCGGGCTCAACGGCGGCCCGGCGTTCAGGCACACCGAAGCGTTCTCGTTTCAGGTCGCGACCGCGGATCAGGCGGAAACCGATCGCTACTGGAACGCGATCGTGGGCAACGGGGGGCAGGAGAGCGCGTGCGGCTGGTGCCGGGACAAGTGGGGGCTGTCCTGGCAAATCACGCCGATCGCGCTCACGACGGCGATCACCGATCCCGATCGCGCCGCCGCCAGGCGCGCGTTCGATGCGATGATGGAGATGACCAAGATCGATGTCGCGGCCATCGAGGCGGCGCGGCGAGGCTGAGACACCTCTGCCTGCGCCCGAGCAGCAGACCCTTCCCTTCCGCATCCGCATCGTCGGCCTCCCGCCGGCAGTGTGCGGCCCGCACGAGCGCGTCGAGGCGGGGGTGCAGCGCGGCGAGGAGATCGAGCAGAGTCAGGCGCCGATCGGGAGGGCTCTCGAGTTCAGCGGCGAGCTCCGGCTCAAGCCGGCGGCCGGCCGCGGGGCTGCGTCGCCCATCTTCCTGGGGCCGTACACGCACGGGCCGCCGACCGGGCGCTTCCTCTACATATCCTGGACCGGCGAGGTGGAGGGGCAGCGGCGGATGTTCCGCCGAATGAAGATTCCGCTGGCCACGATTTCCCGGGATCAGATCGAGCGGGTCCGGGGCGATCCGCGCGCGCGGCTGGTCGCCACCGTCCACGGCACCGACCGGCGCGGCGGTCCGGCCTGCGCGACGGTCCCGCTCGAGGGAGGCGGATGGCAGGTGGAGCAGGACGGGCGGTAGGCACCCACCGGCGCACGACGCCGCACGCCGCGCACACAACCAACGGGAGGCATGCGGTCGCTGCGAGACGCGTCTGCCGGCTTTCCGCCAGCGCCATCTACCGCCCGGGGCGTCGCAGGCAGATCTTGGAGCGGAAGCCCGACACCATTCTGGAGCGATTGCATGACTACCCGTCACCGTTTCCTCACGCTGTCCGCCGCGCTCGCGATCACCGCCTGCGGCGCAGGAATGCACGCCGGATCGCCGGCGCCTGCCGCGCGCCCGTTCGTCTCGGACGAGATCAGCGTCGTCACCCGGGGCTCCGGCCCCGACGTCATCCTGATTCACGGCCTCGCCGGCAATATCGGCGTCTGGGACGCGTCGGCCGATTCGCTCGACGATCACTATCGTCTCCATCTGGTGCAGATTCGCGGGTTCGGCGGCGTCCCGCGCACGAGCACCGACAGCATGGTGACGGCGGCGGTGGCGCGCGAGGTGGCGCGCTACATCCAGGAGGCGGGTCTCACGCGGCCGGCGCTGGTCGGGCATTCGATGGGTGGCACCATCGCGCTCATGGTCGCGGCGCGCAATCCGGGCCTTGTCGGGCGGGTGATGGTGGTCGACATGGTGCCGTTCATGGGCGCGATGTTCGGCCAGCCCGCGGCCACGGTCGAAACCCTGCGCCCGCTGGCGGATCAGCTCCGGGCGCAGCTCCTCACCGGCACCCTGCTCGATCAGATGATCGGGACGATGGCCCGGAGCGACACCAGCCGCCGGAAGCTGCTGGCCTATGCCGATGCCAGCGACCGGGCCACCGTCGCGAACGCGATGCACGAGCTCATCCTGACCGACATGCGCCCCGAGCTGTCGCGGATCAGCGTTCCGCTGACGGTGCTGTACGTGCAGCGCGCGAACGTGCCGATGCCCGCCGCGCAGTACGACGCCATGATGAGGCAGGCGTACGCCAACGCGCCCGGCGCGACGCTCGTCCGCATCGACGACAGCAACCACTACATCCAGCTCGACCAGCCCGGGCGATTCGTGGCGGAGGTCGAGGCGTTCATGAGGCGCTGACGATCCGACTCCTGCTCGTCACTCTCGCGACGGGTGTGGGGGCGTGCGGCGGCCACGCCGCGGCGGTGTCGTCGCGGGCGCTCGTCCGCGAGTTCGCCGCCGTCACCGATTCGATCGCCTTTCTGAGCGAGACGGCGTGCTGCAGGGCCGATGTGATGGTGCTCCGGCCACACGGGCGCTGGACCCTGCTCCGCGTCGACGCGGTCGAACGGGACTTCGACGCACCGGCCGATTCCGGGGCATATCGGGCGGTGGCGCGGCGACTGATCGGGCTGGGTGCGGCGGCGGGCTGGGGCCCGCAGTTCGGATTCGTGGGAAGCGACATGCCGCTCGCCACGGTCACCATCCACGCGCCGGGCCAGTGCCATCAGACGACGGCGGGCCGCTCGAGCGACACCGGGCTGCCGGGTGATTCGGTGCCGGCGGAATGGCTGGCGGCGCTGCGCCTGCTGGATTCGATCATCGTGCACGTAGCGTGGCGGGCCGACGGGATCCGCCCATTGCCGACAGTCGCTTCCGCGGCCCCCCGTGCGAGGTGGTTATGCCGCTGGACCGAAACCCGCTGACGGGAACCAGGTCGATGGCCGTACACGCGCACGCCGTCTCCCTCGCGGTCCTCGTCGGCTGCTGCGCGATGGGATCGCTCTCCGCGCAGCGACGTCACGATCCCTCACCGGTGCCCGTTCAGCGCGTCACCCGGCTGAGCGTGATCGCCTTCTGGCAGGTGCCGGCCTCCGACTCGGTGCTCGAGGCGGATCCCGACCTGGCGAGCGCGCTGGACGACCAGCAGTACTACTGGGCCAACACGCGGGCCCTGCTCGAGGCGCACGGCATCAGCGCGCTCGACCAGCCGGGCCGCGTCTTCATCGTGCAGGAACCGCGGCGGCGCTGGCGGTTCAGGGCGGCGCCGGACAGCGGGGCGACCGGGTTCCTGATCGTCGCGCCCGGACGCGCACCCCGCGTGCTCTACAATCGCCAGTTTCCGGACGAGCTCCTGTCCGCGGCCCAGGCCTATGCAGCCGGAACCGATCCGTGATCGGCGCGGCGAGGTTTCCACTCAGCTAGTTTACTTCCATGGCCCTTTCGCACGGTGGCTCCGGCCGACCCCCGAGCCCCCGCCCGCATTCCGCTCCCGCCACCACGCTCGCCGCGCTGGCCCTGCTGCTCGGCTGGCCCGCCCCCGTGCGCGGCCAGAATCCGATGCCGGGCATGGCGGCGCACGCCCACATCACCGTTCCCGCCGGCGCTCTCTACACGGTGCCGGACGTCGAGTTCATGCAGGGCATGATCGCGCACCACGCGCAGGCCATCTTCATGTCGCGCATGGCCGCCTCGCACCACGCCGATCCGCGCGTCCAGAAGCTCGCCACCAAGATCGACCAGTCGCAGGTGGCCGAGATCCGCATCATGCAGGACTGGCTGAGGCGGAACGGGCAGGCGGCGCCCGACACCTCGTCGTGGCGGACGATGCAGATGCCGGGGATGCTGACGGCGGCACAGCTCGACACGCTCGATGCGGCCGGCGGCATCGCCTTCGATCGCGCGTATCTCACCCTGATGATCCAGCACCACGAGGGCGCGCTCAGGATGGTGAAGGACCTGCTCGACACCCCCGGCACCGCGCAGGACGTGGACGTGAGCGTGTTCGCCAACGACGTCGTCAGCGTGCAGACCGCCGAGATCGGCGCGATGCGCCGCATACTGTCCGAGTTGCCCGAGAGGTAATCCGCTTCCACACCACCCGGAGTTTCCATGCACGTCTTCCAGAGGGTGATCGCGCTCGTCACGCCGCTGCTCATGGTCCCGTCGCTGCTCGCGGCGCAGACCTATCCGTCGAGCCAGGATCCGCGGAGCGGGCTCAAGCCCGGCCGGCTCGACGCCGGCGTGGCCGCGAGCAACATGCGCCTCGTCTCCTTCTCGCCCAAGCCGGCGGCGTTCGACACCGCGCGGGGGCTCACGTTCATCAACTCCGACCTCGCCTTCGGCGGCAAGTACGTCTACCAGGGCAATTTCGCGGGGTTCACCGTGTGGGACGTGAGCGATTCCGCCGCGCCGAAGGCCGTCGCGGTCGTCTCCTGCATCACCGCGCAGGGCGACCCGTCCATCATCGGGAACCTGCTCTTCATCTCCGCCGAGGGGCGCGGCAACCGGAACGACTGCGCCACGGGCGGCGTGCAGGACCCGAAGGATCACATGGCCGGGGTCCGCATCTACGACGTGTCCAATCCCGCGGCCCCGCGCCTCGTCAAGAACGTGCAGACCTGCAAGGGATCGCATACCCACACCGTCGTCCCCGATCCGAAGGACAAGGGCGTCGTCTACCTCTACGTGTCCGGCAATCAGGGCGCGCGGCCGGACAGCGAGCTCGCGGGCTGCAGGGAAGGCACCGATCCCGCCGACACGACGAACTCGCTCTACCGGCTCGACGTGATCCGGGTGCCGCTCGCGCATCCGGAAGAGGCCGCCGTGGTGACGGGCGCTCGCATCTTCACCGGCCTCGCGCCGGCGCCGCGCGCGGCGAGCCGGCCGGAGCGCCGCCGCCCGAATCCCGCGGCCCCCGCCGCGGGAACGTCGGCTTCCGCGACACCCCCGCCGCCGACCTTCTCACCACCGCCGACCGGGCCCAGGAACTGTCACGACGTGACTGCCTATCCCGCATACCACCTTCTCGCGGGCGCGTGTGCGAGCTACGGGCTGCTGGTGGACATCTCGAATCCGCTGAAGCCGGTGCGTCTCGACGCGATCAGCGACACCAACTTCTCGCTCTGGCACACGGCGGTCTTCAGCAACGACGGCAAGCGCGTCGTGTTCACCGATGAATGGGGCGGCGGCACCGGCCCGATGTGCCAGGCCACGTCGATGATGGAGATGGGCGGCAACACGGTGCTGACCATCGACGCCGGCCACAAGTACACGCAGCACGCGTACTTCAAGATCCCCACCGCGCAGACGGCGCAGGAGAACTGCGTCTCGCACAACGGCGGGCTGATTCCGGTGCCGGGCCGGGACATCATGGTGCAGGGCTGGTACCAGGGCGGGATCAGCGTGATGGAGTTCACCGATCCGGATCATCCGCGCGAGCTGGCGTACTTCGATCGCGGGCCGATCGACGCGCCGCCGGCCGATTCGGCCGCCGCCGCCGCGGGCGTGAGCCGGACGCGCGGGACCATCGGCGGCTCGTGGGGCGCCTACTGGTGGAACGGGCTGATCTACTCGTCCGAGCTCGATCGCGGCTTCGACATCCTTGCCCTCGAGCCCAGCGCCCAGCTCTCCGCCAACGAGATCGCGGCGGCGAAGCTGGTGCACCTCGAGCAGTACAACCCGCAGAGCCAGCCGAAGATCGAGTGGCCGGCCGCGTTCCCGGTGGTGCGGGCGTATCTCGACCAGCTGGTGCGGGACAACGGCCTGGCCGCCGCGCGGACGACGGCGATCGGGCAGGCGCTCGACCGGGCGGAGAAGCAGAGGGGCCGGCCGAGGCGCGCCGCGCTCGAAGCGCTGGCGCGGACGGTGACCCGGGACGCGAGCGGCGCTCGGGATGCGAAGCGGGTGAAGGCGATGGCCGCCGCGATCACCGACCTCGCGCGGGCGACGAAATAGCCGGCCCTTCGCCGATGCCCGACGTCCGCATCTCGGCGGCGAGGCCTCGCGCACCGGCTGCTTGAGGCCCTCCTCGCGCGCGGAGGGGCTGGGCTGTGTCCAAGCCGGCGGACAGGCGGCGCCGGAGCGTCCGTCATGTACGAACTTCCGCTTGAGGAGCGGCGCATCGAAGACGAGGCATGAACGCGTCGCAGCCTGATCACGGGGGGCGGGTGACGGGAGGCCCGGCGCCGGAGTCTCCGCGGCGCATCGTCTATCTCGCCCTCACGATTGCCACGGTTGCGGCGGGCCTCCTCGTTCACCTCCGGGGCGCCGGCCTCGACCCGACCGCACGCGATGTGGCCGGTGATGCGCTCTGGGCCGCGATGATCGTGTGGCTGACCGGCGTGGGGGCGCCGCGTGCGCCGCGCCTGTTCCGCTGCGCGGCGGCGGGCGCGGTGTGCGTGGCGGTGGAGCTGAGCCAGCTGATCCACGGCCCGTTCCTCGACGCGATCCGGGGTACGGAGCCGGGCCGGCTGGTCCTGGGAAGCGGATTCGACCTGCGGGACTTCGGTGCCTATGCGCTCGGGGTGGGGGCCGCGGCGCTGCTCGATGCGGTGATCGTCCGCCTCACTGCTTCGGCCGGTTGAGCTGGCTGATCCGCGTCCGCGCCTCGACGACGCGCGGTTGCAGATCGGGATCGGCGTTCCGCCAGAGGTCCACGAAGCGGCCGTAGTACTCGACGGCCTGCTTCGAGTCCCCCGCCGCTTCATACAGCTCGCCAAGACGGAAGAGCGCGGGCGGGAGGAAGAAGCGGTCCACGACGACGCGGTCGGTGCCGGTTTCATTGGCGTACTGCGCCAGATAGACCCTCGCGGAATCGGCGTGGCCGCCGCGATCGAAGGCGAGGCCCAGGAAGAGCTGCGTGCAGACGGTGCAGGGGCGCGTCGGCAGGCCATCCGCGTCATTGTCCCCCCGCCGGAACCAGATCAAGGCGC
>JAICUF010000021.1 GCA_025935995.1 Gemmatimonadales bacterium
CCGCGCGGAATTCGGGAGTCGTCCGTGCCAGCGCGTTGGTCCGAGCACCGAGCGCGATCCCATCGGCGAAGCCACGGCCGTCCAGTTCCATGAAGAGCCGCTTAGTAAGGGCGACGGCACTGGGCCCGGCCGCCGCCATCGCCAGTCCCAGCGCCGCCGATTCCCGCTCCAGATCGGCCTCCGCCACGACGCGCGACACGAGCCCCAGGCGTGCCGCCTCGGCCGCGCCGACGCTCCGCCCGGTCAGGACCAGCTCGAGCGCCGCCTTTTCGCCGGCGAGGCGGCGGAGCAGCGTCATGACCATCGCGGGCACAAAGCCGCGCGCGATTTCGGGAAAGCCGAAGGTGGCGGTGTCGGCGGCGAGCACGATGTCGCAGGCGATCGCGAGGCCTGCGCCGCCCGCGAGCGCGCGCCCCCGCACCACGGCGATCACCGGCCTCGGCAGCTCCCGGATCCGCGTGAAGAGGCTCCCGAGCCGGAGCGCCTCGGCTTCGTTCGCCGCTGCATCCTGATCGGCGGAGGCCAGGAGTTCCGGGAGGTCCGCGCCCGCGGAGAAATCGGCGCCGTTCGCGCGGAGCATCACGACGCGTACGTCCGCATCGAGTTCCGCCCGGTCGAGCGCGGCGTGAAGGCCGTCGATCATCGCCCGATTGAGGGCGTTCCGCTTGGCGGCCCGGTCGAGTGTCACGCTCAGGATGCCGTCGGCGAGCGCGACCACGATTCCTTCGTCTGCGGGATTCATCCGGCCGACCGCCGGAGACGCCGCGCGAGTGCGGCCGGCACCGGGATCTCCATCCGGAGGAGCGCCGTCGAGTACACCTTGCCCTGCGCGTCGGTCTTGAGCGAGAGGGTGCCGCCGCCGTCGAGCGCGCCGTGCAGCAGGAAGTTGAGCGCGTGCAGGTTCGGCAGCTCGAACCGCTCGACGCCGCTCACCATCCCCCGGAAGTGGCGGGCGACCCGCGCCCGCGTGACCTCGCGGACGAGCAGCGGATACAGCCCGGGCTCGAGCGCGATCAAGCCGACGTTGGCCGTGTCGCCCTTGTCGCCGGAGCGCGCGTGCGCCACGAAGCGGAGCTGCAGCGGCACGACGGCCGGGCGGGCGGAGCGTGGCATCCAGCGTCCTCAGGCGGTGAGGAGTTCGACCCGCACGTGCGGCTCGATCTCGCGGCGGTCGATCAGCGCGGGCCAGTACGCCACGATCTCCTCGACCGCGGGGCGTCCGCCGGCGAATCCCGTCACACTGGGCGGCCCGGTAAGCACGAGGGGCGCGATCTCGCGGGTGAAGCGCTCGACGGGGGCGCGTTCGCGCGCGCGCACACCCACCCGGAGCTGCACCTCCGGCGCCTCGGGGTCGGGCGGACCGGCAAGCCGGCCGTGGGTGGCGCCGGCACCCACGTATTCGGTGAGGATCTGGTCGAAGCCGAGGCCGAGAGCCGCGAGGCGCTCGCGAAGGATGCGGTCGGCAGCGCGCGCCTTGTCGTAGGCGTCGGGCCACGCGTAGACCAGGGTGCCCACGGCCTTGTATCCATAGAACCAGGCGATCGAGACCTTGAGCATCGGCGTGCGCGCACCGCCCTGGATGCCGGAGACACGAACGCGGTCCCGGCCCGCACGCTCCAGCTGGATGCTGGTGAAATCGGCAACGCCGTCGGGTGTGATGTAGGCGTGCGGATCGCCCATTTCGTAGACCAGCTGCTCGCTCACCGACGGGATCGAGACGACGCCGCCGCTCCCCTTGTGCTTCGTCACGACGAAGGTGCCGTCGGCGCGCGCCTCGACGATGGGGAAGCCCGGGTTGGCGAGGCCGCGCACCGACCGCCAGTCGCGCAGCAGGTTCCCCCCCGATGCCTGCGCGCCGCATTCGATGATGTGGCCCGCCACCGTGCCGGCCGCGATGCGATCCCAGTCGTCCGGCGACCAGCCGAACTCGTGCACCAGCGGCCCGAGCGTGAGCCCGGTGTCGGTGACGCGGCCGGTCACGACCACGTTCGCGCCGCCGGCGAGCGCGTCCACGATGGGCGACATGCCGATGTAGGCGTTGGCCGACAGCACCTTGTCCCGGATGTCGGCCAGCGGACGGCCGGTGTCCATGTCACGCAGCTCGTGACCGCGGGCGATCAGGTCGTCGAGCCGGTCGAGGATGTCGTCGCCGGTCACGAGCCCGACCGTGACCTTTCCCCGTAACCCCAGCCGGCGCGTGGCCGCGAGCACCGCCTCGGCGCAGCCGCGCGGGTTCACGCCGCCGGCGTTGGACGTGACGCGGATGCCGCGCGCCACCACATCCGGCAGGATCCGCTCCATGAGCGGCGGGAAATCGCGCGCGTAGCCCATGGCGGGATCGCGCGACTTCTGCTTCTGCATGATGGACATCGTGACTTCGGCGAGGTAATCGAGCATCAGGTAGTCGATCGGACCATCCTGCACCTGATGGACCGGCGCCTCGAGCCAGTCGCCCCAGAATCCCTGACCGGCCGCGACCCGCACGACTTTCCCCTTGGCCACCCGCGTCATCGCATCACCGGGGGCAGCGGCGCCGGCAGGCCGGCCTCCCGACTCCAGAGGAGGCCGTTCGCCTCCACCACCAGCGCCGCGAGCGGGAAGAACCCATCGCCGAGCGCGGGCGACGCGGGGGGCAGCGCGAACCGAACGACCCGCGTCGCCCCGGCCGGAAGCTGCACCGCGACGGGAGCGGCACCGCCGTCGGAGGCGAGCGTGATGGCGGAATCGGCGTAGAGGCGGATCGACGTTCGCACCGTCCAGCCGCGGGCCGCGTCGGCCGAATCCGCGAACCCCGGAAAGAGGCCGACTCGCACCGCAAGGTCGCCATGCCCTTCGGGGAACGCGACCTGCAGCCGGCCTACGGCGTAGTTGAGCGGCTCGCTTCCGAGCTGCGCGCCGGCGGAGTCGAAGAGCGTCACCCCGAAGTCGGTGAAGCGATTCCACTGGGCGCGTTCCATCGTCGTCTCGATGATGGCGCCGCGGGCCCAGGCGGGCGCGATGAACGGGATGTACTGCGTGGCGGAGCCGGTCGCATGCGTCAGCACCAAGCGCTCGGCGCCCGCCACGATGGCGACGGCGCGTGCGGTGAGCGTCGAGTCCCCGTGATTGACCAGCGTGGCCGCCACGGCCTCCCGCCCCCGGGCCAGACGGAGTGTCACGGGTGACGGGATCAGTTGCACCCTCACCACCGCGCGCTCGAGCGGTGGCGCCGCGACGACCGCCTCGTACACGCCGGGCACGACCTCCCGCCCGCCCACCTCATACGTCGCCGCGGAATCGGCCGAGGCGATCGACAGGCCGCTTCCGCCGCGATATGGCATCCCGCCGGGCTCATGCAGGTAGAGCGTGGCGCCGTCCGCCGACGATGCGGCGCGGAGCGTGAAGGGGCGCCCGCTGTCCGCCGCGAAGAAGATCCGGCGCACCTCGCCGGCCGCGAGCTCGAGACCGGCGCTCAGCGCGCGATCCGCCGGAGTCGCGACGACCACGGTGTTCACCAGCCGGAACGCGGGGCCAGCCAGCGTGTCGGCGGTCCACGCGCTCACGACGCCCGTATAGACGCCGGGGACGGCGAACGCGCGCGCGTCATAGCTCACCGTGACGCGTCCCGCGCCCGCCGCCACCGTCCGCGGTGCATGGAGCCAGGGAGCGCTGCTGGCCAGGCGATATGGCCCGGCGGCGCCGGAGAGCGTGAATGTGGCCGTCGTATCCGGCCGCTGGCCGACCACGACCTGCCAGGCGGCGTCGCCCCGACCGGACGGACCGGCCACGGTCACGGTCACGGTGGCGGTCTTGTCACCGCGCGCGAGCCAGCGCAGTGCGGCGCCCGCATCGGGCACGCCGGTTCCCTGATCGAGGAAGCTCGCGCCGGCAACGGGATGCGCCGTCACCATCAGCGCCTGGCGGATCGTGAAGGCATCGGCGGTGCGCGGCGCCAGGGCCGAGCGCAGGATCGCCACGAGGCCGGCGATCTCCGGCGCAGCCATGCTGGTTCCGCCCTCACGCTCCCCGCCCGCATCCCAGGGCGGCACGGTGGAGTATGCCATGCCCGGCGCGAGGAGATCGGGCCGCGCGAGCTCGCCGCCGCGCGCACTGAAGGGAGCGATGGGCGACGGCGACCCGCCGGCGGGGGTTCCCGTCAGAAACGCCGCCGGCAGCGTCGCACCGACGGTGATGCCGCGGGAGACCGACGCGGGGAAACCGATGGTGGAGAGGCCCGGGCCATCGTTGCCCGCGCTTACGGCCAGCACCACGTCGGGATGGGCGGCGAGGATCGAGTCCACCGCATGATCGATCCGCGCGGCGCCCTCGCTCTCGTTGCCGACCCCGAAGCTCAGGTTCACCACGAGCGGCAGGCGGCGGTCCACCGCGAAGCGGATGGCGTAGTCCAGAGCGCGGAGCATGGCGCCGGTCGTCGAGACGCTGCCCTGCGCATCGTTCGAGATCTTGCAGCCAAGCAGGAACGCGCCGGGGGCGACGCCGTCGAAGCCGTGGACGCCGCCGATATCGTGCCCGGCGGCGATGCCGGCGACATGCGTCCCGTGAGCGAAGCTGTCGAAGAAGAGGTCGAGACGCGGCGGCGCGCCGGCCGCGCCGGGAGTGAAGTTCACGGCCACGTCGAGCGGCGAGGGCGCACCGCGCGCATGCCACCCGAACGTCTCATGGCCCGCGAGAAAGTCGGCGACCGGGCGCTCGTTCGCGAGCGAACCATCGCCGTCGGTGTCGGCGAAGAGCATCCATCCCGCCGAGCCGCGCACGACGATGAGCGCGAGCGTATCGCCCACGATGCCGTTGCCGTTCACGTCGCCGGCGGCGGGGCCCAGCGGCAGCTCATGCAGCACGCCGCCATAGAGCGTGCCACCCACGGCGAACCCCGCCACGCGGCCAAAACCGCGCAGCTGCCGGCCCGAGACGGTCACGACATCGCCCTCGGCGACGATCGGGCTCAGCGGGACCCGTCCTTCGCCGGAAAAGTCGCGGAGATCCAGGATCTTTCGCTCGCCGGTGGATGTCGTGCGGAGACCCGCGACGGCGCCGTCGATCCCGCTGTCGAGGATGGCGATCAGGACGCCGCGCCCGTCGAACTCGGGGTGCTCACGCCGCAAGGCCGCCACCCCGGTTTCGTGGAGCGGCATCCAGCCGTTGCGCCACGCATCAGCCGCGGGGACCGATGCCGCCGCGCCGATCGAGACCGTCGCGCGGGTCGAGTCCGCCCGGGCCGAATCCCGGCGGACCGAGTCAGCGCGGGCTGCCTGCTCCGACGACGGCAGCGCGGCCGGATCGATGTTCGGTCGCGGGACGGGCGCGGCCGGCGGCCGGGCGCACGCGGCGATGAGAAGAATCAGACATGCCATACGCCGCATCAGGGCTGCCGCGGAGACAGGTCGGCGGCGTCGAGCGGCGGGAGCACGAACGGCCCGAGATGCGGGCCCGGATAGTTCGCGGCGACCCGCAGCGCGAAGGCGAGGAGCGGCCGCGTCTCCTCGGGCATCACGATCGCGTCGACGTAACCACGGGCGGCGGCATATCGCGCGTCGAGCTGGTGCTCGTAGTCGGCGCGCATCGATTCGGCTGCCGCGGCGACCGGCGCGGGCAGGGCCCCCCCGCTCCGCCCCGCCCTTTCGATCTCCGCGCCGTGCACCGCCATCACGGCCGATTCACCCTCCATCACCGCCATGCGGCCGGTCGGCCACGACAGGATGAAATCAGGGTCGAACCCCTGCCCCGCCATCGCGTAGTAGCCGGCGCCGGACGCATGATTGACCGTGAGCACCAGCTTCGGCACCACCGCGGTCGCCATCGCTTCGACCCAGCGCGCCCCCGAGCGGATGATGCCCGCCTGCTCCGCTTCAGCCCCTACCATGAAACCGCTCACGTCCTGGACGAAGAGGAGCGGGACACGTTCGCGGTTCGCGGTCTCGATGAAGTACGCGACCTTCTCCGCCGTCTCCGCGTAGATGATCCCGCCGAATCGCGGCCGCTCGCCGGGCCGGCCCTTGATGAGCCCGCGCTGGTTGGCGACGACGGCGACCGGCCAGCCCTCGATGCGCGCGTGCCCGCACAGCATCTCCCCCGCGACGGCCGGCTGGAACTCGTCGAAGCTTCCGCCGTCGAGAAAGCCCTCGAGCACATGACGCACGTCGTAGGACAGGCGATGATCGTGCGGCAGGAGATCGTAGATGCCGGCCGGGTCGCGCGACGGCGGCACGGCAGCGCGCAGCGGCGCCGGCACGGTGCGCCGCGGGAGACGCGTCAGATAGTCCCGGATGCGGGCGATGCAGTCGGCGTCGTTGGCCGCCCGGTAGTGCGCCACCGCGCTCAGCTCGGTGTGGGTCACGGCGCCGCCCAGCGTCTCGGCGTCGATCGTCTGGCCGGTCGCTCCCTTCACCAGGTTCGGCCCGCCGAGGCCCATGAAGCTGGTGCCCTCGACCATGAAGATCACGTCGGAAAGCGCGGGGAGATACGCCCCGCCGGCGATGCAGTTCCCCATCACGGCGCTGATCTGCGGCACGTGGAGGTAGCGCCGCATGATCGAGTTGTAATAGAAGATCCGCGCCGCCCCGTACTGACCCGGAAAGACGCCGCCCTGATACGGGAGATTGACGCCCGCGCTGTCCACCAGATAGATGATGGGGATCCGCTCCCGCATCGCGACTTCCTGCGCGCGGAGGATCTTCCGGATCGTCTCGGGCCACCACGACCCCGCCTTCACGGTCGAGTCGTTGGCGACGACGACGACTTCGCGCCCTTCGGCCACGCCGACGCCGGTGATGACGCCCGCGGCCGGCGCCTGTCCCTCGTACTGATCCCATGCGACGAGCAGCCCGAGCTCGAGCCAGGGCCCGCCGCGGTCGAGGAGCCGCTCGACCCGCTCCCGCGGGGGCAGCCGCCCCTGGTCGCGCATGCGCGCCGCGCGAGCCGGGCCGCCGCCTTCGCGCAGCCGGTCGGCGAGCGCGCGATATTCCCCGGTCAGCGCGGCGAGCCGGCTCGGCCGGGTTGACGGCGGGGTCGAGGTCACGTGTTCAACCTCAATCCTGGATATGGGTTGCGGCCCAGGACTCGATGTAGTCGATGAGGTCCGTGGTAGGCGTCCCAGGACCGAACAGGCGGCCGATGCCCTGCGTTTCGAGCTCCTCCATGTCTTCGCGGGGAATGATGCCGCCACCGGTGACCAGCACGTCGGCGCGGCCGTGCTGCTCGAGGAGCTGGCGCACCCGCGGAAAGAGCGTCATGTGCGCGCCGGAGAGGATTGAGAGCCCGACGACATCCACATCCTCCTGCACCGCCGCGCTGGCGATCATCTCGGGGGTCTGGTGGAGGCCGGTGTAGACGACCTCCATGCCCGCATCGCGCAGGGCGGCGGCGACGACCTTCGCGCCGCGGTCGTGGCCGTCGAGCCCGGGCTTGGCGACGAGGACACGGATCGGACGGGAGAGGTGGCGGGGCCGGGGTTCCGGTGCGGTCATCGGGTCGGCTCTCGGGCTCGCACGGGGTCGAAGGTGAGCTCGCCACGGCGGACGAGCAGGTCGATCAGCTCGGCGACCGATGGCGCGACCGTCACGTCGCCACCGGCATGCGCGCCGGCGGGGCCCACGAGGGCGGCGGTGAGCCCGGCCGCGCGGGCACCGGCGACGTCCACCTCGTAGATGTCGCCGATGTAGAGCGCCTCCGCCGGCGCGACGCCGAGGGCGGCCAGTGCGAGGTTGAAGATGCGCGGATCGGGCTTCTCGACGCCGGCCGAGGCGGAGTCCACCACCACATCGAAGCTGGGTCGAAGGCCGGCGGCGGTGAGCGCCTCTTCCACTCCCCCGTCGCTGTTCGACACGACGCCCAGCCGGAGGCCTGCGGCCCGGAGCCGCTTGAGCGCCTCGGCCGTACGCGGCGCGACGGCGCTCCAGAGATGCCGTTCATGATGCAGCCGGCGGAGCGCCGTGGCCACGTCGCGCAGCCGCTCGCGCGCCACGCCCGCGAGGCGGAAGAGGGCATCGAGGTAGCGGGCCGCGCGCTCGTGCTCGGAATCCCCGCCACCTTCGACCTCGCGCGCCGCGGGAACGGCGGCGGCGGCAAGCCCCTCCGCCGTGAGCCGCATGCCGGCGACGGGCGTGACCGCCCTAGCGAGCCGCCCGTAGTCCAGGAACAGGAGCGTATTGCCGGCGTCGAAGAGAACGGCGCGCACGCTCACCGGAAGCGCAGCAGCGCCGCGAGGCCGTCGATGCGCGCCGCGGCCTCCGGCTCGTATACGACGTTCACGTCTACCCGCTGGCGCAGCCCCTCCTCGATCGCGTCGTCGATCACGTCGAGCACCGGCACGGGTGTTCCCTCGCCGCGGCCGTCGCGCGGATCCAGCCCGAGCGCCCCGGTGTCACTGAACCGGACGCCCGGCAGTGCCGCATCGGCATTCACCAGGAGGGATCGCACCTGCCCGCGGGCCAGCGCGCGAAGCGTCGGTGCCACTCCGTTCACCGCCCACCCCTCCCCTTCCCGCTCGGCCGCTTCGGCTACGACGTGCCGCTCGATGGCGCGCTCGAACGCCTCGCGCACGGCGAGGGTGGCCTGATGCACGACGGCCGGCGTCAGGTCCTTCGGATTCAGCCGCGCGTTGCCCATCAGCCGCTCGGTGAGGTAGCTGTGCAGGAAGGGCTGCACGGCGGCCGCGTCGGTTCCGGGCCCCGCGAGGACGACGCCGTGCGCGGGGTGCGCGCGGTCGAGGGTGAAGAGCTGCCGCGCCACGGCCTCGAGGTGGCGCTGCTTCTCTTCCCGGATCCGGTTGTTGTAGGTGTGCTCGCCCCAGGCGCCGTCGCGATCCCCGTGGAAGCGGCTGCCGCGAGTGCTGTCGCTCCGGAGACCGGGCAGCTCGCGAGTGTCGTAGGCCGTCACCTCGAAGAAGCGCGCGCTGGTCCGGTCGACCACCGCGGTGAGGAGCCGGCCGAACTCGTCCTCGACCGAGGCGAGCTCGCGCACGAGCGGCCGCGCGTCGATGCCGAGCCGCGAGCGGTGCACCACCGGGAGCGGCACCGACTCGAAGAGCTCGAGCCCCTCGCAGGCGAAGACGGCGATGCCGTGGGTCGCCGGCAGCGAGGCGGGATCGCGCAGCTCGTCCAGGACGCGGGCGAGATCGCGGCCGACCTCGTCGGCGATCGCGCGGGCGAGGCCCAGCCGCGGGAGCGCCAGCTCCACCTGCCGCGCGCGGTTCTTGAGCTTGATGAGATACTTGCCCCGCGCGCGATCGCGGGGCTCGAGCTTGAGATAGCACGACACGACGCGGTGGTCCCCCGGCTCGATGCGGGTCAGGCGGCCGAGGACCGCCTGGACCGGCGAGCCGGCGGGGGCACGAGACGGCCGGGGCCGGCTCCGCCGCGCCACGGCGCTGTCAGAAGAAGACCGGTTCACGATAGCTCCCGTAGATCTTTTCGAGGACATGGCGAATCTCGTACAGCGTGCAGTAGGCGCGCGCGCAGTCGAGCATCGCCGGAATGACGTTGCGACCCTCGGCGGCGGCAGCGCGGAGCGCCTCGAGGCGTCGTTCCGCGAGGGCCGCGTCCCGCCGACCGCGGAGCGCCGCGAGCCGTTCACGCTGCGCCCGCTCCGCCTCGTCGCCCACCTTCAGGATCTCGATCGGCGCCTCCGCCTCCTCCACGAACTCGTTCACGCCGACGATGACGCGGCGCTGCTGCTCCACCTCGCTCTGGAACCGCATCGACGAATGCGCGATCTGCCGCTGGAACCAGCCGGACTCGATCGCCTTCACCACGCCGCCCTGCGCCTCGATCTCGGCGAAGAGCCCTTCGGCCTCGCGCTCCATCGCGTCGGTGAGCGCCTCGATGTAGTAGGAGCCGCCGAGCGGGTCGGCGACGTTGGCGATGCCGGTCTCGTACGCCAGCACCTGCTGCGTCCGGAGCGCGATGCGCACCGACTCCTCGGTCGGGAGGGCGAGCGTCTCGTCGAAGGCGTTCGTGTGCAGCGACTGCGTGCCGCCCAGCGCCGCCGCCAGCGCCTGGTAGGCCACGCGCACGATGTTGTTCCGGGGCTGCTGCGCGGTGAGGGTCACGCCCGCCGTCTGGCAGTGGAAGCGCATCTTCCAGCTCCGGGGGTCGGTCGCGCCGAAGCGCTCCCGCAGGTGCCGGGCCCAGATCCGCCGCGCGGCACGCAGCTTCGCGATCTCCTCGAAGAAGTCGTTGTGCACGTCCCAGAAGAACGAGAGCCGGGGCGCGAACTGATCGACCGCGAGGCCGCGCTCCAGCCCGTGCTGGACGTAGCAGAAGCCGTTGGCCAGCGTGAAGGCCAGCTCCTGCGCCGCCGATGAGCCGGCCTCCCGGATGTGGTACCCGCTGATGGAGATGGTGTTCCACTGCGGCGCATGCTCCGCCGCCCATTCGAACATGTCCACGATCACCTTGAGCGCGGGCTCCGCCGGGTAGATCCAGGCGTGCTGCGCCATGTACTCCTTCAGGATGTCGTTCTGGATCGTGCCGCGGAGCTGTGCCGGGCTCACGCCCTGCCGTTCCGCCGCCGCGACGTAGAAGCAGAAGAGCATCGCGGCGGGGCCGTTGATCGTCATCGAGGTGGAGACCTGGTCGAGCGGGATGCCGTCGAACAGCGTCTCCATGTCGGCCAGGCTCGAGATCGCGACGCCGCACTTCCCCACCTCGCCCTCGGAACGGGGGTGGTCGGAGTCGTAGCCCATGAGAGTCGGGAAGTCGAAGGCGACCGAGAGCCCGGTCTGCCCGCGGGACAGCAGGAACTTGTAGCGCCGGTTGGTGTCGTCGGCCGTGCCGAAGCCGGCGAACTGGCGCATCGTCCAGAGCCGCCCGCGGTACATCGTCGGGTGGACACCGCGCGTATAGGGGTACTCCCCGGGCAGGCGCGTGGCCTCCCACAGATCGGGTCGGAGATCGAGCGGGGTGTAGACCGGCTCGACTTCCATGTCGGAAACGGTCGTGAAATCGCTGTCATCCCGCACCGGCAGGCGGGCCGCGTGGGCGCGCCACGCGGCCACCTCCGCGCGCAGCGCCTCCAGCTCCCTGTCGCGGGCCGTGTCCGTCATACGCGCTCACCCTGTTTGAGGGTCTCGACCACCTCCGCGGCGACGTCATAGGGGCTCGCGCGGCCGGCGGCGACCTCGTCCATCCGCTCCTGAATCCAGCGGTCGGCGTGCGACTCGTCCCAGACCCAGCGCCGCGTGGCCCGGTCGACGACTTCGCGCGTCCGCTCGAAGAGCCGCCGGCGGCGACGCTCGTCCAGCTCGCCCGAGGCGACGAGCCAGTCGAAGTGCGCGTCCAGCGCACGCGCCAGCTCCTCCACGCCTTCTCCCTTGGCCGCGACCGCGAGCGCGACGGGCGGCGTCCAGCGGCCGTCGGCCCCGACCGGCGCCGCGCCCGCGCGCACCCGCCGGAAGGCGAGCGCGCCGTGATGCGCGGGCACGTTCCGAAGCGCGTTGCCGCGACGGATCCCGAGCGTCACCTCGATCTCCTGCCGGAGCTTCTCGGCGCCCGGCCGGTCGGCCTTGTTGACGACGAACACGTCGGCGATCTCCATTACGCCCGACTTGAGCGTCTGGATGCCGTCGCCCGACTCGGGCACGAGCACGAGCACGGTGGTGTCGGCCATGCGCGCCACGTCGAGCTCGGACTGTCCGACGCCGACCGTCTCCAGCAGGATGCGGTCGAAGCCGGCGGCGTCGAGCACGTCGCAGACTTCGCCGGTCGTCGTCGCGAGGCCGCCGAGCGAGCCGCGGGTGGCCATGCTGCGGATGTAGACGTCGCGATCGAGCGCGACGGACTCCATGCGAATGCGGTCGCCCAGCAGCGCGCCGCCGGTGAACGGGCTCGTCGGGTCGACGGCCACGACGGCCACGCGGTGCCCCCCGGCGCGGAACGCGGAGACCAGACGCTCCACCAGCGTGGACTTGCCCGCTCCCGGAGGCCCGGTAATGCCGATCCGGCGCGCGCGGCCCGTGTCGCCATGGATCGCGCTCAGCAGCTGCTCGAAGCCGGGCCGCGCGTTCTCCACCACCGAAATGGCCCGCGCCAGCGCCGCCGTCTGTCCCGCTCTCAGATCACTCAGCAGCCGCTCGGCATTCATGCATGAAAGCTCGCAGGAGCCGAGGCAGGGGGCAAGCTACGCGGTGCGGTCCGGGCCGGGGTCCACCGCGGCCGGAACGATGCGCCGACGGCGGAGGACGTACTTGATGAGCAGGAGCACGAGCAGGCCGACCACGACGCCGGCGAGGAGCAGATATTCCACCCGCTTCACGCGACCGATCAGCGCCTCGGCGCTGCCGCCCAGGAGAAAGCCCAGGCTCACGAAGGCGGTCGTGCCCATGGCGCAGCCCAGGATGTCGATCGGGACGAAGCGGCGGAGGTCGAGGCCGTGCAGGCCCCAGAAGACCATCGTGGCGTTCTTGGTGCCGTACACGAAGCGCGCCGTGAGGAGCTGCCAGGGCCCGAGGCGCCGCGCCAGCTTCTCGACCTGGGGTCCGAAGCGGCGGTAGATGGCGCCGGCGCGGAAGTGCGGCCCGCGCCAGCGGCCGAGGGCATACCAGAGGCAGTCGGAGGTGAAGCTGCCGCCGATGCCGCACAGGATCGCGAGCGGCAGCTCGAAGAAGCCGAGGTGCGCGACGACGCCGGCGAGGACGAGACTGAGGTCGCCCTCGAGGGCGGCGCCGAGGAAGATGGCGACGGCCCCGTGGTCCTCGATGAGGCGCTGGAGACTCACGCGGCCTCGCGGGGCAGCACGAGCGCCTGGTCGAGGTCGCCGACGAGATTCTCCTCGCCCAGCTCGGCCAGGAGCGAGGAGCGCGTGATGGCGTCCCGGGGCTGCGGCTGCACGCCGGCCAGGATCACGCGTGTCCCGCTGTGGTGGAAGCGACGGATGATGTCCCGGAGGGCGTTCAATCCCGTCGAGTCGATCGCGGGCACGTTGCGCATGAGCAGAATGAGCACGCGGGGGGTGCCAGCCACCTGTCCCAGCGTTTCCCGGAATTTCGCCGCGGCGCCGAAGAAGAAGGGCCCGTCCACCGCGTAGATCTGGACGCCGGGCGGCACCCGCCGGCCCTCGGCGTACAGCGCCATTTCCGGCCCGTCCCGGTCGTTGAATTCGCGCGTCACCCCGCTGACGCTCGTCACCTCGGCCATCCGTCGCATGAAGAGAAAGGCGGCGAGGACCATGCCGACTTCGACGGCGAGGGTCAGGTCGACGAAGACAGTCAGCAGAAACGTCGTGAGCAGCACCGCCACGTCGCTCCGCGGCGCCGACAGCTCCGCCCGGAAGGTGCGCCACTCGCTCATGTGGTAGGCCACGACGATCAGAATCGCGGCGAGGGTGGCCAGGGGAATCCGTCCCGCCCATCGGCCGAAGAACAGGGTGATCAGGAGCAGCGTGAGCGCGTGCGTGATGCCGGCGACCGGGGTCCGACCCCCGTTCTTCACGTTCGTCGCCGTGCGGGCGATGGCGCCGGTCGCCGGGATCCCGCCGAAGATGGGCGACGCGATGTTCGCGATGCCCTGCGCCACGAGCTCCATGTTCGAGCGGTGGCGACCACCGATCATGCCGTCGGCCACCACGGCCGAGAGGAGCGACTCGATGGCGGCGAGCATCGCGATGGTGAACGCGGGGCCGACCAGCGCGCGGGCCGTCTGCAGCGTGACGTGCGGGATCACGGGGTGCGGCAGGGCCGCGCTCAGATTGCCGAAGCGCGTACCGATCGTAGCGACCGGCAGGTGCAGGAGCTGCGCCGCCACGGTCGTCGCGATGAGCGCGACGAACGGGGCCGGGATGCGCCGGCTCACGCGCGGCCACAGGACGAGCAGCAGGAGCGTGCCGCCGCCGAGCGCGATCGCGGCCGGTTGTGCCGCTCCGGCCCCCGCGGCATAGGCGCGCCAGCGGCCGACGAAGTCGGCCGGCAGCGCGGCCATCGGCAGCCCGAGCAGATCCTTGATCTGTCCGGTGAAGATGATGGCCGCGATGCCGGCGGTGAATCCGGTGATCACGGGATACGGGATGAACTTGATCGCGCCGCCGAGACGCGACAGGCCGAGTCCGACGAGAATCACCCCGCCCATGACGGTGGCGATCATGAGCCCGTCGAGCCCGTATCGTTGAACGATCCCGTAGACGATGACGACGAACGCACCGGTCGGCCCGCCGATCTGTACCCGGGAGCCGCCCAGGGCGGAGATGAGGAATCCGGCGACGATCGCGGTATACAGGCCGCGCTCGGGCGTCACTCCGCTCGCGATGGCAAAGGCGATGGCGAGCGGCAGCGCCACCACGCCGACGATGATTCCGGCGCTCACGTCGGCGGCGCACTGTGCACGTGTATAACCGTGCAGGGTCGTGAAGAGCTTGGGAACGAGCACCGGGCTAGCCGGGCCACCGCCGCCGGAACCGCAGCGGATTCTGGAAGAGATGGCTCGGCAGCACGAAGACGACGAGGAACATCGCCATCGCGGCCGCGAGACCCGCCAGGAGCACGGCGAGCCGATGCGTGCCGAGGTACACGACGCTCGTCACCATCGCGACCGTGAGCGCGAAGATGCCGAGGAGCGCGCGGCGGACCTGCTGCGCGAGGAAGCGCTGCAGCTCGAGGGTGTCCCGCGGGTGCCAGCGGATCCTCAGCTCCTCCCGCTCCACGCGTTGCAGCAGGTCGCGCAGGGTGCGGACGGCGCCGGCCGCCTCCAGTCCCCAGTCGAGCAGCCGGCTCGCGCCGTCACCCTCCCGGTCGGCGAGCCCCGTGAGCAGGCGCCCCGCCGCGCGCTCGACCACGGGCCGCGCGGCGGCGATGGCGTTGAAGGCCGGGTCGTAGCGGAACCCGATCCCCTCCACCAGCACGGCGGCGCGGGCGAAATAGACGAAGTCGGGCGGCAGCATGAGCGGCCAGTCGTAGAAGGTCCGGAGCACCTGCTCGACCACCTGCTGCACCTGGCGCGAGGAGAGATCGTCGCGCACCGAGATCGCGAGCAGCTGCCGGGCCGCATCCCGGACGGTGCCGCGGTCCACCTCCGGGTCGAGGATGCCGAGCTCGTAGAAGCCGTTGATGACGCCGTCGGCGTCGTGGCGCACCGCGGCCAGGATGGTGCGGATCAGCCGCGTCTGGGTCGCGCGCTCGACGCGGATGACCATGCCGAAGTCGAGCAGGACCACGCGACCGGCGGCGTCCACCAGCAGATTGCCGGGATGCGGGTCGGCGTGAAAGACGCCGTCCTCGAGCATCATCCGGATGTACACGTCGATGATCGTCGCGAGAATCGCATCGAGATGCAATTCGCCCGCTGCGAGCCGCTCGTGGAGCCGGTCGATCCGCGTGCCGTCGATGTACTCCAGGACGAGGACGCCCCGGGAGGTCAGCTCCCCCACGACCTCGGGAATCACGACCCTCGGCTCGCCCGCCAGGTTGTGGCGCAGGGTCTGGGCGTTCCGCGCCTCTTCGCGGAAATCGAGCTCCTGCCAGATGCGCTTGGCGAACTCGTTGACGATCGCGCTCAAGGCGCGGACGTGATGACTGGGGAACAGCACGTTGAGCACGAAGAGGATGCGGAAGGCGACGTCGAGGTCCTGTCGCACGAGCTCATCCACGCCGGGCCGGAGGATCTTGACGACGACATCCCGCCCGTCGTAGGTCGCGCGGTGCACCTGGCCCAGCGAGGCGGCGGCGAGCGGCGCGGGATCGAACCGCTCGAAGACCTCGCCCACGCCGCGGCCCAGCTCTTCGGCCACCACCTGCTCCGCGATGCCCGGCGCGAGCGGCGGCACACGGTCGCTCAGGGTGCCGATTGCGGCGAGATACGGCTCGGGCAGCAGGTCGGCCCGCGCCGCGAGCACCTGGGCAAGCTTGATGTAGGTCGGGCCCAGGGCCGCGAGCGTCCGGGTCAGCCGCTCCGCGCGGCGGCGGTGGGCGTCCTCGGACCGGCGCGCCCCCCGGCCGAAGAGGAGGAACCGGTGCCGGTCGCGCGCGAAGGCGAGCATGAAGGGCAGCAGCCGGCTGAAGACGATGGGGCCGCGCATCAGCGGAGGAGCAGCAGGCGCGCGAGGAAGAGGACGAGGCCGAAGCCGAAGACGTCGGTGAACGTCGTGACGAAGATGGACGATGCGACGGCGGGGTCGACCCTCATCCGATGGAGCAGCAGCGGGATCACCGCTCCCGACGCCCCCGCCACGATGAGGTTCCCCACCATGGCCAGCCCGACCACCAGGCCGAGGGTGGCGCCGCCCCCGGTGTGGGTGAGCAGCGCGACGGCGGCGACGAGCGCTCCGTTCGCGAGCCCGTTGAGCGCGCCCACCACGAGCTCGTTCACGATCACGCGCCGCGCCTCGCCGGGCGCGATGAGCCCGAGCGCCACGCGCCGCACCGTCACGGCTAGCGCCTGCGTTCCCGCATTCCCGCCCATCCCCGCGATGACGCCGAGCCACGCGGCGATGAGCGGCAGGCGGCCGATCACGTCCTGCTGGGCATCGATCACCGATTTGGCGACGAAGGCGGTGAGCAGGTTGATCAGCAGCCATGGAAGCCGGCTCCGGACCGCGGCGATCACGTCGCTGCTCAGCTCACCACTCACGCCGCCGAAGCGGAGCAGGTCCTCCGTCGTCTCCTGCTCGACGACGTCGGTCACGTCGTCGAAGGTGACGCGGCCGATGAGCCGGCCACCCGTCTCCACCACGGGGACGCTCGCGAGGTTGTAGCGCGCCATCACGCGCGCCACCTCCTCCTGATCCAGGTCGGGCGCCACCCGGATGTCGGCCTCCTCGAGGAACTCCCGCACCGGCCGGTCGGGCGCGCTCGTGACGAGCTGCTTGAGGGGGAGCGTGCCGACCAGCGTGTCGAGCCGGTCCACCACGAAGATCTGGTAGAAGTCCTCGACTTCCTCGCTCCGGCGGCGGATCTCCTCGAGGGCTTCGGCCACGCTGTCGGTGTCGCGCACCTTCATGAGGTGCGTCGTCATCAGGCCGCCGGCGGTCTTCTCGTCGTAGCGGAGCAGCCGATCCACCTCGGCGCGGTGCTCGAGGCCGGAGAGGATGTGCTCCTGCGTGACGGGATCCAGCTCGCCGATCAGGTCGGCGGCGTCGTCGTCCTCCAGCTCGTCGACGATCTCCGCCGCCTGCTCCGGCGCGAGCGCGGCCAGCGTCTCGCCGGCGTGCTCCTCCACCGGCATCTCCGCCAGCGCCTGGCTGGAGAGCTCGGGCGGCAGCGCGCGCACCGCGGCCAGGCGCTCGTCCTCGTCGAGGGACGCGAGCACGTCGGCGAGGTCGGCGGGCTCCAGGTCGTGCGCGCGGGCGATGAACAGCGCCATGCGGCCCGCACGGACGAGCTCCGCCATCGCGGCGGCGTCGAACGGCGGCGCGCTCACGTGCCGATGCCCGGCAGGACCTGCGGGGCCGCCGCCCGCCGGACCAGCAGCCGCTCCACCCGCGTCGGGCTCGCCTGCAGCACGTCGACCTCGAAGCCGGCCAGTGCGAACCGCTCTCCCGCCGCGGGGATCCGGCCGGCCGCCTCCGCCACCAGCCCCGCGAGCGTCGTGGCGCCGAGTCGCGGCAGCGTCACGCCGAAATGGGTCTCGACCGCCTCCAGCGTCGTGGTGCCGTCGGCCTCGAGCATGCCGGGAGCGCCGGCGGGCGCGACGGGCACGCGTCCGTCGTGCTCGTCGAAGATCTCCCCGACGAGCTCCTCGAGCAGATCCTCGAGCGTCGCGAGCCCCAGCGTGCCGCCGAACTCGTCGATCACGATGGCGAGGTGGCGGCGCTCGCGCTGCATGTCGAGCAGGAGATCACCGCAGGTACGCGTGGCGGGCGTGACGGCGACGGGCCGGACGGGCAGCGGATCGCCCGAGCGCAGCTTGAAGAGGTCGAAGGCGTGCAGCATCCCGACGATCTCGTCGAGCGTGCCGCGATAGACGGGCATCCTGCTGTACCCGCTCTCGGCAAAGGCCGCCGCGATGGCGCCGAGCGACGCCCCTTCGGCGACGGCGGCGATGTCGGTGCGCGGCGTCATGACCTCGCGCACCTGGCGCTGCGAGAAGGTCATGACGCCGCCGACCATCTGGAACTCCGCCTCCGACGCGACGCCGCCGGCCGCCCCCTCGCGCCAGATCGCGCGCAGGTCGAGGCCCCGTCCCCGCCGCCGGGCCGGCAGCAGCAGCGCGAGCAGCGCCGACCACGGCCGCACCAGCGGCAGCAGGCGCGTGGCGACCGCCTCCGCGCGCGGGCGGCTGAGCCACCGCGGAATCAGATAGCCGGTCACCAGCGCGAAGGTAACCGTCACGGCCGCGAGCACCGCCGTCGAGCGCAGCAGCGCCGAGGCGCCGACCACGCCCGGCAGCGAAGCGCCCGCCAGGACGAGTCCGAGCGACGTCGTGGCCGAGGCGGCCGTGAGATAGTGATCGGCCTCGGCGAGCCAGCCGAGGGATGGCCCGCCCCCGCGGAGGCGGCGCGATACCGTCCGGGTGAGCTCGCGCCGGCTCACCGTCATGAGCGCGGCGCCCGCCGTGGCCCCGAAGCCGGTGAGGAGGAGGCCCACCGCGAAGACGATCCAGGTCACGCGCCGGCTCCGCGCGGGAGCGCGGGCTCCGCCGTCGAGACCGGCCGCACGGCGACGCGTCCGACCCGGCGACGCACCACCTGCTCCACGACGAGCTCATAGCCGCCGACCGTGAGCCGCTCTCCGGGCCGGGGCACGCGACCCAGCTCGGCCAGCACGAGCCCGCCCACGGTGCTCACGTCCTCGCGGCCGAAGTCGTGCCCCAGCGTCGATTCCAGCTCGGCGAGCGCGGTGCCGCCCTGGACGCGGTAGCTCATGTCGCCAAGCGCGACGATCGGCGCGACCTCGTCGGTGTCGTACTCGTCCTGGATCTCGCCGACGATCTGCTCCAGGATGTCCTCGAGCGTGATGAGCCCGGCGGTGCCGCCGAACTCATCCACCACGATCGCGAGATGGCCGGCGGTGCGCTGGAAATCGCGGAGCTGGCGGTCGAGGCGCTTGCCCTCGGGCACGTAGGCGGCGGGGCGGATCAGCGTCTGCCAGGGTGCGGCGTCGTCGTGGCTCGCGCTGGGCAGCATGTCCTTGGCGTACAGCACGCCCGCGACGGCATCGGGGCCGCCGTCGCAGACCGGGAGGCGGGCGTGCTCGGACGAGCGCAGCACGCTGACGACATCGTCCCGGCTGTCGGCCAGGTCCACCGCGACCACATCGATGCGGGGCGTCATCACTTCCGCCACCGTCATCTCCGCGAGCGAGAAGACGCCGAGCAGCATGTCGCGCTCGACGGCGGCGGAATCGCGGCGCTCGGGCTCCGGCGCGCTTTTCCGTCCGCGCGCGTCGATCCACGCGACGACCCGGAGGAGCGGCGTAAAGGGCGCGAGCGTGGCAGCCGCGGCACGGCGGGCCGGCACGGTGAGATCGGGAGCCAGGGCAGCGAGGAGCCGGGGGAGGAGATCGCCCACCGACCAGAGCAGGCAGGCGGCGATGAGCAGCCGCGTGAGCCCGGCCGCGGGCGAGCGCATCCACCATGCGACCGCGAGGCCGGCCGCGACGCCCGCGAGGGCCAGCAGCGCCAGGTGCGCGACGTGCAGACGCCGTGCGAGGGTCAGCTCGCTGCCCTCCTCGCGGACCTGTCCCGCCAGCATGCGCGGGAGGTCGGTGTCGGCCTCGGCCGCAAAGGCGAGCCAGCCGGCCCAGAGGGTGAGGCCGGCCATGAGGAGCGGCGCGACGTACTGGTTGAGCGCGTTCACGCGAGGCGGCTCACGTACCGCTCCTGGCGCCGCCACATCGCCGAGCGCAGGCGGCGGGCACCGTCGGGATGATCGTAGCCGAGGACGTGAAGCACGCCGTGAATCACGAGCCGGATCAGCTCCTCCCGAGGCGACACCCCGTGCCGGCGGGCCTCCGCCGCGGCGACGCTGGCGCACACGTAGATGTCGCCGACGAGGCGGTGCCCGGGAGCCGGGAGCGCAAAGGCGATGACGTCGGTCGGCGCGTCGTGTCCCTTGTACCGCCGATTCAGGCGCCGCATCGTCCGCGGGCCGAGGAAGGTCACCGACAGGTCGGCGTCCCTGCGCTCTCGGGCGAGCACGGCGCCGACCACCCGCCGCACCGTCCCGGCCGGGAGCGCCGGGCGCCGGCCGCCGACCGCCACCTCACCCACCCACGGCACCCGACGGGACCGCAGCGAATTCCGTCGAGGGGCGCGGATACTCCCCGCGCGCGTGATACATCCCCGCGATCACGCGGATGAATTCCTCCTTCACACGATCGACGTCGCGCAGGGTGAGCGGCGCGCTGTCGAGCTGGCCCGAGGCGAGCCGCTGCGCGACGACGTCGCCGACGGCGATGCGAACGGCATCGGCGGTCGGGTGCTCGATCGCGCGCACCGCGGCCTCCGCCGAGTCGGCCAGCATCACGACAGCGGTCTCCGCCGACTGCGGGCGGGGCCCCGGATAGCGGAACAGGGCCGGGTCGATCGGCAGCCCTGCGGCACGCGCCCGGGCGCGCACGAGAAAGGCGCGGATCTCGTTCGTGCCGTGGTGCTCCGGGATGAAGGCACGCACCGTCGGCGGCAAGCGGTGCTCGTCGGCCAGCCGGAGTCCCTGCTCGACGTGCGCGCGGATGATCGCGGCCGATTCCTCGGGCGGCAGATCGTCGTGCGGGTTGACGCCGCGGGCCTGGTTCTCGACGAAGAAGCGGGGCCCGAGCAGCTTCCCCACGTCGTGGTAGTAGCAGCCGACGCGCGCGAGCAGCCCGTTCGCGCCGATCGCGTTGCAGGCGGACTCGCAGAGATTCGCCATCGCGATGCTGTGCGCCCAGGTGCCGGGTGCTTCGAGGGCCAGTCGCCGCAGGAGCGGGCGTGCCGGATCGGCCAGCTCGAGCAGCGTGAGGTCGGTGGTGACGCGCGTGAGGCTCTCGGCCAGCGGGAGCATCAGCATGCCGACGGCCGCCGTTCCGATCGCGGCCACGATCCCCGCGAGCGCGCTCGACACGATCGCCGCCTGCGTCCATCCCGACGACAGTCCCACGGCCAGGGCCCCCAGCACGAAGGCGGTGGCCATGACGGCGATGGTCACGTAGAGTCGCCGGCGCCGGCGGATCACGCGTACGCTCGCCGCGGCGGCCACGCCGCCGATCAGCCCGAAGAAGAGGGTGTCGTTCGACTTGAGCGCCCACTGCCCGCCGATCAGGATGGCGAGCGTGGATGCGGCCGCGAGCGCCAGGCGCCCGTCGTACAGCATGGCGATGAGAATCGCCGCGGCGGGCAGCGGCAACAGCTCGGGCCGGCCCGGGAAGAGGTCGGCGATGCCGTGCGTCAGAAGCACGATGAGGGCGAAGAGCCCGGCGAGGAACGCCATTTCCCGGATCGAGCGATAGGTCTCGCGCCGATAGAGCAGCACCAGCAGCCAGAAGGGCGCCAGCACCATCGCGTCGTACAGGAACGGCCCGGCGAGCGTCGTCGCCGTGAACGCGCCGGCAGTGCCGCGGCGGCGGAGGGCGTCGCGAAGGCCGAGCAGCTTGTCGCGCACTTCGGTCGAGACCAGCTCGCGCGCGCCCACGATCCGCTCGCCGGCGGGCACGGCGAACTTGATGGAGTCCACGCCGGTCCGGAACCGTTCCCGCCGCCGTTCGGTCAGATCAGCATCCGGCACGATGGTCGGATAGAAGAAGCCGGCGACGAGGTGACGAAAGGTGCGCTCCGCCACGGGCCCGCCCGCAGGCGCCGCCCGGTCGGCCGCCGTCATGAGGTCACCGAAGGTGCGGACCGAATCGCGCGGCACCGCGCGCTCGCTGTCGGCCCGGATGAGGGTGACCCGGTCGCGGTGCTCCGCCCGCAGCGCGCCCACGTCGGCAACGCCCGGCAGGAGACTCCGCGAGAGGAAGGCGAGGACCGCGTCGCGCATGATCCGGCGGTGGACGGGATCGGCGATCCAGGCGCGCTCGTCGTCGGCCAGATTGAGCCGCGCGGCCGGCGTGGCGTTGAGATCAGGGACGAGGGTCGACGGGGTGCGGTTGCTGAAGAAGTCGCGGGCCGCGTCGAGGGCGGCGGCGTAGCCGGAGGGGCTGAAGCGGTAGACCGGCGGGACGGCGAGCGCGCGCGCCTCCCCCTCCCGGGCGATCTCGTCGTCGCTCTTGCGGACGACGAAGGGGATCGGCGCGATGATCGTCTGGCGCGCCACCTCGCCCGCATCGTACACGGGGCTCGCGGGCCCGCGCGGCGCCGGAAAGACCACGCAGGTGATCGCGGCGACCGCGGCGAGCAGGAGCCAGCGCGCCAGGTGGAAGCGCACCCCGCGCGGGGACCATCCGGGCAGCCGGTGGGGCCGGCGCTCCCGCGCGTCCTCCATCAGCCGTTCTGGTCCTCCGCGTACGCGCGGATGATCTCCCGCACCAGCCGGTGACGGACGACGTCCCCCTCATGCAGGTAGCAGAACGCGATGCCGTCGATTCCGGGCAGCACGCGCTCGACCTGCACCAGGCCGGAGTCCTCGCGGCGGGGCAGGTCGATCTGCGTCTTGTCGCCGGTCACCACCGTGCGGCTGTTCACGCCGAGCCGCGTGAGGAACATCTTCATCTGGGCGCCGGTGGCGTTCTGCGCCTCGTCGAGGATGATGAAGGCGTCGGCGAGGGTACGCCCGCGCATGTAGGCGAGGGGAGCGATCTCGATGGTCCGGCTCTCGAGGGCGCGCTGCACGCGGTCATGCGGCATCATGTCCTCCAGCGCGTCGTACAGGGGCCGGAGGTAGGGATCTACCTTGGCCTGCAGATCGCCCGGCAGGAAGCCAAGCGACTCGCCCGCCTCCACGGCGGGACGGGCCAGGATGATCCGCTTCACCCGCTTGCGGGCGAGCGCTTCGACGGCCATCGCGACCGCGAGATAGGTCTTGCCCGTGCCGGCGGGGCCGATCCCGACCACGATGTCGTTGGCCGCGATGGCCTGGAGATAATCGCGCTGGCCCTGCGTCTTGGGGACGATCGCGCGCCGGAGCCCCGGCAGGATGATCCGCCCGTCCGCTGGCGACGCCGGCGTCTCGCCCCCGCCCTGCCCCTCGGCCACGAAGCGCCCGACGTCGTCCACGGTCACCGGGTCGCCCATCCGGACCACGTCGATCATCGCCTGCACCACGGGGGACGCCCGCTCGACCTGCTCGGTCGCGCCGCTCACGCTGAGGGTGTCGCCCCGGAACGAGACGCGCACCCCCAGCGCGCGCTGCAGCTCGTTCAGGTTGGCGTCGTTGACGCCGGCGAGAAGGAGCGGGTCCGCGCCCTCGGTCGAGATGCGATGGGTGATGTCGTCGGCCACGAAACCTCCGGACTACGCCTCGCCGCTCGGGCGAAGATGAAGGGCGGCGAGGTCGGCGGGATCCACCCGCACCGGCGCGCCCTCGAAGAGCGCGCGGGCGGCGGTCGTCTTGGGGAAGGCGATCACGTCGCGGAGCGAGCTCGCTCCCGCCAGGAACATCGCGATCCGGTCGAAGCCGAGCGCGAAGCCGCCATGCGGCGGCGCGCCGGCGGCGAGGCCGTCGAGCAGGAACCCGAAGCGGTGCGCGATCTCGGCCGCGTCGAGGCCCAGCAGCCCGAAGATGCGCTGCTGCACGACGGGATCGGTGATCCGGATCGATCCGCTGCCGAGCTCATTCCCGTTGTAGACCGCGTCGTAGTGCTGCGCGCGGCAGGAGGCGGGATCGCGGTCGAGCCGCGCGATGTCGTCGGGATGCGGCGCCGTGAACGGATGGTGCGCCGGGACGTGACGCCCCGTCTCGTCCCGCTCGAAAAGCGGGAAGTCCACGACCCACGTGAACGCATGCCGCGTCGTCGCGACGACGCCGGGCCGCTGGATGAGCCCGCTCCGCACGGCGTGCAGCGCCGGTGAGGTCACGCCGTCGACGCCGACCACGGCAAGCAGCAGATCGCCGTCCGCGCCGCCCAGCGCCGTGAGTGCCGCTTCGCCGATGGCCTTCACCCCCTGGCCCTCCCAGCCGTTCCCCGTGCGCCGCGCCCAGATCAGGCCGCCCGCGCCGGCCTGCTTCGCCCCCGCCGCGAAGGCGTCGAGCTCCTTCCGGCTGGCGGTGGCGGCGCCCGGCGCCAGAATGCCACGCACGCGGCCCCCGCGGCCGGTCGCCTCGGAGACGAACGGCGCGGCGTCGGCGCCGACGAGCGCGGTGAGATCCCGGATCTCGAAGCCGTAGCGGAGATCCGGCTTGTCGACACCGTAGCGTTCCATCGCGTCCCGCCACGCGATGCGCGGAAAGGGTGTGGGCACGCTGACCCCAGCCTCGGCCCAGAGGTCCGCCAGTACGCGCTCGACGACCAGCTGTACATCGTCGGCGCTCACGAACGACGCCTCGATGTCGATCTGGGTGAACTCGGGCTGGCGGTCGGCCCGCAGGTCTTCATCGCGGAAGCAGCGCGCGATCTGGAAGTAGCGGTCGTATCCCGCCACCATGAGGAGCTGCTTGTAGATCTGCGGCGACTGGGGGAGGGCGTAGAACTCCCCCGGATGCACGCGGCTGGGGACGAGGTAGTCCCGCGCGCCCTCGGGCGTCGGCTTGGTGAGGATCGGCGTCTCGATCTCGAGAAAGCCCAGGTCGCTGAGGGTGCGGCGGGCGCGCTGGAAGAGACGGTGGCGCAGGATGAGGTTCGCCTGCAGCTCGGGGCGGCGGAGGTCGAGCACGCGATGCCGCAGTCGGAGCTCTTCCGCCGGCAGCTCTTCGCCTTCCTTCCGCCCGACGGGAATCGCGGGCGTGACCGCCGGCCCGACGATCTCGAGGCCGCGCACGTGCACCTCGACTTCGCGCGAGCGCATCGCCGTATCGCGCGCGGGCTCCGGACGCTCGGCGACCGTCCCGTTCACCAGCACCACCGTCTCCGCGCCGACCGACGCGGCGCGCGTCATCACCTCCGGCGGCGTCCAGCGGGGGTCGAACGAGAGCTGCACGAGGCCCGCGCGATCGCGCAGGTCGATGAAGACGATGCCGCCCAGGTCGCGGCTCCGGTGCACCCACCCGCCGAGGCGGACCGCCGCGCCGACGTCGTCCCGGGTCAGCGCGCCGGCACGGTGCGTGCGGAGCGCCGTGGCGGCTTCAGAGTCGGAACGGGAGCGTTGGGCGGTCATGGCCGTGGGATAGGGGAGTGTAAACGTAACCGCCGCAAGGCATCGGGAGAACCCGTTATCTTGCGTGCATGACCGCCTCTCCGCCGCCCGACCCGCCTCCCGCGAACCTCCTCGCCCTCGTGCCCGAGGCGGCACGCGCGGCGGTGTCGGCGTGGGTGAATGCGCGAGGGCTTCCGGCGTATCGCACCGGCCAGATCGTGCGGCGGCTCTGGGTCGCGCCGGTGGCGCAGTGGGCGGACGCGACCGAGCTGCCCGCCACGCTTCGCGCCGAGCTCGAGCGCGACTTCCCGCTCGGCCGCCTCGCCGCCGATACGGAGCGCCTCTCGAGCGACGGCACCCGGAAGTATCTGTGGCGACTCGCCGACGGCGAGGCGATCGAGAGCGTGCTCATTCCCTCCGGCGCGCGTCGCACCCTCTGCATTTCGTCGCAGGCCGGCTGCGCCCTCGGCTGTTCCTTCTGCGCCACCGGCCGCATGGGATTCCGCCGGAACCTGAGCGTCTTCGAGATCGCCGCCCAGGTGCGCGAGATCGTGCTCCGGCATCCCGAGGAGAAGCCGACCAACGTCGTCTTCATGGGCATGGGCGAGCCGCTCCTCAACTGGCCCGCCGTCGACGCGACGCTCACCATTCTCAATTCCCCGGAGGGATTCGGCGTCGGGGCACGGCACATCACCGTCTCGACCGTCGGGATCCTCCCGGGCATGGCGGAATTCGCCAAGCGACCGGAGCAGTTTCGCCTCGCCATCTCGCTGCACGCCCCGACCAGCGCGCAGCGGCGGACCATCATGCCGGTCGAGAAGAAGTACGACCTGGCCCAGGTGGTGGAGGCGGCCCGCGCCTTCGATCGCCGCGTGACCTTCGAATATGTGATGATCGCGGGGGTGAACGACCGTGACGCCGACGCGGACGAGCTCGTGCGCCTCGCGCGGCGGCTCCGCGCGCTGGTGAACATCCTGCCGCTCCACCCCGGCGGCGGCGGCGACCTGGTGCCCACGACGGCGGATCGGATCCGCGCCTTTGCGGAGCGGCTCCGGAATCAGGGGGTCGAGGCTTCCGTGCGGCGAAGCCGCGGGCTCGATATCAACGCCGCCTGCGGGCAGCTCCGGGTCGAGGTCGAGGGGCGGCGCCGGCGCTCAGGCCACGCGGTCGGGAAGGTCGCCGCCGGCGAAGAACGCCCACAGATTCTCAAGGGCGCGTAGCCCCATCGCCGTGCGGGCCTCCCGGGTGGCGCTCCCGAGGTGAGGCAGCAGGACCGCGTTCTCCAGCCCCCGCAGTTCCGCCGGCACCCGTGGCTCACCTTGATAGACGTCCAGAGCTGCTCCCGCTATCGTGCGCTCCTGCAACGCCTTGACCAAGGCAACCTCATCCACGACATCACCGCGGGCCGTGTTGATCAGGAAGGCCTCCCGGCGCATCAGCCCGAGCCTCCGCGCATCGATGAGATGGTGCGTTTCGGGAGTGGCCGGGCAATGGAGGGAGACAAAGTCGGCCCAGGGCAACAGGGCGTCCACCGATTCCGCCGCCTCGGCACCGACCGCCAGCGCGGCGTGAGCGTCGGCCCGTGGCGTCCAGAAGCGCACCTCCATCCCGAAGCCCGCGCCGGCGCGCCGCGCGACGGCCTGACCGATGCGCCCGAATCCGATGATCCCAAGGCGCGCGCCCGACACGTCGCGGCCGAGGAGCTGCGTCGGCGTCCATCCGCTCCACCCGCCGCGCCGCAGCAGCCGCTCCCCTTCCCCCATGCGCCGGGCAACGGCAAGGATGAGCCCCATGGTGAGGTCGGCAGTCGCGTCGGTGAGGACACCCGGGGTGGTGCTGACGGCGATGCCGGCCGCGCGCGCCGCGGCGAGATCGATGTGGTTGTAGCCCACACCGAAATTCGCGAGCAGTCGGCATCGCACCGGCGGCGCGCCGATCACGTCGGCAGCAAGGCGATCGGTCACCGTGCAGAGGACGGCGTCCGATTCGCGGAGGGCGCGATGCAGCTCCGGTCCGGTGAGCGGCGTGTCGGACGCGTTGAGCTCGACGCGGAACTCCGCCGCGAGTGCCGCCTCGACCTCGCCGGGAAGCCGGCGCGTTACGCGAACGACGGGACGGCTCACCGCCCGCGGCGTCCGGTCTGACGCATGGCTGATCGCCGCGCGACCCTCGAAGCGTTGTACGCCGCGGCGATCGACGCGGCAGCGCCGGCGCGCGCCGTCGAAGCAGCGCTCGCAGCGCTCGACGCGGGAAGCCGCGTCCACGTGATCGCCCTCGGCAAGGCGGCGGACGGGATGGCGCGGGCAGCCGAGGACTGGATCCGGATGACGGGCCGGTCGCTCGCCGGGGGGATCGTCGTCGGCGCCGCGGTGCCCGCGGAGGCGCCGCGCGGCGCGCTTCGCCGCGTCGCGGGCGACCATCCGCGGCCCGGTGCGGCGTCCCGGCGGGCCGCGGATCTGGTGGGCGCCGCCGCCGGCGCCGTTGCAGCCGACGATTCGGCCCTGGTGCTCCTCTCCGGCGGCGCGAGCAGCCTCGCGGGGGCGCCGATCGAGGGCGTGAGTCCTGCGGACCTCGCGGCGCTCAACGATCTCCTCCTGGGGTCGGGCCTGGACATCACCGGCATCAACGGGGTCCGGAAGCGCTTCAGCCGCTGGGGAGCCGGGCGTCTCGCGCGGGCGCTCCATCCCGCGCGTGTCGATTGCCTCCTGCTCTCCGACGTGCCGGACGATGACCCCGCGCTGATCGGCTCGGGCCCCTGCACCGCCGACGCGCTCCACGCCGCCGACGTCATCGCGCTCCTCGGCTCCGCGCGCATCTGGGAGGCCGTGCCGCGTGCGGTGCGGCAACTGCTCGAGGCGGTGGAAGACGGGGGTGCGGAAGAAACACCCAAACCGGGCGAGCCAGCCTTTGCGCGCGTCGAGACGCAGATCGTCGGCAACAACGCAACCGCGCTCGCCGGGGCCGCCGCGCGGGCCGAATCGCTCGGCCTTGGCGTGGAGGTGCTCGCACGTCGGTTGACCGGCGAAGCCGCCGATGCCGGACGCGAGATCGCGAGCCGCGTCGCTGCGGCCGCGCGCGGGCGGTGCATGATCGCCGGCGGGGAAACGGTCGTCACGCTGGGAGCGGAACACGGACGCGGCGGCCGCTGCCAGGAGCTTGCCCTGGCCGCCGCGGAAGCGCTGGCCGGTTCAGCGGCGGCCCTCCTCGCAGCCGGCACCGACGGTCGTGACGGACCGACCGACGCGGCGGGCGCGATCGTAGACGGCGCGACCTGGGCACGGATCGCGGCCGCGGGCCGGTCGCCGGCTCGTGACCTGTCCGGCCACGACGCCTGCCCCGCGCTTGCCGCCGCCGGCGCGCTCCTGCCCGCCAGCGCCACGGGGACCAACGTCGCCGACATCGTCATCGCGCTCGCCTGAGCGTGCGGCGCCGGCGTCGTCAGGGATGCAGCCCGGGCGCCGGCCGGAAATCCGGGCCCAGCCACACGCTCACATCGACCCGCCGCATCGTGTCGCGCTGCACGCTGATGCTGTCGATCCCCAGCGCCGATGCGATCGCGCGCACGTGCGCCGCGTCCACCTGCCGCGCCACGACCTGGCTCCGTGCCACCGTCGCCCGCTGCCCGAAATAGACGACGTCGAAGCCGTGCTCGCGCAGCTGCCGCGTGGCCACGCGTGCGAGGCCGGTGCGGTTGGTGCCGTTGAGCACTTCGACGCGGAGCGTTTCCGACTGGCCGGGGATCGGGTATGCGGGCTCGGCCACCGCTCGCGCGCCCGGCGGCGCCGGACGGAAGATCACGGCCGCGACGCCGGCGGCCGCGACCAGCGCGCCGCCGGCAATCAGCGCGATGCGTCGGGCGGCTGGGTGACGAGCGCGTTCCAGAAGCGCACCGTGGGCTCGGGAAGCGACCAGCCCGACTGAATGAGGTGTGTGAGGCGACGCTCGGCCACCGCGCGGAGCACTCCGGAGGGATCGGCCGGGTACCGGCTCGCGAGGTTCGCGCGTCCATCGCGATCGAAGGGGCGACCCGGCTCGAGGTAGTCGGCGCAGTAGAGCACCCGGCCCGCCATGTCCCATTCGGCCAGGCCCAGCGAGTGATAGCGCACGGCGTCGAGTACGCCGCGGTCGGTCTCGCCTTCGGCCTTGGCCCGTGCCGCCGCCGCCGGGCCATGGCGGAGCTCGGAGGGACCCGGAGTGGATGGCGCGAGCTCGGCCAGGCGCGCGTCGCCCGCGTCGCGGAGCGCGTCGTGCAGCCAGACGGCGCGGAGCCAGCGCGCGCGCTCCGCATCGGCGACGCGCATGGCGTCGGCCCAGGATGCGGCCAGCCGCGCCACGCGCTCGATGTGCGCCTGCCGTTCGGGAGACACCATGGCCCACGCCGGAAGCGTGGACGGCGTCATGCGGGCGTCAGCTCTCCGCCCGGAGCGGCGGGCGGACGATGCGGTTCCGCTCGTCCACGAACACGACGCGCGGGGTGAAGCGGCGGGCCTCGGCATCCTCCATCGACGCGTACGCGATCAGGATCACCAGGTCGCCGGCGAGGCCGAGCCGCGCGGCGGCGCCGTTGAGCTGGACCACGCCGGAACCGCGCTCCCCCGCGATGACATAGGTGGTGAAGCGCGATCCGTTGTTGATGTTCACCACCTGAATCTCCTCGTACGGCACGAGATCGGCCGCGTCGAGCAGCTCCTCGTCCACCGTGAGCGACCCTTCGTAGTGCAGGTCGGCCGAGGTGATCGTGGCGCGGTGGATCTTCGATTTCATCAGATGCCGCTGCATCAGCCGTGCTCCTCGCCGAGGACGATATTGTCGATCAGCCGGGTCGAGCCGACCCGCGCGGCGAGCGCGACGATGGTGCCGGCGGCCGCGCTCGCCGCCGGCGCCATGCGGATCGGCTCGCAGACGGCAATATAGTCGGCGGTCACGCCCGGATACATCCGGAGCGCGTCGCGCACGACCGCCTCCAGGCCGCTGGCATTGCGCTCGCCGGCCCTCCATGCGGCGTCCGCCGCGGCGAGCGCGCGGCTCAACCCGAGAGCCTGCCCGCGCTCGTCGCTCGTCAGGTAGACGTTCCGGCTGCTCAGCGCGAGTCCGTCGGCCTCGCGCACCGTCGGCACGACCACGACTTCGATCGGCCAGTCCAGGTCGCGCACCATCGCGCGGATCAGCGCAGCCTGCTGGATGTCCTTCCGCCCGAAGCAGGCGACGTCGGGCCCGACGAGGTTGAACAGCTTGGCGACGACGGTGAGCACCCCGGTGAAATGTCCCGGCCGCACGACGCCCTCCCACCGGCTCGCGGCCTCGCCCGGCACCACCCGCGTCGCGCTCCCCGGCGGATACATCACGGCGGCGTCCGGCACGAACAGAAAGTCCACGCCGCGGGCGGCCGCGAGGGCGCGGTCGCGCGGCAGGTCGCGGGGGTAGCGGGCGAGGTCCTCGGTGGGGGCGAACTGGAGCGGGTTCACGAAGATGCTCATCACGACGACGTCGGCGCGCCGGCGCGCCTCGTCCACCAGCCGGAGATGGCCCTCGTGCAGGAAGCCCATCGTCGGCACGAATCCGATCCGCCGGCCCGCCGCGCGGTGGCCGCGCGCCCACGCGCGGAGCAGCTGCACGTCACCGCTTTCCTCCACGCGCGGCTACTCGAAGCTGTGCTTGGCGTCGGGATAGCGGCCCGAGCGCACGTCGTCGGCAAAGTCATGGGCCGCGGCGCGCACGGCCGCGCCCAGCTCGGCGTAGCGCTTCAGGAACTTGGGCGTGAAGCTCTCGTTGAGCCCGAGCATGTCGTGCAGGACGAGCACCTGCCCGTCGCAGCCGCGCCCGGCACCGATCCCGACGGTCGGGATCGTGAGCGAGGCGCTGATGGCGGTCGCGAGCGCCGTCGGGACGAGCTCGAGCACCAGCGCGCACACCCCGGCGTCCTCCAGCGCGCGCGCATCGGCCTGCATGCGCGCCGCCGCGTCGGCCTCCCTGCCCTGAACCCGGTAGCCGCCCAGGGCGTGCACCGACTGCGGTGTGAGCCCGAGATGCCCGATCACGGGGATCCCCCGCTCCACCAGCGCCGCCACCGTGGGCGCCATCGCCTGGCCGCCCTCGAGCTTCACGCCGTTGGCGCCGGTTTCCTGCATGACCCGCCCCGCGTTCCGGATCGCGTCCTCCACCGAGACCTGGTACGAGAGGAACGGCAGGTCGACGAACATGAGCATGCGGGTCGCGCGGCGGACGGCCGACGCGTGATAGATCATCTGGTCGAGCGTGGCGCTGAGCGTATTCTCGTGTCCCGCGAGCACCTGGTTGACCGAGTCCCCGACGAGCAGCACGTCCACGTCCGGCGAGTCCAGCAGCCGGGCGAACAGGGCGTCGTAGCACGTCAGCATGACGATCGGCCGGTGCGCGGCCTTCATGGCGGTGAGATCGAGCGGGGTGCGGGGACGCGGGTCAGCGGTCATCGGCTCGCAGTTCCGCCAGCTCCCGCTGCCAGAAGTCGCGGTGAGCCAGCCCGGGGTGAGGGACCGTGAGGTCGGGTTCCGAGATCGTGCGTGTCCCGAACAATAC